>NZ_WWJX01000642.1 GCF_009865215.1 Streptomyces sp. SID3343 | reverse complement strand
CGGTCACCGGTCCCGAGGCCGGCGCGATCCCCGCGCAGGGCCGGCAGGCTGCGCGGACGCCCGTCGAGCCGGCCACGCCGCCGCAGTCGGGCGAGTCGCCGACAAGGAAGGCTACTCGGTAGTAATCGGGTTGGTCCGGGGGCTTCCGGTCGGCGCGTCGAAGGCGTAGGACAGCGGTACGGCTTCCGCCGCCGGCACGTCTGTCGACTGCAGCGAGGAGAACGCCCGTGTCGACGCACGACCTGTACGCGATACCCGCCGACATGACCGTCTGGGAGGTCCCGGCGACCGGGGCCGCCCGGTTCGACTGGGAATACGACGAGGGCCGCGACCGGCTCCTCGCGCTGTACGCCAAGGGCAAGGACAAGCAGTGGGACGCCGCCCGGCGGATCGAGTGGGATCTGCCGGTGGACCCGGTCAACCCGCTCGGCTTTCCCGAGGAGATGCATTCCCTGTACGGCACGCGCAGTTGGAACATGATGTCGCCACGCGAGCGCGACGAGCTCGGCCGGCACAGCATCGCCTGGCAGTTCAGTCAGTTCCTGCACGGCGAGCAGGGCGCGCTGATCTGCAGCGCGAGGATCGCCGAGAGCGTGCCCGACCTGGACGCCAAGTTCTACGCGGCCACCCAGGTCATGGACGAGGCCCGACACGCGGAGACGTACGCGCGCTTCCTCAAGGACAAGGTCGGTCTGTACTACCCGATCAATGCGAGCCTGAAGTCGCTGCTCGACGACACCCTGTCCGACGCGCGTTGGGACATGCCCTACCTCGGCATGCAGGTGCTCATCGAAGGACTCGCGTTGGCCGCCTTCGGGATGCTGCGCGACATCACCTCCGTCGCGCTGCCGAAGCAGATCCTCGCGTACGTCATGCAGGACGAGGCCCGACACGTCGCGTTCGGCCGGATGGCGCTGCGCGACTACTACGCCCAACTCACCGACGCCGAGCGCGGCGAGCGCGAGGAGTTCGTCGTCGAGGGGTGCTACCTGATGCGTGACCGACTGCGCGACGAGGAGGTGTGGGACAACTTCGAGATCGACAAGGCGGAGGCACGCGAGGCCACCGAGAACTCCGAATACCTGCGCGAGTTCCGCCGATTGTTGTTCAGCCGGATCGTGCCGTGCATCAAGGACATCGGCCTGTGGGGTCCCAAGGTGCGCACGACGTTCGCCGAGATGGGCGTGCTCGACATGGGGGATTCCAACGTCGAGAGGCTGATGCGCGACGACGAGGACCAGGCCGAGGCCCTGGATCGCGACAAACGCATCCGCGCGGAGGAGGTGGCCCGCGAGGCGGAGGTCACCGACATGGTCGAACTGGGCAGGCAGGACTGACTGCGCGATGCCCTACCCGGGCGGGCGGGCTAGGTTTTCGGTATGACCGAACTTGTACACTCCCGACCGCCCGCCTTCGTCTTCGACCTCGACGGGACCCTCGTCGACAGCGTCTACCACCACGTCATCTCGTGGCAGGAGGCGCTCAGCGAGGCCGGCATCGACCTCGCCATGTGGCGCATCCATCGCAAGATCGGGATGAGCGGCGGCCTGTTCGTCAAGGGCATCCAACGCGAGACGGGCCTGGATCTGCCCGCCGACCAGGTCGAGGCGCTCCAGGACGCACACGGGCGCAACTACGCCGCCCGGGTGAAGTCGATCCAGCCGCTCCCGGGCGCCCCCGAACTGCTGCGCCACCTCACCAACGTGGGCATCCCGTGGACCATCGCCACGAGCGGACGCCGGGCGGGGGCCGAGCCGATGCTGGCCAAGCTCGGCGCCCCGCTCGACCTGCCGATGGTCACCCGGGACGAGGTCGCGCGGGCCAAGCCCGACCCCGACCTGTTCCTGGCCGGCGCCGCGAAGCTGGGCATGGACCCCGGGCAGTGCGTCGTGGTCGGCGACAGCATCTGGGACCTGCTGGCCGCACGGCGGGCCGGTTCGCTCGGCGTCGGCCTGCTCTCCGGCGGCTACGGCGCGGACGAACTGGAGCGGGCACACGCGTTCCGCGTGTACGACGAGCCCGGTGACATGCTCGCCCACATCGACGAACTCGGGGTACGCGGCGACTGAGACGGCCCGCCGGCCATCCGAGTGATCCTCCGCGCCAACCGGTCCCGGCCCGGCCGCGAAGTCCTACCATCGACCCATGGGGCCGGCCGACGAATCCGCGGAGCTGCTTCGTCTCCTCGCGAACGAGGCCCGGTTGAAGGTCTTCGCCGCGCTCGTCCTGGAGGCCCGTCTCAGCTCCGAGATCGCCGACCGGGCGGGTCTCGCGGTGCGCGACACGATCAAGGTGCTCGCCCGGTTGGAGGCCGTCGGCCTCGCCGCGCGCGTGGGTGACGGATGGCACGCATGCCCCGAGGCACTGGCCCAGGCGGCGGCCGGGCTCGGCAAAGCCCCCGACGACTCCTTCGCCGACCGCGACCCCGCCGAGGCGGCCGTGCTGCGCACCTACCTCACGCAGGGCCGGATCCGGCGGCTGCCGGTCCAGCGGGCCAAGCGACTCGTCGTGCTCGATCACATCGCGGGCAGCTTCGAACCCGGACTGCGCTACGACGAGGGCGAGATCGTCGAGGCCCTGCGGATCTTCACGGACGACCACGCCGCGCTGCGCCGGCACCTCGTGGACGAGGGTTTCCTCGGCCGCGAGGGCGGGGTGTACTGGCGCACCGGCGGGTCGTTCCCGGTCTGAGCGACGACCCCACCGGTGCGCCGGCGGGCGTCAGCGGGCCGTGCGCTGGATGCTGACGCCGCCGTTGTCGGTCTGCACGGTGATCTTGTGGGTCGAGCCGCGGACGTTGTCCAGGCCGACATCCTTGCCGCCGTTGCCGGTCTTGACGCCGACCTCGTAGTCGGTCCCGTCGTCGGGCACGGTGATCTTGACCCCACCGTTGTCCGTCCGCGCGTCCACGGCGGTGGGGCTGTTGTCGAACCGGAGCCGGACGCCGCCGTTGTCGGTGGTGGCCTTGACGGTGTTCGCGGTCGTGCGGGTCACGTCGATGCCGCCGTTGTCGGTGCGCATGGTCAAGTCGCCCACACTGTCGCTGATGTCGATGTGGCCGTTGTCCGTGGTGATCTTCATGTTCTGCCTGAGACCGGACACGTTGACTCCGCCGTCGTCGGTCGCCACGGTGAGCGGGAGGCCGAGCGGCACCTTGATCGCGTAGGAACCGTCGCACGAGAAGCCGAAGAAGGTCGAGCAGTGCAGCCGCAGTTTGAGCCGGTTGCCCTCCAGGGACCACGTCGGGTCGGGCCCGTCGATGCTGTCGGTGACCTTGCGCCTGACCTCGATCACCCCCGACGCGCCCGGCTCGATCGTCACGCCGCCGTTGTCGGCGTCGATCACCAGATCGTTGCTCGTGAGCTGGAAGGTCTTCTCGGCCCGCACGTCGTGACTCGACAACAGGATGATCCCGACCCAGGCCGCCAGAAGGATCCCTCCGGCGGTGATCACCACACCGAAGACGATCAACAGCGTGCGCAGCGGCCTTTTCATGACACTCTCCCCGACAGGTGATCCGAAGCTGTCCAAACTGTATGAGCGGGGCACTCGGGGGCGGCATCCGGCGGTCACCCGAACCCGGGGTGGGGCTGGCCCCCCTTCCCGACCCGGGACCGCCGGCAGGCGCCCACCCGCCGACGCCGACCCGAGGACCCCTCGTACACCCGGTTCGACGTCGGCTGAACCCGGGCACGGTGGGATCCGTTGGACTGTGCGAGGGTCGTCCTCTCCCTCGGACCCCCCACAGCAAGGAGACCCGGTTCATGTTCGACACCGTCCTCGGCCTGCCCACTCACGTCCTGGTCGTGCACCTCGCGGTGGTCGTCGTACCGGTGGCGGCGGTCGCGAGCGTGCTCGTGGCGGTCCGCCGGGCCTGGTTGTTGCGGCTGGGGTGGTGGGTGGTCGGTCTCGACGCGGTCGCGGCGCTCACCACCTTCGTCGCCAAGCAGAGCGGCGAGAAGCTGCTCACCCGCCTCGACCGGCTGAGCGACGGTCAGCGCGCCGCCGCCGTCCAGACGCACGTGGACCGGGGCGCCGACATGCTGTGGTACGCCATCGGCCTGTTCGGCATCACGCTCGTGCTGCTGCTCGTCGCCCGCCACCGGGCCGCCGCCACCTTCCGGCCGCGGACGATACCGCCGTACGTGGCACCCGTCGTCGCGGTGCTGACCGTGGTGGCCGCGGTGCTCGCGGTCGTCCAGGTCGCGCGGGTGGGCCACTCCGGGTCGAGCGCGGTGTGGAAGAGCACGGTGGACAACAGCAGCGCCCGGCTGCGCTGAGCGCGGGCGCACCGCCGCGACGGTCGGTCGCGCGGACCTTCGTCGCGAAGAGCGGCTAGTCGCCCTCGTCGCGCTCGCGGGTCTTGAGCAGGCGCCGCAGCGAGTAGAGCCGGGCCGGGTCGGCGTGCCCGGCCGCAACCCACGCGTCCAGGCCGCAGTCCGGCTCGTCGTGCGAGCACGCCCTGGGGCAGTCCTCGGTGCCGGCCGCGAGGTCGGGAAACGCGTTGATCACCCGACTGAGGTCCACGTGGTTGAGACCGAACGAGCGCACGCCCGGGGTGTCGACCACCCACCCCTGACCCTCGCCGCGCTCGAACACCGGCAGCCGCAGGGTCAGCGCCGACGTGGTCGTGTGCCGACCACGACCGGTCACCTCGTTGACGTGGCCCACCGCGCGCTGGTGGTCGGGGACCAGTTCGTTGACCAGAGTGGTCTTGCCGACGCCGCTGTGCCCGACGAAGACGGTGGTCTTGCCGGCCAGGCGCGCGCGGATCGGGTCCAGGTCCCAGTTCGACTCGCTCTTGGTGACCACGTACTCCACGCCCAAGGCGCCGTACATGGCCAACAGGTCGTCGGGGGACGCCAGATCGGCCTTGGTCAGCACGAGCAGCGGTTCCAGACCCGCGTCGTAGGCCGCGACCAGGCAGCGGTCGATCAACCGCGGCCGCGGCTCGGGGTCGGCCAGCGCGGTCACGATCGCGAGCTGGTCGGCGTTGGCGACGATGATCCGCTCGTACGGATCGTCGTCGTCGGCGGTCCGCCGCAGCGTGCTGCGCCGCTCCTCGACCCTGACGATGCGGGCCAACGAACCGGACTCGCCGCTGAGGTCGCCGACGATGCCGACCCGGTCGCCCACCACGACACCCTTGCGGCCCAACTCGCGGGCCTTCATCGCGGTGATCGAGCGGTCCCCGGTCGGGCTCTCGTCCGCCGACTCGTCTTCCAACAGGCACGTGTAGCGCCCCCGGTCGACGGTCAGGACCCGGCCCTCGCGGGCGTCCTCGTGCTTGGGCCGGGTGCGGGTGCGCGGCCGCGAGCCGCGCTTGCCCGGACGGATCCGGATGTCGTCCTCGTCCAGGTCCTTGCGGCGGTTCGATCCGAGACCGGCCATCTCCCGGGCCCCTCAGCCGTTCCGCGCGGTCAGCATGCTCGTCCACAGGCCGGTGAAGTCGGGCAGGGTCTTCGCGGTGGTTTCCACGTTCTCCACTTCCACGCCCGGGACCAGCAGGCCCAGGACGGCACCCGCCGTCGCGAGGCGGTGATCGTCGTAGGTGTGGAACACGCCGCCGTGCAGCGCGCGCGGCCGGATCTCCAAGCCGTCCTCGATCTCGTTGACGTCGCCGCCGAGATCGTTGATCTCCTTGACCAGCGCCGCGAGGCGGTCGGTCTCGTGCAGGCGCAGGTGGGCGACGCCGGTCAACCGGCTCGGTCCGTCGGCCAGCGCCGCGACCGCGGCGATCACCGGCGTCAACTCGCCGACGTCGTGCAGGTCGGCCTCGATGCCCCGGATCCGCGCGCCGCCCTGGAGGGTCAGGCCCGCCGGACCGAGCGCGCAGGTCCCGCCCATCTCGGTGAAGATCGAGCGCAACCGGTCGCCGGGCTGCGTGGTGTACTCGGGCCAGTCGCGCACGGTCACCGCGCCACCGGTCACGAGCGCCGCGGCCAGGAACGGGCCGGCGTTGGACAGGTCGGGCTCGACCACCATGTCGCGCCCGAGCAGCGCGCCGTGCGCCACCCGCCACACGTTGGGCTCGCCGTCGTCGACCTGGGCACCCGCGGCCCGCAGCATGTCGACCGTCATCGCGATGTGCGTCATCGACGGCACCGACGTGCCGGTGTGCCGCACCTCGACGCCCAGGTTGAAGCGCGGTCCGGACAGCAGCAACGCGCTGACGAACTGCGACGACGACGACGCGTCGATGTGCACGACCCCGCCCTCGACCCCGCCGCCGCCGAGCACCGTCATCGGCAACCGGGCCTCGCCGTCGTCGTCGATCCGGGTGCCCAGGTCACGCAACGCGTTGATCACGCCGTCGAGTGGGCGCTCGTACGAGCGCGGGTCGCCGTCGAAGCGCACCGGGCCGTCGGCGAGGGCCGCGACCGGCGGCAGGAAGCGCATCACCGTGCCCGCGTTGCCGCAGTCCACCGCGGCGGGTCCGCCGAGCCGGCCGGGCAGGACGTACCAGTCGTCGCCGTGATCCTCGATCACCACGCCCAGCGAGCGCAGACCGGCGACCATCAGAAGCGAGTCGCGGCTGCGCAGCGGGCGGCGCACATACCCGGGCCCGTCGGCGAGCGCGGCCAACACGAGGGCGCGATTGGTCACCGACTTGGAACCGGGCACCTCGACGGTGGCGGTCACGGGGGCAGAGGCAACAGGGGCTGACCACAGCGCAGACATCACGGGGCAAGCGTAGTCGTTTGCCGGGGCCGGCCCGGTTTTCCGGGTGGACACGTGGCACTCTGGGTGCCATGTGTGGCCGGTACGCGTCGAGCAAGAGTCCCGAAGACCTCGTCGAGTTGTTCGAGGTCGATCGGTTCGACCCGGCGGACGAACTCGAACCCGACTGGAACATCGCTCCGACCAAGCAGGTCTACGCGGTCCTGGAACGCGCCGCGGAGCCCGGCGGCGACCCCGTGCGGCAACTGCGCACGATCAAGTGGGGCCTGGTCCCGTCGTGGGCCAAGGATCCCGGCGCGGGCGCGAAGATGATCAACGCGCGGTCGGAGACCGTGCACGAGAAGCCCTCCTACCGGAAGGCGTTCACGGCCCGACGCTGTCTGCTCCCGGCCGACGGCTACTTCGAGTGGCACACCCCGAAGACCGCGCCCGACGGGCCCAAGGGCGCGTCGCGCAAGCAGCCCTTCTGGATCCACGCCCAGGACGGGTCGGAGGTGGCCTTCGCGGGCCTGTACGAGTGGTGGCGCGACAAGGGGCGCGCGGACGACGACCCGCTCGCGTGGCTGTGGACGTGCACGATCCTGACCGCGGACGCCGACGAGGAGCTGTCCCGGATCCACCACCGGATGCCGCTCGTACTGACGTCGGACCGGTGGGACGCGTGGCTGGACCCGGCGCTGACCGAGCCCGAGGAGATACGCGGCCTGCTGGTCCCGCCGCGGCCCGGCTTCATGACGGCGCATCCGGTGTCGGTGGACGTCAACAACGTCCGCAACAACGCTCCCCACCTGCTCGACCCGATCCCCGACGACGAGGTCACCGTTGACGCGACGCTCTTCTGACGCGGCCGCCGATTCCGATCCGGCTTCCGATCCGGCCGGCGCGGCCGACCCGACCGAGGTCGAGCCCGACACGGTGTCGGTCGACACGCCCGTCGGGCTCGCCCGGGTGACTTTTCACCGGGCGGTCGGCAGGGCCCGCGCGTGGTTCGTGGTCGGTCACGGCGCCGGCGGCGGGATCGAGGCGCGCGACCTGGTCGCCCTCGCGTCCGCGCTGCCGGCACGCGGCTTCCACGTCGCGCTCGTCGAGCAGCCGTGGCGTGTCGCCGGGCGTCGGCTCGCGCCCGCCCCCAAGACCCTGGACGCGGGTTGGCTACCGGTGATGCGGACGATCGCGGCCCGCAACAAGGCCGCCGGCCTGCCCGTCTTCGGGGCCGGCCGCAGCGCCGGCGCCCGGGTCGCGTGCCGCACCGCGATCGAGACCGAGGTCGCCGGCGTGGTCGCGCTGGCCTTTCCGCTGCACCCGCCCGGCAAGCCCGAGCGTTCGCGGATGGCGGAATTGCTCGGCGCCGGTGTGCCGACTCTCGTCGTACAGGGAGAACGGGACTCCTTCGGCACTCCCGAGGAGTTCCCGAAGGACGGTCCGACCGTGCTGCCCGTCCCGTGGGCCGACCACGGATTCGCCGTCCCGAAGAAGGCGGAAACGACCCAGGAAGCCGCATTGGCCCTGATCACGACGGGTGTCGGCGATTGGCTGGAGGCGGCGACCGCGCGGGAATGATCCGCTCGGACGACGTGTTCCCACCACTGTCAAGCGTCGACGAGTGGAGGTTGCCCCCATGCTCAAGGCCGCCGGTTCGGTTGTCCGAAACGAGGCACCGTTTCTCGCCTGGCCCGAGTGGGGTGCGGGCACCGATCAGCCTCGGGCGATATCGTCGACTCCTGGCCTGAAGGAGGTGGGTCTCGTCCCGGAGACCTTGGAGCAGCAAGACGCACGGTTCGAGCGGGATGCCCTGCCGTTCCTCGATCAGTTGTACTCGGCGGCGCTGCGCATGACGCGCAACCCGTCCGACGCCGAGGATCTGGTCCAGGAAACGTTCGCGAAGGCGTACGCGTCGTTCCACCAGTTCAAAGAGGGCACGAACCTCAAGGCCTGGCTGTACCGCATCCTGACCAACACCTTCATCAACTCCTACCGCAAGAAGCAGCGTCAGCCGCTGGAGTCGCACGCGGAGGAGATCGAGGACTGGCAGCTGCACCGCGCCGAGTCGCACATGTCCACCGGACTGCGCTCGGCCGAGGCACAGGCCCTCGACCACCTGCCGGACTCCGACGTGAAGACCGCCCTGCAGGCGATTCCGGAGGAATTCCGGATCGCGGTGTATCTCGCCGACGTCGAGGGCTTCGCGTACAAGGAGATCGCGGACATCATGGGTACTCCCATCGGGACCGTGATGTCGCGCCTGCACCGCGGGCGTCGTCAGCTTCGCGATCTTTTGTCCGACTACGCACGCGAGCGCGGCCTCGTCCCCGCAGGCACCGACCGGAAAGGCTCGGATTCATGAGCTGCGGTGACCACCACGAGGTGGATTGCTCCGAGATTCTCGGGCACCTGTACGAGTACATCGACAACGAGCTCGCGGACGCGGACTGCACCAGCATCCGCACGCACCTCGACGAGTGCTCGCCGTGCCTGGACAAGTACGGGCTGGAGCAGCAGGTGAAGGATCTCGTGCACCGCTGCTGTGGGCGCGACGAGGTTCCCTCGGAGTTGCGCAGCAAGGTACTGGCGCGGATCAAGTCGGTGCGGATCGAGGTCGACGCGCAGCGACCCTCCGTCCACGAGTCCGCAGTCGTGGAGGAGACCGTGGTCGAGATAGAGCGACCGGGTCTGGCCTGACGTTCGGCCACGTACGACGATCGGGGGTTGACCCGATCGAGCTAATCAGGGGCGCACGGCCGGGATAAACCGGTCATGCGCCCCTCGGCCGTTCGCGAGGCGGCCTATCCTCGGTGCTCCAAGTGCTGTGACCGGCCGAGGAGTCGCATGCGCACGCTGCCGCCGCTCGCACGAGTCCACGTCATCGTCGTGGCGGGCGCGTCCGTGCCCGCGATGATCCTGCTCCCGTGGTCCGGCGTGGACCTCGATCGACTGATCGCGCTCGCGGCGCTGTTCGTCACCTTCGGCGCGGTGGCCCGGGCCCGACTCACCGGTTTGTGCGGCGCCCCCGACGGGGCGCTTTTTCCGTTGGTGTGCGCGAGCGTCTTGCTGTTGCCGGCCGGCGCGGCCGCGACGATCACGGTGCCGGGAGTGCTGATCGCGCGGGCCCGTACCGCCGACCCGACCGCGCGTGTGGTCAACGCGGCGCACCTGGTGCTCTCCGTCGCCGCGGCCTCCGGGGTGTACGAACTCCTGGGCGGGCCGCGGGAGGTGACCGCGGCCGCGATCTGGGCCGGGCTCGCCCGGGTGGGCGCGGTCGGGGTGGTGCTCTACCTGGTGAGCGGAGTGCTCGACGCGGCGTTCGCGACCGCGACCCAGGGGGTCGGGCAGGTCCAGATGTTGCGCGAGGTGTTCGTGCGCACCGCCGGGTGGCGGCTGGGCTCGGCGCCGATCGCGCTGATGATGGCGGTCCTGTGGCAGCAGCGGCTCGGGGTGTTCGCGGCGGTGCTCGTGCTGTTGCCGCTCTACGTCGCGTTCTGGGCGTACGCGCAACAGGCGCGGGAGAGCGCCGCGCACGAGGCGACGGTGCGCACGTTCGTGCGGGCGGTGGAGATCAAGGACGGCTACACCCGCGGGCACAGCGAACGCGTCGCGCGGGCCTCGGTGCTGATCGCCCGACAGTTGGGCATGCGCGAGGACCGCGTGGTGTGCCTGCGCTACGCCGGAATCCTGCACGACGTCGGCAAGTTGAGCGTGTCCACCAAGGTGCTCACCAAGCCGGGCCGGCTCGACCCGGACGAACTCCGGGAGATGCAACGGCACCCGGTCAGCGGTGCCGCGATGGTGCGCGACCTGGAATTCCTCGGCGAGGCGCACGCGGGCATCCTGCACCACCACGAACGGATGGACGGGCGCGGTTATCCGGCCGGCCTGGCCGGGAGCCAAATCCCCGAGTTCGCGCGGGTGATCGCGGTCGCGGACGCGTTCGACTCGATGACCTCGACGCGCTCGTATCGGCCCGCGCGCGGTGCGCAGGCGGCGATGGCGGAACTGCGGCGGTGCAGCGGCAGCCAGTTCGACCCGCGCATGGTCGACGCGCTCGGGCGCGCGCTCGCCCGGTACGGCTGGCCGGAGGGCGAGGTACAGGAGCGGGTGCCCGCGCCGCGCGGGGAGATGCGTTTCGACTCGCACTCGGTCGCGCGTGAGCGGGTCGGTGGGGGCGCGTGAGCGCGACTGCGGGGGCGCGCCTGGGC
>NZ_WWJX01000641.1 GCF_009865215.1 Streptomyces sp. SID3343 | reverse complement strand
TGTGCGGGGCCGGCTCGGGTCGTGCCTCGACCGGGTCGGACCCGGGGGCGAACGTCTCGGCGGACCGCGGGGTCCGGTCCCATGGCGAGCGGGGGACGGGTCCCGGTTCGGATGCGGCCTCGGACTCGGCTTCGGGGCCGCCGCGTTGCCCTGGCTCCGCCCGCGATTCGGGCCGCCGATCCGACCGCGATTCGGACTGCGGTTCGGGCCGCCGTTCCGACCGCGATTCGGGCCGCCGGTCCGACCGCGGTTCCGACCCGAAGTCGGCTGCGGACCCGCGCCCCGGCGCGGCCGCCGGCGCGGCGTCGAAGTCCGCGTCGAACTCGCTCCCGAACGGCGCACCGAACTCGCGGTCGAACTCGGCGGCCGGCTCGGCCTGTGGCTCGTCGTCGAACTCGGGGTTCGGCGCCGCTTCGGAGTCCGGCTGGGACTCGGATTCGTACGCCGGCTCGGGCTCGTACGCCGTCGCGGGCTCGTACGTGCTCTCGGTTTCGTACTCCGCGTCGGGCTCGCTCTCGGACTCCGACTCGTGAACCGGTTCCGGACGCGGCTCGAAGACCGGCTCGACCCGGGTCACCGCCTCGCGGGACGGCGCGTCCTCGAAGTCGAGATAGAGATCACCGAAGATGTCGTCGTCGTCGGCCGGAGGCCGCTCGGCGCGCAACTCGTCCTGCCGCAGCGTGCGCTCGGGATAGCCGGCGCGAGCCGGCACGGTCGTCTCGCGACCCGCGTCCCCTCTGCCCCTCATGTGATTCACGCTCCACGATGTCGGCCCGGAACGGCAAGTCCGGTGCGGCGATGGCACTGCCTCGTTCCAGCATGCTGCCTCGGATGCGGCGCTCGCATGTGAACCGCGAGGGCAATTCCTTCCGGTTTCGCAAATCGTCCGGGATGGACCGACTCCTGACCCCCCGTCGGATGCCTTGCCGGCCAAGCCGATTCCCGGCACCCGATCCGATCCCCGACCGCAGGCACACAGCCAACCACCCCCGGCCCGACGTCCGACCCGTCCACCCGAGCCATCGCGCCCAGCCCCGAAGACCCAATGCCTAGGAACGCCCCGTCGACACCGCTTCCGACCCGTCGGCGAGCAGCACGGCGAGCGAACTGCGCCCGCGCGAGAGGCGGGCCTTGATCGTCCCCTCGGGCGCGCCCTCGTGCGCGGCGATCTCGGCCACCGACAGGCCGCCCATGTGATGCATCACCACGGCGCGGCGTTGCGCCTCCGGAATCTTGCGCAACGCGGCCACCAGCGCGACCGATTCCGGCCCGGGCGCGGGGAGATGGCCGTCGGGACCGTGCTTGATCCAACTCTTGAGTGCGGTGCGGGTGCGCCGCCAGCGGCTGACCGCGATGCGTTGGCCGACGAGTCTGATCCAGGCGACGGGGTTCTCGTAGCCGCTGATCCGCTCCCAGTCCTTCCAGGCCCGGATGTACGTCTCCTGCGCGGCCTCTTGGGCCTCCCCGAGGTCACCGGTGAGCGCGTACAGGTGCGCGACGAGAGCACCGTGACTCTCCGCGTAGAACACGTCGAAGTCGGCTCGACCGCCCGTGTCCCGTCCCATCGTTCCCCCGCGTCCCGTCGCGGCGTCTTCGTCCTGCCGTGATCAGGTACTTTATCCGGCTCGGTACGCGCACCCGTTGGCGGTTCACGTCGCGGAATGTCCGCAGCGAGCGTGTCTCCCCCACCCACGCCCGGAAGCGGGTGATCGGTTCCGCCCCACCCCCACTCGGATGCCGGCGCCGAGCGCGAGCAATCCCAACAGAGCGACGCCGAAGAGGACTCGCGGGCGGCGTCGGGCCGCGAGGACGGCGATGTGCGCCGCGCCGTCGGGCGGGCCGGGGCCGAGGATCCGCGTCACGTCGCGTTCGAGGTCCACGAAAGCGGCGTGCAACGCCTCCTCGCCCGTCATCGTCGCAGTTCTCCCCCGTCAATGTCGCTCGCGATCGTGCGGCGACCCCCGTCCGGTCACACGTGCGCCGGACGGTCGGGGTTGCGCACGATCGCGAGCTCGCCAACGGCGCCGCAACGCACGGAACTTCCCCGACCTGCGGAATGTCCACCACGCTCGGGACGCGCGGATGCCCCGAACCGTGGCGGTCCGGGGCATCCGGTAGGGCGGGGTGCGACGAGGGATCAGGCCTCGTTGGTGACCCAGCTCATCATCTTGCGCAGTTCCTTGCCGGTGGTCTCCAGCTTGTGCTCGGAGTCCGCCTTCACGTACGCCTTGTACTTCGGCAGGCCCGACTCGTACTCGGCCATCCACGCGGTCGCGAACGAGCCGTCCTGGATCTCCGCGAGGACCTTCTTCATCTCGGCCTTGGTGTCGGCCGTGATGATCCGCGGGCCGGTGATGTAGTCGCCCCACTCGGCGGTCTCCGAGATGGACCAGCGCATCTTCTCCAGGCCGCCCTCGTACATGAGGTCGACGATGAGCTTCAGCTCGTGCATGCACTCGAAGTAGGCGATCTCCGGCTGGTAGCCGGCCTCGACCAGGGTCTCGAAGCCCGCCTTGACCAGCGCCGAGGCGCCACCGCAGAGCACGGCCTGCTCACCGAACAGGTCGGTCTCGGTCTCCTCGGTGAAGGTCGTCTTGATGACGCCGGCGCGGGTGCCGCCGATGCCCTTCGCGTAGGAGAGCGCGAGTTCCAGGGCCTTGCCCGACGCGTTCTGCTCGACCGCGACGATGCACGGCACGCCGCGACCCTCTTCGTACTGACGGCGCACGAGGTGGCCCGGGCCCTTCGGGGCGACCATGCACACGTCGACGTTGGCCGGCGGCTTGATGAAGCCGAACCGGATGTTGAAGCCGTGACCGAAGAACAGCGCGTCGCCGTCCTGCAGGTTCGGCTCCACGGCCTCCGCGTACACCTTCGCCTGGACCGGGTCCGGGGTGAGGATCATGATGACGCTCGCCTCGGCGGCGGCCTCGGCGGGAGTGACGACGCGAAGGCCGGCCTCCTCCGCCTTGGCGCGGCTCTTCGAGCCCTCCAGCAGACCGACCCGCACGTCGACGCCGGAGTCGCGCAGCGACAGCGCGTGGGCGTGGCCCTGGCTGCCGTAGCCGAGCACCGCGACCTTGCGGTTCTGGATGATGGAAAGGTCGGCGTCGTCGTCGTAGAACAGCTCGGCCACTTCGTGGTTCTCCTTCAAGACGGGGTGTTTCAGGGGCCACGCCCCGCCGTCATCTTCGCAAACGACGGCGGTACGGTGCCCCGGCGGTTTGAAATGTGGACCGTGACGGTCCGTCAGGCAGGCCGACCCGGAACGGGCCGGGCCGGTGCGTCAGGCCGAGCGTTCCACCGAGCGCAGCGAGCGATCGGTGATCGAGCGACCGCCGCGGCCGATGGCCACGACGCCCGACTGGACGAGTTCCTTGATGCCGAACGGCTCCAGCATCCGCAGCATCGCCGCGAGCTTGTCGGGGCCGCCGGTGGCCTCGACCGTGACCGCCTCCGGCGAGACGTCGACCGTCTTGGCGCGGAACAACTGGACGATCTCCACGACCTGCGAGCGGGTCTCGTGGTCGGCGCGCACCTTGACCAACAGGAGCTGGCGCCCCACCGACGCGGGCGGGTCGAGTTCGACGATCTTGAGCACGTTGACCAGCTTGTTCAGCTGCTTGGTCACCTGCTCCAGCGGCAGCTCCTCGACCACGGTCACCACGATCGTGATGCGCGAGATGTCGGGGTGCTCGGTGGTGCCGACGGCGAGCGAGTCGATGTTGAAGCCCCGACGCGAGAACAGCGCGGTGATCCGGGCCAGGACACCGGGCTTGTTCTCGACGAGGACCGAGAGTGTGTGCTTGGACATGATCGCTGGACTCCTAATGCCTTCCTGATGCCCTGTCGGCCTGGTCAGTCGTCCGAGTCGCCGAAGTCGGGGCGGACGTCGCGCGCCGCCATGACCTCGTCGTTGGAGGAACCCGCGGCGACCATCGGCCACACCATCGCGTCCTGGTGGACGACGAAGTCGATCACGACCGGCGCGTCGTTGATCGACATCGCCTTCTCGATCGTCGCGTCGAGCTGGTCCGGGCTCTCGCACCGCAGCCCCACACAACCCATGGCCTCGGCGAGCTTGACGAAGTCCGGCAGCCGGCGGCTCTGCAGGTCGGTGTTGGAGTAGCGCTGGTTGTAGAACAGCGTCTGCCACTGGCGCACCATGCCCAGGGTGCCGTTGTTGATGATGGCGACCTTGATGGGGATGTCGTTGACGGCGCAGGTGACCAGTTCCTGGTTGGTCATCTGGAAGCAGCCGTCGCCGTCGATCGCCCACACGGTGGTGTCCGGCATGCCGGCCTTGGCGCCCATCGCGGCGGGGACCGCGTAGCCCATGGTGCCCGCGCCGCCCGAGTTGAGCCACGTGTAGGGCTTCTCGTAGTTGATGAACTGCGACGCCCACATCTGGTGTTGGCCCACGCCCGACGCGAAGATCGTGTCGGGGCCGGAGATCGCGCCCAGGCGCTGGATGACCAGCTGCGGCGACAGCGAACCGTCCTCGGGGGTGTCGTAGCCCAGGGGGTAGGTCTCGCGCCAGCGGTTGAGCGAGGTCCACCAGTCCTGGTAGTCGCCGAACCGGCCGGCCTCGTGTTCGGCCTGGACCGCGACCACCAGGTCGGCGATGACCTCGCGGGCGTCGCCGACGATCGGCACGTCGGCGGTGCGGTTCTTGGAGATCTCGGCGGGGTCGATGTCCGCGTGCACGATCTTGGCGAACGGCGCGAACGTGTCGAGCCTGCCGGTGACGCGGTCGTCGAAGCGCGCGCCGAGGGCGAAGATCAGATCCGCCTTCTGCAGCGCGGTGACCGCGGCGACCGTACCGTGCATGCCGGGCATGCCCAGGTGCTGCGGGTGGCTGTCCGGGAAGGCGCCGAGCGCCATCAGCGTGGTGACCACGGGCGCGCCGGTCAGCTCGGCCAGGATCTTCAGCTCGGCCGAGGCGTGCGCCTTCAGCACGCCGCCGCCGACGTACAGGACCGGACGCTTGGCCTCGCTGATCAGCCGGGCGGCCTCACGGATCTGCTTGGCGTGCGGCCGGGTGACCGGGCGGTAGCCGGGCAGTTCGGGGGTGCCGTTCCAGATGAAGTCGGTGGTCGCCTGGAGCGCGTCCTTGGAGATGTCGACGAGCACCGGACCGGGTCGACCGGTGGAGGCGATGTGGAACGCCGCGGCGATCGTGGGCGCGATCTCGGCCGGATCGGTGACCAGGAAGTTGTGCTTGGTGATCGGCATCGTGATGCCGCAGATGTCCGCCTCCTGGAAGGCGTCCGTCCCGATCGAGGCGCTGGCGACCTGGCCGGTGATCGCGACGATCGGCACCGAGTCCATGTGCGCGTCGGCGATCGGCGTCACCAGGTTGGTCGCCCCGGGGCCCGAAGTGGCCATGCACACACCGACTTTGCCGGTGGCCTGCGCGTATCCCTCCGCGGCGTGGCCCGCGCCCTGCTCGTGGCGGACGAGGACGTGGCGCACCTTCGTCGAGTCCATCATCGGGTCGTAGGCGGGAAGAATCGCGCCCCCGGGAATGCCGAAGACCGTGTCCACCCCTGCGGCTTCCAGGGAGCGGATCAGCGCTTGGGCTCCTGTCACCTGATCGGTCATGCGTTCGTCTCTTCTCGATCTGAAGTCGGCATATCGAGTGGGGCGCGAGGCCCGGACCCGTCGGACTACAACAAAAAACCCCCGCTGCCGTCAGGCAGGCGAGGGGGGCGCGCGAACCGACTCTTGCCGGTCAGTTCACGCGCTTCTCAAGTACGAGGATTCGGGTCTGCATGTCCGCGACTCTCCCTCCGAGCGCGTGTACGTGTCAAGCCGACCCGATATCCATCTCATTATGCGAGATTCTTTGTCCATGTCTGACGACTCGTCATAACTGCGGCCGGGGTACCTGGACGGGAAACGGCGTCCGCGAGTCCGGGATCGGCTCGGGTCTGGGGCCTCGAACGGCGCTGTCACCGAGGGGGGTCTGGCCGAGCACGTCGAAGATCGCGTCGCCCGGGACGGCCGGGTGGAACCACGCGCCCTGGCCCTGCTGGCAGCCCATCTCGCGGAGTATGTCCACCTGGGCGTGACTGTCGATGCCGGCCGCGACCAGAGTGAGCCCCGAGTCCAGGCCGAGCCGCACGATCGTGGAGGTGAGCACGGTCAGGTGCGGACACGTGCCCACCTCGGCCACGAACGAACGGTCGATCTTGAGCGCGTCCACGGGCAGGCGGCGCAGGTAGGTGAGCGAGGAGTGGCCCGTACCGAAGTCGTCGAGCGAGAGCCGCACGCCGAGCCGGCGCAACACCGCGATCCGGTCGAGCAGCAGTTCGTCGCCGTCGGGCAGCACGTTGTCGGTGATCTCCAGGGTGAGCGCGTCGGGCGACAGCTCGGCCCCGCGCAGCGTCTGCTCCAGGATGTCGAGGAAGCCGGGGCCGGTGAGTTGCCGGGCCGCCAGGCCCACGGTGACGCCGATCTCGTGGCCGCTCGCGCGCCAGGTCGCGGCGGCGAGCACGCTCTCCTCCAGGAGCCGGCGGCCGATCGCCGAGAGCCGGCCGTCGACGCCGGCGGTGAGCCGGACGCGGTCGGCGCGCACCGTCGCCCCGTCGTTGTCGGGACGGTACAGGGCCGCCTCGACGTCGCGGACGCGGCCGGTGTCGAGGTCGACGACGGGTTGGTAGGTGATGCCGACCCGACCGTCGCGATCGAGCCGGCGCCGCCCGGCGGCGCGGGCCGCGCGCCGCTCGACGTCGGCGTCCATGTCGGGCGTGTACACCTCGCAGCGGCCCTTGCCGCCGTCCTTGGCCCGATACATCGCCGCGTCGGCGTGCCGCATCAGGTCGGGCGGGGCGATGCCGGGCGCGGAGAAGGCGATGCCGATGCTGGCCGCGACCCGTACCTCGCCGTCGGCGATCCGATACGGCGACGAGAGCGTGGACAGCAGGCGCTCGGCGATCTCGCGGATCGCGCGCGGGGTGGGGTCGCCCACCAGGAGAGCGGCGAACTCGTCGCCGCCGAAGCGGGCGACGGTGTCGCCGATCCGGACCGCGCGCTCCAGCCGGCGCGCGGCCTGGACGAGAAGTTCGTCACCCGCGGTGTGCCCGTAGTTGTCGTTGACCGCCTTGAACCCGTCCAGGTCGACGAACAGCACCGCGACCGTGGGGGTGATCCCGCGGCGCTGCGCGAGCGCGTGCTGGATGCGGTCCTCGAACAGGGCCCGGTTGGGCAGGTCGGTGAGCCGGTCGTGGAACGCGTCGTGTTCGAGTTGGGTCTGCAGCTTGATCCGGTCGGTGACGTCACGGCTGTTGAAGATCAGCCCGTCGCCGTAGCGGTTGACCGCCGACTCGGTGTGCAGCCACGTGCCACCCGCCGAGCGGATCCGACACTCGACCCGGACCATCCCCGTGTCGGTCTCGCCGGCCGGGACCGCGCCGTCCAAGAACGCGCGCAGTTCGCGCTGCACCCGGGAGCTCTCCTCGGGATGGATGAGTAATTCCAGTCGGGTGCCGACGAGTTCCTCCGGCTCGAACCCGTACACCCGACGCACGGCGTGACTGACGTACTGGAGCACGCCGTCGCTCGCCGCGATCATGATCACGTCGCTGGAGCCTTGGACCAGCGAGCGGAAGTGGCTCTCCGTGGCGGACAGTTCCTGCGCCATGAAGACGTTGTCGACGAGCGTGATGCCCTGTCGCAACACCAACGTGACCAGCACGGTCGCGCCGACCGCGAGCACGACCCGATCAGGGGCGTGCCCGGCCACCGCGCCGCCGAGCACGCCCGCGGTACAGACCGCCGCCGCGATATAGGGGGTGAGCGCGGACAGCATCGAGATCGTCCGATGTCGGGGCCGCTGCCCCGCCGTTACGCTCTCGCCCGTCCACGGCGCGATCGCCAGCAGCAGACTGCCCGCGAACCAGCCCGCGTCGAGCAGACCGCCGGAGCGATAACCGCTGTTGAGGCCCGGTGTGGTCCACAGCGCGTCGCTCATGACGGTGACCGCGAGCCCCACCAACGCGAGGTTGAGCGCGGCGCGATCACCCGAGCCGGCCCGAAATCGCAGGCCCAGGACCATGCTGATCATCAGGATGTCGAGCACCGGGTAGGCGAGCGTGAGCACGATCTGCAACACGTCGGAGCGGTCGCCGTCGGTACTGCGGGCGAGCGCGAGACTCCAACCGAGCGTGAACAGCGAGCCCGCGATCAGCCAGCCGTCGAGCGCCATGCACGTCCACGCCGCGATGCCGCGTGGACGTTGGGCCACGAGCACCAGGCCGACGATCGTGGGCGGCGCGAACAGCAGGAAGATCACGTCGGACGGGCCGGGCGTGGGCACGGGCTCGCCGAGGACGACCTCGTACCAGCCCCAGATGCCGTTGCCGAGCGAGACCATCGTCGCCGAGAAGGCGAACAGCGCCCAGGACAGTCGCGCCCGGCCGCTCTCGTGGAAGGACTTGAGCAGGCACGAGCCCGCCGCGACGGCGGCCGCGGCCGACAGGCCGAAGTCACCCATGGCGAGCGACAGCGTCGGATTGCCCCAGCCCTGGAGCGCACCGATCGCGTACACGAGGCACAGCGGCGCGATCACATACTTGAGACGCCGCTGCGCAGGGGTGTCGGCCAAGATCAGCAGCCGCACCGGGTCGTCATGGCTCGGCCACTCCAGCAGCAGTGGTCCCCCGGCATTCCGCACTCCCCTCTGCCCGAAGTCGCCACCACGGCGCTTCATGGCACTGCCCCGGCCCCTCGTACCCAGCCGTCAGGCGGGGCGGTCGGCGCCGGCGCGACGGGGGCGAAACCACCCGAGCGTGCGCGTCCCTCAACGCCCCACGACTCGGACGATACACCAACCCGTCACTGTGAGCTTGCCCTACTCAACACAGAGTAACTAATCATGGCCGGCATGGGAGTCCCTTCCCGCGCATTTGTGACAAACTCCCGACAATGGCCGGAAAAAGTGGCTCTGATCAGGGCAAACCTGGGAGTTTCAGGGTCCTCGGGACAGGTCGAAAAGTCCTCGAAACGCCCTCTCGGCGTCCTGTTGAGTCCTCTCGGCGGGCACCGGAGGGCAGCAGGACGCGCCGACGACCGAGTACGCCGAGAGACTCGGACGGCCCAACGCGGCGACGCTCGGTCGTCGTCGGGGCGGCTTCGGGACGGGGTTCGGGACGGGGTTCGGACCTTGGCTCGGGACGTGGTTGGGGACGGGGTTCGGGACGAGGTTCGGTTCGTCGGGTTCGGTTCGTCGGGTTCGGTTCGGGGACGTTCGCGGGACGACACGCCACGACGGTTCGGGGAACGCCGATCCGACGCTCGGCGAAGGTTTCGCCGAGCGTCGGATCGAGGTCGGGGAGACGGCGGAGCAACGCCCGGGCGCCGGCGTCGAATTCACCGGGCCCTGCGCCTGCCGTCCGCCGTCCGCCGCCCGGTGCGGAGGGGCGTCAGGAGCGGCGGAGCAGCACCGCGCCGGGTTCGCGCGCGATCTCGTCGAAGCCCTGTCCCTTGAGATGCGCGATCCAGTAGTTGGCCCAGTCCTTGTTGCCGCCCCACACCTCGACGGCGACGTAGCCGGGCCCCGGCAGGATGGTCGGGAAGTCGGTCACCCGCGCGCGTGTGGTCAGTTGCGGCGAGAAGCTCATCGTCGCCGACACCGTCGCGCCGTCGGGCACCTGGTCGAGCACCTTGTGCGCCGAGTGCACCCGGTCCGGGACCACCCACGCGCGCTTGTGCAACAGATCCATCAGCGGGAAGTCGCGCGCGAGCGCCATCGACACCGCCAACGGCACGATGGCGGCCTTGATCGCATAGCGGCGCAGCCAGTCGACGTGCGACGCCCGCAGGGTGACCACGGCGTCCACGAACGCGGCGAACACGATGGGCATCAGCACGGCGCTGTAATGGAAGTACGTCCCCCAGTAGAACTCGTTGCTGGAGGTGAACCTCCACAGCAGGGTCGGCACGACCATCGCGATCAGCGGCGAGCGCAGCGCGAGGAAGCCGGTCGGCAGCAGCAGCGTGAACAGCGTCATCCACTTCGTGCTCGGCAGGACCATCGACTTGGGCAGGTCCACGACCAGTTCGGTGAGCGGCACCTGGCTCAGCGACGTGCCCGGATCGGCGTTGCCCGAGCGCTGCGACGAGTCGAGATTGCCCCAGAACGCGTACGTATCGTTGGGATTCATCGCCGGCAGCAGCACGAAGATCGCGAGCGCGAACGCCGAGACTCCGACCAGCACATGCACACCGGCGAGTTTCCAGCGCCGGAGGAACAACAGCGGTACGGCCGCGGCGGCGACGGTGAGCCCGAGGTCCTCCTTGACCAGGACCAGCGGCAGCCACCACAGGAACGCCGCCACGTGCCGCCCGAGCATGAAGCGCTCCAGGCCGAACGCCATCAGCGGCACCGCGAAGGCGATCTCGTGGAAGTCGAACGCGATGGCCGACTGGATGCCCCACGACAGGCCGTACGCGATGCCGACGCTCGCCGCGCCGAGCGGGCCGAACGCGCGTGCGGCGATCCGGGTGATCGGAACCACCGAGAGCGCGATCAGGAACGCCTGTGCGACGAGCAGCGTGACGGGTCCGGGAAAGATCCGATAGATCGGGCCGAGCAGCGCGAGGATCGGGTGGAAGTGCTCGCCGAGCACGTTGAAGCCGGGGGCACGGATATCCGAGACCGGTGCCTCGAAGTCGGAGTAGGCGCGGACGACCTGTTCGAACAGCCCCAGGTCGTACGCGTGTGTCTCCATCCGGCGGTGGCGCAGCACCGAATGCGCGGTGTAGATCGCGAAGAACAGGGCCGCGAGCCCGTACGGCAGGGCGGGGGGCCCGAGCCGGCCCTTGACCCGGGCGACCGCGGTCCGCAGCCCGCCGTCGTGCGCGCCCGTC
>NZ_WWJX01000068.1 GCF_009865215.1 Streptomyces sp. SID3343 | reverse complement strand
CGCGCAGCAGCAGCGGCGTGGCGGCCAACTCGGCCGCCGACACCGGGCGTCGCCGCCGGGCCCACGGGTGGGTCGGCGCGACCACCACCACGAGCCGGTCCCGGCCCACCGGCGCCGACTGGAGGTCGCGCGGGATCCACGGCCCCTCGACGAAGCCCAGATCCACCTCGCCGGCCCGAAGGCCCTCGATCACGTGCAGGCTGTTGATCACCTGGAGCCCGACGTGCACCCCGGGAACCGCTTCGCGCAGCGTCGTCAGCCACCCCGGTACGAGGTGCTCGGCGATGGTCAGGCTGGCCGCGACCCGCAGCCGGTCTTCCTGCCGGGCCTTGAGCGCCGCCGCGCCCTCCACGAGCGCGTGAGCCTGCTCCAGGACGCCGCGCGCCCAGTCGGTGATCACCAGCCCCGCCGCCGTCGGCGTCGACCCCGTCGTGCTGCGCTCCAACAGCCGTACGCCCAGCCGGCGTTCGAGGGTGCGCATGCGCGCGCTCGCCGACGGTTGGCTGATTCCGAACCGGCGGGCGGCGCTGCCCAGGCTGCCGGTCTCGGTCACCGCGACCAGGAGTTCGAGCGTGTACAGGTCCGGCAAGGCTGCGGGCGAGGTCATAGCCAAACCCTATGACCTGCCAGGCAAGTGGCGTCTACCTGCGTGGACGCGTCGCGAGCAGGGTGGTGGACATGACCCTGACGGCCCCGTTTCGAGCCTCGCGCCGAGCATCCTCGCAGTCCGACCGGACCACCACGCCCGGGACGCCCGCGTCCCGATCGTGGCCGGGACTGGTCGCCGCGGGACTGGCCGTCGCGGCCGGGTGGGGCACCCACCGGATCTGGCCGAGCCTGCCGATGCTCACCGTCACGGTCGCCTTCGGCATCCTCGCCGCCAACCTGCGCCTCCTGCCCGCCTCGACCAGGCCCGGGCTGGCCTTCGCCGGCAAGCGGCTGATGCGCGTCGGCGTCGTCCTGCTCGGGCTCAAGCTTGCGCTCGGCGACATCCTCGGGCTCGGCTGGGCGACGGTCGCCATGGTGATCGGGGTGGTCGTGGTGACGTTCTTCGCGACCCAGTGGATGGGCCGCCGGATGGGCCTGCCCGGTGATCAGCCACTGCTGATCGCCACCGGCTTCTCGATCTGCGGCGCGTCCGCCGTCGCCGCGATGAACGGCGTGACCGACAGCGACGAGGAGGACGTGGTCACCTCGGTCGCGCTGGTGACCCTGTGCGGCAGCCTGGCCATCGTCGTGCTGCCACTCCTGCGTGGACCGCTCGGTCTGGGCGCCACCCAATACGGCGGCTGGATCGGCGCCGGCGTGCACGACGTGGGACAGGTGGTCGCCGCCGCGGGTGTGGCGGGCCCGGTCGCGCTGCACACGGCGGTCGTGGTCAAGCTCATGCGCGTCCTGTTGCTCGCGCCGGTCGTCGCGGGCACCGCGTACAGCCTTCGGCGCCGGGCCAAGCGGCTCGCGGCCGCACAGCCCGGCACCTCCACTGCCAAGCGCCCTCCGCTGATGCCGCTCTTCGTGCTCGGCTTCATCGCCATGGTCGCGGTCCGGACCACGGGCGTCCTGCCGGATCGCGCGCTGGACGTTGCCGGCACCGCCCAGGACCTGCTGTTGGCTGCCGCCTTGTTCGGGCTGGGCAGCATGGTCGACCTCCGTCGGTTGTTCACCACGGGTTGGCGCGCGTTGCTCTTGGGCTTCGCGTCGTGGGTGTTGATCGCGGGCGCGGCCTATGGCGGCGTGCTACTGACGATGTGACCACGTCTACGGCTTTGGCCGGGGCGGCCTTGGACTTGGTGGGCCTGG
>NZ_WWJX01000640.1 GCF_009865215.1 Streptomyces sp. SID3343 | reverse complement strand
GCGGCGAAAGTCGCCGCGGCGGCGCGGCGTTGGGGTCTCGACGCGCCGCCGATGGTCGCCCCCGCGCCGCCGGTGGTCAGGCCTCGGTTGGTCGCCGGGCCCGGGGTCAAGGTGGGCGACGGTCTGCCGCCGGTGGTCTTTCGGGTCCCGACCCAGGACAAGGTGGTGTTTCTGACCATCGACGACGGCGCCGAGAAGGACCCGAAATTCTCCCGGATGATGCGCGAACTCGGCGTCCCCTTCAGCGCGTTCCTCACCGGTGATGTGGCACGGTCCGACTACGGCTACTTCCGTGACCTGGTGGAGCGCGGCAACGCGATGCACAACCACACCCTCAACCACCCCGACCTGCGCACCCTCGACTACCCGCAGCAGCGCACCGAGATCTGCCGTCAACAAGACGAACTGGGGCGCGAGTTGGGAACGCGACCGCGGTTGTTCCGGCCGCCGTTCGGCGAGTACAACCAGGACAGCCTGCGGGCTGCGGCCTCGTGCGGCATCACCGCGTTCGCGTTGTGGAACGAGGAGGTGTTCCCCGACCGGATGGAGTATCGCTACGACCACCGGCTCAAGCCGGGCGACATCATCCTCACCCACTTCCGCGGCCCGCGTAACTGGCAGGGCGGGATGACCGACATGGTTCGCCGGGTCGTCGACACCGCCACCGCCCAGGGCTTCGCGATCGCCCGGCTGGAGGACTACCTCTGACCGCGCACGCCGGGCCGGCCGCGGTTCGGCCCGGCGGCTCGGCCCTGATCAGCGAGCGGCCGGGCGGCCTCGCGTGGCCCAGTGCTCGACCGCTCGTGCGTGCACCGTGTCCAATGCCGCCCCGAGGTCGATCGCCGGTGGGGTGAACCGGGCGCCGGCCACTTGGGAGTGCCGCTGCCAGTCGTCGGCCCAGAACTCGACCGTCCACGTCGGCCAGTGCTTCGCCATCTCGCGTGCCTGGGCCTGGGCGTCCAGAAGCCACCAGCCGACCCGGCGGCGGGTGGTGTCGATGTGCAGGCCCGCCGCCGCCCGGCCCGAGTACCGACCGTGGTCGGTGGCGCCGGCCAGCCTTGGCAGCACGGCCGGGCCCTCGGCGATCGGGTGCGCCTCGCGGCCGCCCAGGACCAGGCAGCGGTCGGTGTCGATCGTCACGACGGTCACTGCGGGGTCGGGGCCGGCCAACTGCTCGGCGCCGGGGTCGACGATCCTGCTCGGTACGACGGCCCCGCTGACGGCCTCGCTCGCGGCGACGGCCCCGCTCGGTTCGCCGATCCCGCCGGGACCGGATCGGACCGGGCGCTGGGGGACGGCGGGGAGGTCGGCGGCGAGGGCGGGGCCCAGATAGGTGCGCAGGTCGGCGACGCCCTCGTGGCTCCAGCGGATGTCCCAGCCGGGCCACGCCCGCCGCAGCAGCTCGAACACGGCCGGGCGATGGCGCATCTCGACGACCGACCCCCGACGTGCGAACCACAGGAGCACGCGTCTGCGCAGATCGATCAAGGCGGCGCCCGAGTACCGTTCCTGCGGCACCCACGAGGCCCGGTCACGGTCGAGCGACCTGATGAAGGGGACCACGACGCCGGGCCCGGCCAGCAGGTCGAGGTCCGGGCCGGCCGTATCCGAGCGCGAGCAGTACAGCTCGTGACCTGCGGCGGGGTCGTCGACGATCACGAAGGTGGTGCGGTCTCCCATCTGTAGAGGGTCGCCGCGCGGAGACGTGTACGCGACCGATTTTGACGTTTCGTCGTTGGAATGGAATGTAATCTGCCGGTTTTCGACGTAGATGGGAAGGTTCGCCGATCCTGAAGTGACTGTCCGTATATGCCGCGCGGCTGGTCGAGCCCGGGGGTTGGGGTACGGCCCCGGCCTCGGGATGACACGGCCTCGGGCCTCGGGACACGGCCCCCGGTGCTTGGGGCACGGCCCCGGCGCTTCGGCGCGGCCCCGGCTGCGCTTCGGGCACGGCTTCGGCGCTTCGGGGCACCGCACCGGCGTGACGCGCGGCCGAGCGTTGATCGGATGGGCATCGGACGTTGATTGACGCGCGTAACACTGCGGTGTCAGGTGAGGTGCCGGCTCCGGTAGCTCCCGCCGGTGCCGCCGGTACCGCAGATGCCGTCGATACCGCCGATCCCCGAGGAACCGTGTCATGTCGATTGCCCCCGAGGCCGCCTCCCCGCTGCTGCGCTTCAGCGGGATCCGCCTCGTGTACACCGCGTTGCGTCGCGACCTCGCTCCGTTGCCCGGCCGGATCGACGCGCTTGGTGCGGGCCGCCCGGCCGCAGTCGCCGAGACGCTGACCCAATGGCGCCTGATCGCCCGCGTCCTGACGGCCCATCACGCGTACGAGGATGCCGACCTGTGGCCCGTGTTGCGGGTCCGCCGCCCGGAACTGCGCTTGCTGCTCAACCGCTTGGAATCGGACCACCACCGGATCGACCACGACCTGACCGTGGTCACCGCGATGATCGGCAGCCTCGCTCGCGACCCCGAGCGCGCGTGGATGGCGGCCGCCGCGGCGGAGGCCGTGAAGGAGACCGTGGACGCGCATCTGCGGGTGGAAGAGGCGCAGGTACTCCCCGAGTTGGCCCGCGCCGTCGAACCCGGTGAACACCTGGGCACACTCGGTGCGTCCTTGGCCGCGCTGGACGAAGCGGACGTGTTCGTGGGCCGAACGCCCGGCGACGCGATCACGTGGCTGCTCGACGGGCTCGCCGGCGACTCCGCGGCCCCCACGCCGAGCGCGGGCCCACGCTCGTCGTGACCGGCTCGGCGCCGCCGGTACCGACCCACCTGCGGTTTGACCGGCTCTATGCCGGCGGTGGCAGCGGAACAACCGATTCCTCTCTACTCTGGACGAGATGACGAACCACCCCCGAAATGGCCCATCATGATGGTCACCCGTGGCGTTTGGTGGGGTGTGTGCCGTGGTGGGCGGCACGCGTGGCATGCTGTGCCGTCAATGTTCTGCCGGATGGGGGAACGGCGGCCGTCCCGGGGGGATATTCGATGAAACTTGCCTTCCTCGTGGAGGAGCACTACCGCCACGACGGCATGCCGCTGGACGTCGTCCGACAGCTCGACGCGTGGGGCCATCACGTCGACATCGTGCGTCCGGGCAGCTCGTTGATCGAGATGTCGGATCTGATCCGCGCCGGATCACACGACGCCTGGGTGCTCAAGACCGTCTCCGGCGGCCCCGGACTGAGCATCCTCGAGGCCGCGGCGGCGCTCGGGCTCACCACGATCAACGACGCGCGCTCGATCCGCTCGGTACGGGACAAGGCGGTCGCCGCGGTGATCGCCCGAGCCAACGGACTGCCCATGCCGATCACGTACTTCGCGGCGGTACCCGAACTGCTCACGCAGATACCCACCGACCGCTACCCGCTCGTGGTCAAGCCTGCGGGCGGCAGCTCCGGGCGCGCGGTACATCTGGTTGCGTCCCCCGAGCGGCTGGCCCGGATCGGGGCCGAACTGATCGGCGAGGGACCATTGTTGGCGCAGGTGTACGTCCCCAACACCGGCGTGGACCTCAAGGTGTACAGCGTGGCCGGCGACCTGCACGCGACCGTGCGGCGCTCGCCGCTGCACCCGGAACAGCCCGTGCGCGAGAGCCGGGTGCCGCTGCCGAGCGGCACGGCGGCGCTGATGCACCGGATCGGCGCGGTGTTCGGGCTGGACCTGTTCGGCGTCGACATCATCGAGGGTCCGGACGGGCCGATGGTCGTCGACATCAACGACTTTCCCAGCTTTCGCTGCGTCCCGGACGGCGTCGCGCGCGTTGCCCGCGCGGTGCTCGACCTGGCCGCGACAGGAGCCGGGCGTACGCCGCCGCGTCCGCGCGCCGTGGTCGGCCCACCGCGATCGGGGAGTACGCCCGTCGTCGAAACCGCGTCGACACGTGCCGTGGCCGGCCCGGTCGTCGACAGCGCGCCGCCCGCGTACGTCGGCTGACCGGGGCGCTGAGCACGTGCGGATCTGCTTCGTCACCGACCGACCCGACCACCCGCTTCTCGCCGACGCACGGGAGCTTTTGACGCCTCGTCACGACGTGACGGCCCACGACCCGGATACGGATACGGATACGGATACGGACTCTGGTCCGGGCCCTGACCCGGATGCCGGCCTGCCGGTCGCCGACGTGTACCTGCTCAAGGCCCGGACCCCGACAGCGCTCGCGTTCGCCGAACGGGCCGAGCGCTCGGGTGCGCGTGTGCTCAACTCGGCGGCGGCCACCCGGATGTGCCAGGACCGGGTGCACATGGCCGAGTCGGCCTGGGCGGCCGGACTGCCGTTTCCGGGTACGCACGCGTTCGCGTCCCCGGCCCGACTGCTCGCGACGCGGCCGCGGTTGCCGCTCATGGTCAAGAGTCGCCACAGCCGGCGCGGCGACCTGGTCGTGCGCGTGGACGACCCGGACGCACTACGCGAGATCGCCGCGCAGTGGCCCGACGAACCCGTCGTGGCCCAGGAGTTCGTCGACAACGGCGGCTGGGACCACAAGCTGTGGGTGGTCGACGGACACGTCTTCGCGGGCCTGCGCCGCACCGCCCTCGACGGTCCGGCGGAGACCAAGCCGATCGCCCCCGGCGACCTCCCTTCGGGCTGGGCCGATCTCGCGCGCCGGGTCGGGTCGGCCTTCGACCTGGAGGTGTACGGCGTGGACATCCTGGAGGTCGACGGCGAGCCGTCGATCATCGACGTCAACGCCTTCCCGGGCATGCGCGGAATGGCGGGCGCCCCGGAGGCATTGGCCGCGCTGGCGGCTCGTCCGCAGGGGCTGTAGGTCCTTCCCCCGGGAGACGCTCGGTGCTCGGCGTCCGCGCGGTCGCCGGGTGACGGCGGGCGCGGGCGCGTCGCCGCGGTACTCGGCCTCGGCGCACGGCAGTTGGCGCCGCCTGCGAGCGCACCGCGCCGGTGCGGTCCGTCGGCAGGACCCGGCTCGTTAAGGCCGTGCCGGGTCTCGGCTCCGGGAACGCTCCCGGTCCGCAGCGGGGTGATCGATCTCGACCACCCCGCTGCGGTTTCACGGCCGGTCGACCCGACCGACGTCGTGGGTGTAGCCGTCGAGGCCGGGGTTGGCCGCGAGGAAGTCCAGCAGTTGGACGAACCTGGGATCGGTCACTGCGGTGAGCAGCACGTTCGGGGTGACCGGAACCGGCGCTGCGGTGCCCTCGGTCGGTGGGAAGTAGACCGTGACGTACATGTCCTGGTAGAGCATCGTGGCCTGAGGCCCCAGCCAGTCGGGGGAAGAGTTGGCCTCGACCCCGGACATGGCGAGGGCCTTGGCCCCACCGGGCAGATCGCCCTGAACACAGAACTGCGCCGGTCGCCCGGCGAGGTAGGCCGGGCAGGATACGAGGTTCGGGATGACGGCGCCGTTCAGCGGCAGCGCGGCCAGGCGGATCGCGTACCGTCCCGAGTCGTTCTCGATCCGGAAGCTGGCGAAGGTGTCGTCGGCGATCATGATCCGGCCGTTCAACGGCAGCAGTTGCCGCAGGACGTCGGCGGCTTTTTGCTCGAACGCGCGGCGGACCTCCCACTGGTCACGGCTGAGCTTGGCGGTGTCGTTCCTGCCGCCGATGTGTGTGCTCGGGTATCGCGTCGTCGGCGGCGCCAGTTCGGTACCTGTCGGCCAGGCGGCCGGGTGCAGCGGCGCCGGCGCCGCCGTACCGCTCACGCTCGCCCACGCGAGCGGTACCAGGACGGCGGCAGCCGCGACCACCGCGAACACCGCGTTGCGTACGCGCGCGTGGCGACGCATACGGCGCCCGTTGCCCAGGGCGGTGAGAGCCGTGTCGGGCCTGGGCTCCAGGCCGGATGTCGTCTTCGTCAGCAGCGCGCGCAACGCGTCATCCTGCATGGCGGTGCTCCTTCCACAGGTCGTCGGGCAGGAGTTCGCGCAACCGGTCCCGGCTGCGCGAACTGAGGGTCTTCACCGTCCCGGTCGAGCAACCCAGCGCCGCGGCGGTGTCCTCGACGCTCAGGTCGGCCCAGTAGCGGAGCACCACCACCGCTCGGGTACGCGGCGGCAACCGGTCCAAGGCGGCGGCCACGGTCAACCGCAGGTCCGGCAGGTCCGGCGGGGGCGGCGGGTCGAGCAGCATGTGCGCGGCTCGTTCGCGGCGGGCTCTCTTCTTCTCGGCGAAGAACACCCGGAGCAGCACTGTGCGCGCATACGCGTCCAGGTCTTCGGCCCTGGAGGCTCGCCGCCAGTAGCGAAACAGCCTCGCCAGTGCCGTCTGCGTCAGGTCCTGGGCACCCTCGCGGCTGCCACTGAGCAGGAACGCCAGTCCGTACAAAGACTGTTGCCTGCTGACGGCGAACTCTATGAAGTCCGCTTCGTCACCCGGCATCGAACCGGTTCTTTCCGTCACCGCGTCCCCCTCGCCAAGCCCTCGAACACAAAGAACCGTCCGGGCGGCGAACAGGTTGACAGCGCGGCGCGGAAAACTGCGGCGGGGTTCTCCGCAGGCGATGCCGGGCAGCTTCGGGGTGATCGGGCGAGGCCATGGGGGCAGGCGGTGCGGTGTCGGCCCCGGAGGGCTCGGTGGTGTCGGCTTTGCGGTCAGCTCTTCTTGGGGAGGTACTTCTCCAGGTCGGTGAGGACCCGGTCGGCGGCGCCGTAGCCGGTGCTGACCATCCAATACTCGTCGTCGACCTGGTGCGCGTTGTTCGTCCGGACGGCCTTGAGGGTCTTCCACAGGGGGCCGCCGAGAACCTTGTCCTGGTCGGTCTTGGTCTTGTCGCCGTACGTGGTCACGAAGATCACGTCGCCGTCGGCCTTTTCGACCTGCTCGGCGCTGACCTCGACCATGAACGTGTCGACGTTCTGGGTGTCCGGGCGGCCCAGGCCGACGGCGGACAGGATGCTGCCCACGAAGTTGGCCTTGCCGTACAGGCGGTTCTTCCCGGCGCCGGTGAAGCGCAGCACGCTGACCTTGAGGGCGGCCGGGTCGCCGACGGATGTGCCGATGCTCTTCGCACGGGCCTCGAACGTGGTGACGATCGCGTCGCCTTCGGTCTTCTTGTTCAGGGCCTCGGCGTCGAGCAGGAAGTTCTGCCGCCACTCGGTGCCGGCCGTGGTCGAGAACACCACCGGGGCTATCTTGCTCAGTGCCTCGTAGCGGTCGGCGTCGCGGATCAGGCTGCCCAGGATCAGGTCGGGCTTGAGCGCGTCGATCGCCTCCAGGTCGGGCGCGCCGATCGCACCGACCTCCTTGATACCGGCGGTCTTGTCGCCCAGATACGCGGGGAAGCCGGCGCCCGGGGAGCCGACGACCGAACCGACCGGCTTGATCCCGAGCGCCAACGCGGTGTCCAACTCGCCCATGTCGAGCGTCACTACGCGCTTGGGCGCGACCGGAACCTTGATCGGGCCCTTGGCACTCTGCACCTCGCGGGTGTCACCCGCCTTCCCTTTCGGGGCGTCGCCGGCGCCGTCGGAGGAACACGCGGACACCGCGAGTGTCAGTGCCAGGCCGAGACCGACGGCGGCCGTTTTGGGGAGACGGGTGAAGGTCACGGCGAAGGGCACGGCGAAGGTCACGAAGGCTCCTTGGGGCGACGAGGCATGAGGGAGGGTGTGACGAGGTGCGAGGGGTCCGCTGGGCGTGGAGGCGTGGAGGCGTGGAGGCGCGTGATGGGTGTCGGGAGGTGATGGGACTTGACGGGGTGGGTCTTCACAGCAGCTTCCGGGGCTCGCCCGGCACGATCATCGGGCAGCCGGTGACCGGGCACGGGATGACCACGCAGGCGAGTCCGAACACTTCGCGCACCAGGTCGACCGTGACGATGTCGGCGGGCGTGCCCTGCGCGACGATCCGGCCGTCGCGCATCGCGATCAGGTGGTCGGCGTAGCGGCACGCCTGGTTGAGGTCGTGCAACACCGCGACCACGGTGCGGTCCTGACGGGTGTTCAACTCGCGGATCAGGTCCAGGACTTCGACCTGGTGGGCGATGTCGAGGAAGGTGGTGGGCTCGTCGAGCAACAGGATGCCGGTGCCCTGCGCGAGCGCCATCGCGATCCACACGCGCTGGCGTTGGCCGCCGGAGAGTTCGTCCACGTAGCGGTCGGCGAGTTCGACCACGTCGGTACGTCGCATCGCGTCCGCGACGATCTCCTCGTCCTCGCCGGACCACTGTTGCCACCACCGCTGGTAGGGCTGGCGGCCACGCGCGACCAAGTCGGCGACGGTGATGCCCTCGGGAGGGACCGGGCTCTGCGGCAGCACGCCGATCCGGCGGGCGATCTCGCGGGTGGGCAACTCGGTCAGCGCCGTTCCGTCGAGCAACACCGTGCCGGACACCGGCTTGAGCAACCGGCCGAGCGCGCGCAGCAGGGTGGACTTGCCGCACGCGTTGGGGCCGACCACGACGGTCACTTTGCCTGCGGGCACATCGACGTCGAGGTCGCGCACGACCACGCGGTCGTCGTAGCCGAGGGTGAGCGCGCGGGCGCCGAGTTGATGGGTGGTCATCAGGCGCCTCCGGTTCGGGAGCCGGCGAACTGATGGGTCGTCACGAGGCGCCTCCGGCACGGGAACGGGTCAACATCCAGAGCAGATACGGGCCGCCCACGGCGGCGGTGAGCACGCCGACCGGCAACTCGGCGTCGGGGATGAGCATCCTGGCCCCGATGTCGGCGACCACCACGATCAGCGCACCGAGCAGCGCCGAACACACCAGCGGGATCTGCGGCGTTCGGGTGAGCCTGCGCGCCACCTGGGGCGCCACCAGCGCAACGAAGTCCACCGGTCCCGCCGCCCCCGTGGCCACCGACGCGAGCAGTACACCGATCACCACCAGGCCGAGCCGGACCCGGCCCAGCCGGATGCCCAGCGCGACGGCGGTGTCGTCGTCGTAGCCGGCCGAGCGCGCCGCCCGCGCGGCCCACACGATCGCCGGCAGCAACGCGAGCAACACCCAGGCCAGCGGCTCCGCCTGGGTCCAGCCGCGGCCGTTGAGGCTGCCCGACATCCAGACCTTCGCCTGCTGCGCAAGGGTGATGTCGGCCTTGGTCAGAAGCAGGTTGGTGACCGAGTACAGGGCCACCGAGATGCCGACGCCGATCAGTACGAAGCGCTGCGCGTTCAACCCCTTGCGCCACGCGAGGACGTACACCAGGAACGCCGCGATCGTGCCGCCCGCGACCGCGGTCAGCGGGGTCGCGGTCGGCCCGCCGAAACCGAAAACCAGGCCGAACACGACGGCGGCGGACGCCCCGTGCGAGACGCCGATGATGTCGGGGCTGGCGAGCGGATTGCGGGCCACGGTCTGGATCAGCGCGCCGGCGGCACCGAAGGCCAAGCCGACCAGGAGCCCCACCGTCGCGCGGGGCAGCCGCAGATTCTCGATCACCACGCTGTGGTCCGAGCCGAACAGCACCTTGAGCACGTCGCCGGGCAACAGGAACCGCACGCCGACGCACAGGCTGAGCACAAAGGCCGCGGCCAGCAGCGCGGCAAGTACCGACGCGACGACCGTCGAGCGGCGGTGCAGTAGGAAGGACCAGCCGGGGCGGCGGACCAGGACGTGGCCGTACGGGCGGTAGCTCATCCCGCGACCACCGGCTTGCGCCGTACGAGCGCGACCAGAATCGGCACGCCGATCAACGCCGTCATCGCGCCCACCTCGACCTCCGCGGGTGGGAAGACGATCCGACCCAGTACATCCGCGATCAACAACAGCGTGGGACCGAGCAGCGCGGACATCGCCAGCACCCAGCGGTGATCGGTGCCCACGAGCGCCCGCGCGGCGTGCGGGACGGCCAGCCCCACGAACGAGATCGGCCCGGTCGCGGCCACCGCGACACCGGTGAGCACGGTCGCGCCGAGGCCGCCGATCACCCGGATCCGGTTCACGTTGTGGCCCAAGCCCTTCGCGACGTCGTCGCCGAGCGCGAGCGCGTCCAGGCCGCGCGCACTGGAGACGGTCAGGAGCAGGCCCACGCCGACGAACGGCAGCATCTGCCACGCGACATCCGAGGTTCGCCCGGCCAGCGAGCCGACGAGCCAGAACCGGTACTGGTCGAGCGTGCCCTGATCCGTCGTCAGCACCATCGTGATCACCGCGCCGAGGGTGGCCGCGAGGGCCTGCCCGGACAGCGCGAGTTTGACCGGCGTGGCGCCGCCACGACCGCGCGCGGCGACCGCGTACACCAGAACCCCGGTCACGAGCGCGCCGGCGAAGCCGAACCACACGTAGCCCGTCAGACCGGTGACGCCGAACACCGCGATCGCGGTCACCACGCCGGCCGCGGCGCCGGTACTGATGCCGAGGATGCCCGGTTCGGCGATCGGATTGCGGGTCAGGCCCTGCATGCACGCGCCGGCGATGCCGAGCGACGCGCCGACCAGGAGGGCGACGACGGTCCGTGGCACGCGCATCGCGTTGACCACGATCGCGTCGGGGGAGTCGCCGCCGTGGACGAGGGCGTCGAGCACATCGCCGGGCGCGATGCCTCGACTGCCCACGGCGAGGCTGAGCAGACACGCGGCGGCGAGCAGGACCACCGCCGAGACCATCCACATGGTCCGGCGCGCGATCGAGCGGCCCCGCGTCGGGAGGACGTTCACGCACAGAAGGTTAGGTTGGCCTTACAATCCGGGCCAAGCCGGGGTCCTTCGGTCACTGTATGTTTTCGGTCGACTGCGCCGGATCGGGGGTGTCGGGGGTCGACGCTGTCGACGTTGTCGGCGCGGTCGGCGCGGTCGGTCCGGACGGCGCGGTCGGCTCGGTTGGCCTGGTTGGCCTGGTTGGCCTGGTTGGCCTGGATGTCTCGGTTGGCTTCGGTTCGGTCGGTTCGGTCGGTTCGGTCGGTTTGGTGGGTCGGGACGGCTCGTTCGGCTCGGTGTCTTCGTGGGGCGACTCCGCGAGCTGCGCGCGCAGGCCCCGGACCAGCGCGTCCAAGCCCACCGAGAACGCCGCGTCCGCGCGCGTCGCCTTGTCCTCGCGGGACGTCAGCGCGGCGGACAGTACCGGTACGTCGTCCGCGTGCCCGCCCGGGTCGATCATCAGGTCGGGCGCCGCCAGGTCGAGCGCCGAGCCGAGCAGGAAGGCCTCGACCGAAGTCAGCACCGCTATCAGGCGCGCCCTCGGCCACCCGCCCCGAGACAGCGACCCGACCACCGCCTCGTACATCGCCAGGGTCGTGGGCGAACTGATCGTGGTCGTCGCGAGCAGTCCGATCGTGCCGGGGTGTCGGGCGAAGGCGTCGCGGTACGAGCGCGCCCAGATCGTGAGCGCCTCGGGCCACGGCTGCTCGGCGAACGCCGCGGTGTCCATCTCCTCGACCACCAGGCGCCGCACACCCTCGATGATCGCCGCCCGCCCGCCGATGTGGTTGTACAGCGACGCCGGCTTGACCCCGAGTCGGGCCGCGAGCCGGGGAAGCGTGAACGCGTTCGCACCCTCGGCGTCGATCAGGGCGAGCGCCTCGCGCACGATCCCGTCGGCGCTGAGCAGCGCGGTGCGGGGTCGGCCCATGGTCACGCCTTTCCATCGGGCGGCCCGATCCGGGCCTGTGACGAGCGGGTGTCGCCCAGTTTTCCAAACGATCTTCGCGAGGTCTTTTCCGGGAGGCGCTTCGCGGAGTACGTTCGGTGCCGGTCGCCTAAACTAAAGGCTTTAGTTTAGGCGACCGGTGTACTGGAGCGGGTCGTCCCGGACCCTGGCCCGAGAGGACGTCCCGATGGCCTCGCCTACCGCCACGGTGGCAGTCGTCACGGTGGCGCCCGTCATGGTTCGCGAATCTTCCGAACCTTGGCGGAGCAGAGCACTACGCGGGCTCCGAGCGCTTGTTCCACGGACGATTCGGCGCACGACGGAGCGTCGACCGCGATCGACGCCGATCGGATTTGAACCATCTTGATATTCGGAGTGAGCGCGATGACGACCATTTTGTTTCGCGGGAGAGTGCGGACGGGCGCCGGCGCGGGGTCGGTCTCGGGGTCGGACTTGGAGCCGGGCTCGGAGCCGGGGCCGGGGATGGGCACAGGCGCGGGCGTCGGCCTCGGGGCCGGCTTCGAGGTCGGTGACACCTACGCGCTTGCCGTGCGCGATGGGCGGATCGTCGCGCTCGGCGCGGAAGCGCTGGCGTCGGACGCCGACGAGGTCGTCGAACTCGGGGCCGGCCTGCTGCTCCCCGCCTTCGGCGACGGGCACGCACACCCCCTGTTCGGCGGGCTCGAACACTTCGGACCACAGCTCAAGGGATTGGCGAGCGTAACGGAGATCGCCGCCGAGGTCGGGCGGTGGGCGGCCGAACACCCCGACGAGGAGTGGATCGTCGGGGCCAGCTACGACCCGACCTTGGTGTCGGGCGGCGAGTTCGATGCCCGGTGGTTGGACGCGGCGGTGGCCGATCGGCCGGTCGTGCTGCGGGCGTACGACTACCACACGGTCTGGTGCAACACCGAGGCGCTGCGCCGGGCCGGGGTCACCGATACGACGCCGGAGCCGCGGCTCGGGTGGATCGTCCGTCGGCCGGACGGCTCGGCGATGGGCACGCTGCGCGAGTGGCACGCGTGCGATCTCGTCCTCGATCGGGTGCCGGGCCGGCCCGTGGACGAACTGGTGGACGCCCTGCGAGTGGCCGGGGAGGTGTACGCGAGCGCGGGCCTGACGTGGGTTCAGGACGCCTGGGTGGAACCGGAGATGGTGTCCGCGTACGTCGAGGCGTCTCGGCGGGGGGCGCTGTCGTTTCGAGCCAATCTGGCGTTTCGCGCGGACCCGGATCGCTGGCACGGGCAGCGGTTCGAGTTCGTCGCGGCCAGGCGACGGGTCGAGGCGGAGGGCGGCCCGCTGCTGTCGGCGCGGACGGTGAAGTTCTTCGCCGACGGCGTGATCGAGGGCGGCACGGCCGCGATGCTGGAGCCCTACTGCGACGCCCCGCACAGTTGTGGCATGCCGGTATGGCCGCCTGCCGCGCTCGCGGAGGCGGTCGCGGCGTTCGACGCGGACGGCTTCCAGGTACACATCCACGCGATCGGGGACGCGGGAGTACGCGCCGCGTTGGACGCGATCGAGGCCGCCGTCGCAGCCAATCCGGCGTGGGACCGGCGGCCGGTGATCGCACACGTGCAACTCGTCCACCCGGCGGACCTCCCGCGCTTCGCCGCGCTCGGTGTGATCGCCAACTTCGAGCCCCTGTGGGCCCAACTCGACCCGCTGCAGACCGAGTTGACCGTCCCGAGGGTTGGCGCGGAGCGCGGTGATCTGCAGTATCCGATGCGCGGCGTGCTCGACTCGGGTGCGCCGCTGTCGTTCGGGAGTGACTGGCCCGTCAGCTCGCATCAGCCCTTGGCGGGCATCCAAATCGCGGTTACCCGACGGACGTTCGAGGGGACGCCGGCCGAGGGCTGGACGCCGGGTGAGCGGTTGACGGTGGATCAGGCGCTCGACGCGTACACGGGGGGCGTCGCGTACCAGGCGTTCGCCGACGACCGGCGGGTGCTCGCGGTGGGCGCGCCGGCCGACCTGGTGTGGCTGAGCGCGGACCCGCGTACGGCGGATCCGATGACGTTGCGGGATATCACGGTCAAGGGGACGTGGTTGGCGGGGGAGCGTACGTACTGAGGTGGGCGTGCGGGCGGACGGGCGGGCGGGCCGGGGTCGGGGGCGGGTGGCCAGGTGGGCGGGTGTGGCCGGCTTGGCCGGTTCGGCGGGGCTTGGTGGGTCGGCGGGCTTGGCGGGTTGATGGGCTGGGTCGGCGGGCTTGGCGGACAGGGCATGCTCGGGGGCCGGCGGGGCCCTGTGCGTGGTGGCGTGTCTCCCGTGGGCGGGGCGTTGATTCGGGGCGTGTGTGTGGGTCGAATCCGTTGTGTCCGAGAGGGCGTTGCATGACACGTCCGAGTGAATCTGAGTGGTATTCGGCCTAAGGCTGTCGACCATGCGGAAGATCGTTGCCATGAGCGCATGGGGACGAGCGCGCCGGTGGGGGTGTGCGGTCGGGGCGGGGGCGTTGCTTGCTGCGCCGGCGGGCGTGGCCTGGGCCGATTCGAGTAGTGGCTCCGGTGGGGGTTCCCGTGGGGGCTCCGGTCGCCCCGGGACGAGCATCGATGTGTGCGTGTCCATCGGTGGGTCGCCCGGGTCGAGTGTGAAGGTCGACGTGACCACGGCAACCGGTCCGCCGACCAAGGGGATTGGGCTTGACGTCGACTTCCGGTTGGTGTGGCACGGCTCGTGCACACCCGCGCCGAAGCCGACGCCCACGCCCACGCCGACCAAGGCGAGTCCGCCGCCGACGAAGACGCCACCGCGGCCGAAGCCGAGCCCGAGTCCGACGCCGGTCAGAACCACGCCGGCCGCCCGGGTCGCCCCCGTGGTGGTCACGCCCAAGCCGACGCCGCCCGCGCCCCGGCCGACTCCGCCGCCGAAGCCTGCGCCCCCACCGCCTCCTCCGCCGCCGGTCGTGACGACCCC
>NZ_WWJX01000639.1 GCF_009865215.1 Streptomyces sp. SID3343 | reverse complement strand
TCGCGGGCGTAGTCGGCGGCGGCGTGGAGCCGTCGGTCCTGTTCGCGAACCCGGTCGCGCAGCGTGTCGCGTTGCGTCTCGGTGTGTTCGAGCCGTTCGCGGAGTTCGGCGAGTTCGAGTTCGAGGGCACCGAGAATCTCGTCCGCGCGTCGGCGGTCCAGGACGCCGCGCTCGCGTTCCTCGTGCCATCGCGCGGTGAGGGCGGTCTTCGTGGCGGCCAGTCGTGCGGCCTCCTCCTTCCAGTACAGGACCTGGTCGCCCTGCCTGGAGCCGCCGGCGAGCGCTGTGGTGCACAGCCGGTCGAGCCGGTCGTGTTCCTCGGGCGTGAGCGGGGTGCCGCGGTCGGCGAGGAAGGCCGCGAGTTTGTCGAGGAAGTCGCGGGGCGCGACGCGTTGTCCCTTGAAGTAGCGGGTGATCGCGGACGGGTCGAGGAACGCCGCCTTCGCGAACTCGCGGCGCGATGCGCCGGCGCGTTCGAAGCACG
>NZ_WWJX01000638.1 GCF_009865215.1 Streptomyces sp. SID3343 | reverse complement strand
GATCGGCGCCGCCGGTAACCGTTCCGGTGCCCGCGGGTGCGTCGGCGCACGCGTCGGTCGAGGACGGGCTCGTACCGGCGGCGCTGAGCGCCCATCAACGACTGGTGGGCAGATCACACCTGCAATTCCTGAACACTCGACACGACAACCACCAACTGTTCCTGGAGGTTCAACAGCAGGCGACCCGCACGCTTCTCGGGGTCGCCGCCGCGTTCCG
>NZ_WWJX01000637.1 GCF_009865215.1 Streptomyces sp. SID3343 | reverse complement strand
GCGCCTCTGCGGCCAGGCCGTCGCGGCGGGCGGTCTCCAGCGCGACGGAGGTCTGCTTGGCGGCGGCGAGCTCGGCCAGGAGGGCGACGCGGCGAGCCTCGATCTCCACCATCCGGCGTTGCTGCGACGCGAGTTCGGCCTCGACCCGGTCCTTGGCCGCCAGCACCGCCTCGGTCGCGCGTCCGGCGGCGGCCGAGGCGCTGTGCGCGGCGGTCTCGGCGGTCGCGGCGT
>NZ_WWJX01000067.1 GCF_009865215.1 Streptomyces sp. SID3343 | reverse complement strand
TCCGCTGGGCCGTGTAGTACGCGTTGACACCCGACTGGACCAGCACGTACGCACCGGCGATCGCCCACGGGCGATGCGCCACCAGGAACGACAGGAAACCGGCGGCGCTCACCACGTTGGCGGCCACCGTGAGTCGGCGCGGACCCTGCCGGTCCAGGTAACGGCCGGCGAGGAACACCACGGGCAGGGCGACGAGTTGGCCGACCGTGACCGCCGCCCCCACCGCCGACACGGACAGGTCCCGGGCGGTGGTGAAGTACAGCAGACCCAGCGGGAGCAGCATCCCGTTGCCGAGGGAGTCGACCAGGTTTCCGATCAGAAACCGGCCGTGACCGCGCAGCGACGGCAGCCCGAGCACACGGCGCAACCGACCGGCGGCGCCGGCTGTACGTCGTTGTGGCCGCCGGCCGGGGGAGGCAACAGGTCCGGAGGAGGGACGCGGGGAGGGGGTCACGGCGTCAGCAGACCCCGGATCTTCTCCAGGATCTCCTCCCGGGGGAAACCGCTCGCCCCGTGCACCTCCTCAAGGGCCTTGACGGTCTGCCGTTCCTCCCCTTCGGCAAGGGTGAGCACCACGATGTCCCCCCGACTGGTGGCGTCCATGACCAGCTCGTGCGCGGTGATCAGGTCCAGCCGATCCCGCAACAGCGCCCGCGCCGCGTCCGGCAACCGCTCGGGGGAGAGGAACTCGATCGCCCAACGGGTGCGGGCGGCCGGGGCCGGGACGAACCGGCCGAGGGCCAGGTCGGCGAGGGCGCCGAAGGTGTTGGTGTCGGACGCCGCACAGGACAAGGTCGTGGCGCCGCCGATCCGCGGGTTGACCTCCAACACGACGTAGCGCGAACCCGTGTAGACCATGTCGACGTTGACGGACCCGTATACGCCCAGTTCCTCGCACAGGCCGACCAGCTTCCGCGCGATTGGTACGAACGCGGCCTCGGCCTCGGGCCGCGGCCCGCACCAGCGCAAGTCGGCGAAGGTGAACACCGGTTCGGGGCCCGCGGTGCCGGTCCAGCACAGGGGTAGTACCCGGTGGCCGCCGGGCCCGCCGACGATGTCCACCGAACACAGGTCCCCGCGGACGCACTCCTCGACCACCGTGGACACCTGCGGCGGGTCCGCCAGGTAGGCGTCCAGGGCCGCCGGGTCCGGCAGGGCGCGGATGCCCATGCTGGTGGAATCCCAGATCGGCTTCGACAGCAACGGATATCCGATGCGGCCGGCCTCGGCCCGAAGGGCATCCGCGTACGCGGGAACGACGAGCCCCCGCCCGGCCAGCAGATCCGAATCGGCCCGAAGGCCGCGTGGCACGTCGAGGCCGGCGCGGATCAACAGCTGCTTGGTCTCCCACTTGTCGACCAGGGCAAGCGTCGCCGCGAGGGGGGTCACCACGGTGGGGATGCCCCGGGCGTCGAGCAGTTCGCGCACCGTGGCGTCTCGCACCGTGTACTCGCAGGGCAGCGAGATCGACACCGCGGCCGTCGCACCCCACTGCGCCACCAGCGCGGCCAGTTCGGCCGGCGTGACGGCGCGGTCCACACGCTGCCGGCCGCCCGGGAAGTCCTCGTCGCCGGCCTCGCCGTGCGTGTGGAAGAGCCTGCTCTGCACGCCCTCGTGCGCCAAGGCGCGCACCGCCCGCTGAATGTAGGGATCGGCCCGCTGGATGCCGACGGACCGCAGGAACGCCACCTTGTGCACTGTCACGGTCGGTTCACTTTCATCCGAGTGCCGTCGACGGCCAGATCGGCCAGGCGGCGGGCCCGCGCCGAGGACGCGGCGAGGGCCACGACGTGGCCGACGCGGCCCGAACTGTCGGTCGGCTCCGGGACGAAGTCCCCGGGCCGCAGGTGGATCTCGCTGTGGGTGCCGGGGATTTCGGGCACGAAGACCTCCTCCAGCACGCCGGAGTGCTCGGGAAGCAGGAAGCGGATCACCGCCGTCCCCTCGCGCGCGGGAGCCGGCCGCGGCGGCCTGCCGGTCACCGCCCGCAGGTACGCCTCGGCCTCGCTGATCCCGGTCGCCGCCTCGACGATCTCGCAGATGTTGTCCCCGGGCAGCCGAGCGCCGGTCTCGATGACCACCGGACGGTCCGTGCCGGGAGGGATCTTCAGCTCGGTGTGCGCGATGCCGTTGCGCACCCCCACGGCCAGAGCCGCGCGGGCGGCGGTGTGCTGCACCGCCAGGGTCGGCTCCGGGGGAAGACCGGCCGGACACGTGTGCCCGGTCTCCACCCGGTAGCGGCCGCGCGTGGTGTCCTTGCGGACCACCGGCATGGCGTACGCGACCCCGTCGCACACCACGGTGTCCGCCGAGTATTCCTCGCCCGGTACGTAACTCTGCAGCAGCACACGGGAGTCCAGCGCCAGCCCGTGCGGCGTCGCCACCGTGTAGCGGGAGGCGGCCGCCACCGCCGCCGCCAACTCCCCGGGCCCCTCGACCACGCTCACCCCCCAGGACCCGCCCTGCTCGGCGGGCTTGACCACCAGCGGCCAACCCAGCGCGCCCGCCCCGGCCACCCGCAGCGC
>NZ_WWJX01000636.1 GCF_009865215.1 Streptomyces sp. SID3343 | reverse complement strand
CCTTCCGACATGCAGTGATCTCCGAGGCTCTGCTCCTCGAGACGCTGAACACGCGGACAGTTTGACCCCCTCTTTCGAGCCGGCCTCCAGGCCAGGATCGGCGGGTGGATGTTGGTCCGGGCGCCGGCGGGCATACGACGCCGCCTGAAGCGCGAGTGTCGGCCTCTTCGGGACTTCAGCGCCCACAAGATCGCGGCGACATCTCGACGAACTACGGGCCCGCGGAGCGTTCGCACCGCAATACGATCCGCGCACCGCCAACCTCGACGAACCCCGCGACCAGCGCTCCAACTC
>NZ_WWJX01000635.1 GCF_009865215.1 Streptomyces sp. SID3343 | reverse complement strand
GCGGGGGCCGACGCGACCGGATGCCGGCGGCCGCGTCCCCCGACGAGCGGGGCACGTTGCTGCTCGCGCGGGTACGGACCCTGGCGGCCCGCGTCCTGGGCCACCGCGACGAGGCAAGCGAGGTCGACGAGGACACCCGGCTGGCGGACCTGGGGCTGGATTCCCTGGCCGCGGTCGAGCTGCGCAACGAACTCGCGGCGTGGACGGGGCTGACCCTGCCGTCCACGCTGCTGTTCGACTTCCCGACGCCTCGCGCGCTCGCCGCCGAACTGACCCGGCGCCACGCCGCCGAGGCGCCCCCCGCGGGCGCCGGATCCGACGGCCCGGCAGGGCC
>NZ_WWJX01000634.1 GCF_009865215.1 Streptomyces sp. SID3343 | reverse complement strand
GACCGGCCACGCGGCCCGTCGGCCGGCCGGGTCCGGCCGGCCGCCCTCGTCGGCCGCACTCGGTGTGCTGTCATCCCCGGGAAGTTCGTCGACACCCCGGCATCTCGGCGACCCCGCCGAGCCCGCCGAGCCCGCCGAGCCGCGACCACCGTCACACCGGCCGATCGGACCCACACGCGCAACGACGTCCGCCGTACCGTCGGTTCGCGGAGGGCGCCCCGCCCGGTGATCGGGTGGCCACCGAGCCCGCCCATGGCGTCGGGATCCAAGCCCACGGGCAGGCCCGCTGGCCGCAGCCGCGGTCGAGGTGGTCGATCACGTGGGCGCTGTCCGGGTCGGCGGCGGAGTGCGGGACGGGTTCGCCGTCCGGGGCGAGGGTGCGCTCGCCCGCGAACGACAGCGCCTCACGGCGTATGCGGGATGGGCGACGGGGTCGTTGGTTCGAGTGACTCGATCGCGGTTCCGTCGCTGCGGGGGTCGGCGGCGGCGTGGAGGGAGCCGTCGGGTGCTGCTCGGACCAGTTGGCCGTGGCCGACCTGCTCGTCGAGTGTTCCGCCGATCCGAAGGCGCAGGCCGGCGGCCCGGAGGGAGTCGGTCGCGGTG
>NZ_WWJX01000633.1 GCF_009865215.1 Streptomyces sp. SID3343 | reverse complement strand
CCGCCTACGCCGCCGGGCGCGCCCTGCTCGCGCGCGCCGCCGCCCACCCCGGCATCACCATCCGCCACTCCACCACCGCGTGGGGCGTCTTCGGCACCCGCACCACCCCCGACGGCTTCGCCGCGACCGCCGGCACCCCCGTCCCCGACGGCCTGCGCGTCGCCGTCCACGGTCCCGAGGGCGTCGAAGTCCTGCTCCCCCGCGCCCTGTTGCTCACCGCCGGCGCCTACGACCTGCCCGTGCCGATGCCCGGCTGGACCCTGCCCGGCTTCTTCACCGTCGGCGGCCTCCAGGCGTTCCTCAAGGGCCACCGCACCCTCGCCGGGCGGCGCGTGGTCCTCGCGGGCGCCCACCCGCTCCTGCTGATCGCCGCCGCCCAACTCGTCCGCGCCGGGGCCGACGTCGCCGAAGTCGCCTTCGCCCAAGGGCTCCCCCGCC
>NZ_WWJX01000632.1 GCF_009865215.1 Streptomyces sp. SID3343 | reverse complement strand
CTCGCCGTGAGCCGGCTGCCGCTCGGCACCGCGAGCGCGCTGGAATTTCTCGGCCCGCTGGCCGTGTCCCTCTACGGCCCGGGGCGCGGGCGCAAGCGCTGGACGGCCATGGCCGCGCTCGGCGTCGTGGCGCTGACCGAACCCTGGCACGGAGGGATCGACGGAGCCGGCGCGGGCTTCGCCCTGGCCGCCGCGGCGTGCTGGGCGGCCTACATCCTGCTGACCCAACACGTGGGCGACTCGGTGACCGGGCTGAGCGGCCTGGCCGTCTCGATGCCCGTCGCCGGCGTCATCGCCCTGCTTGTCGCGGCACCCTCCGACCTGGAACGCGTCACGTGGCAGCTGCTCTCGGCGATGCTGGGACTGGCCGTGCTGAGCGCCGTACTGCCGTTCATCCTCGAATTTCTCGCCCTGCGTCGCCTGACCACGTCCGCCTTCGGCACGCTGATGAGCCTGGAACCCGCCATCGCGCTCGTCGCCGGTCTGGTGATCCTCGGCCAGACGCCCGGCCTCGCGCCCGCGGCCGGCGTCGCCTTCGTCGTCGCCGCCGGCGTCGGCGCCACCCGCACCGGCG
>NZ_WWJX01000631.1 GCF_009865215.1 Streptomyces sp. SID3343 | reverse complement strand
CGGGCGGGAATCGCGGTCACTCACGCACCATGCCGCGCCGCATCCCCCGGTGCCTCTCGGGGTTCTCGCGTACAGAGCCAGTGCGTCGGGGGTCGCGACCGAAGTGCCGTCCCGGCCCCCGACGCGATTCAGGAACGCTTCATCAGCAGGTGCAGCGCGAGTAGTACCGTGACGCCCACCGTGAGGGCGACGCCGAACGCCGGCGCGCGGTAGGCCACATAGACCGCGGCCGCAAAAACGCTCAGGAGTACGACGGTGCGTACATCCAACGGCCCGTCCGGGCCCCCCGACTCGTTCGGGGGCTCGCCTCCGGCTCCGTTCGTCGGGTTGACTGACACCAGGCCCTCCAAGGGGTCCAGGGCCCGCCGCGGCGAGACTGGTCGCACAGAGCGTCGCGGCGGGGCCATCCGATGGGCGAACGCCGAGACGACGAAAGCCCAACTCTCTCCTCAAGGAGAAGGTCGGGCTTCACAAGCGAAGCTTCGTCGTACCTCGCACGCTTCGCAAGGGTCTGGCCAGAAGATACGAGTTCACGCCCTCGGCCGGGCTCCGGCGAGGGTCTCGAGCTTGAAGCGCTGCCGCAGGTTGGGCGCGTCGACGCAGCCCGACACTCTTTCGAGCGGACGCGCTCGCATCTTTTGGGTGAAGTCCCCGCGCGCCGGGCGGGTTTGGTGTCACTGTGGGTGACGTGCTCTTCGCGGGGTCCACACATTCATCTGTCGG
>NZ_WWJX01000630.1 GCF_009865215.1 Streptomyces sp. SID3343 | reverse complement strand
GTGGGCGCACCGGCGCGCCCGGGTCTCGCACCCGGGTCTCGCATCCGCGTCGGCGCCCGGGGGGCGTGTCCGAGGACCGCGCTAGGGTCTGGGCAATGATGGCTCGCGCGCGTCTCGTCCTCCCTGCCCTGCTCGTTGCCGCGCTGCTCGCCGGGTGCGGCGAATCCACCGGCTCGGGCGCCGGAGCCGGCTCCCCGACCGACGCGGCAGCCGTCGAGCGGGCCCGGGAGTTGGGAACCACGCCGCAATACGTATACGTCACCGAGATACCCGGGTTCACGGTCGCGCCGCAGTCCGTCGGGGTGTCCGGCGACGCCGGCTTCCAGGCCGTCTACGTCAGGCGTGACGGCGCGCAGATCACCCTCACCGTGGACACGATCAGACTCACCGACTCGACGTGTCCGTCGCTCGCCCTGGACGCGGCGCCGTCCGGGGGCGGCACATGCGAGCGTGACGCCGAACTGTGGTACCGGGCACAGGGATCCGCGCACGAGTACGCGGTCATGCGGGGATCCCTCGAAGTCCGTCTCTCGGCCGACACCGCTCACGTCGACCGGCCGATGCTGCTCGCGGCGGCCAGAGCCGCCCACCCCGCCGACGCCATCGAGTTCGACGCCGTGCTGCCCCGGCGCGGCGACCTGCCCACGACCGGCGACGGCGCGCCGATCGACCCGCCGAGGGTCGGCGGCTGACCCCGTTCGTCAACAGCCTCCTCAACGATCGGGTCGACGAACCTGTCGAGGTACCTGTCAACGGACCCGTCAACGGATCCGTCAACGGATCCGTCAA
>NZ_WWJX01000629.1 GCF_009865215.1 Streptomyces sp. SID3343 | reverse complement strand
AGCAGGCGGGCCAGTACCGGAGCGACCCCTGGCAGGCGCACCGCCTCCGGAGCGACCCCACGCAGACGCGGCGGCGATTCCGGAGCAGCCACGAGCGGACGCGGCGGCGATTCCGGAGCAGCCACGAGCGGGTGGGCCGATTCGGGGCCGGCCTCGATCCCATGCGCCGATTCGTCGTACGGGGCGTCCGCGCGGCCGACCGCCCGTCGGATCGCGAGCAGCCGCCGACGGGCAGTCACGTCTTCGGTGCGCGGAACCGCGTCGTGCAGCAGGCGAAGCAACTCCGGGCGCCGCCCCGCCACGCGCGCCTGGACGCCGTGCACCGCGGCGGCGTGGGCCGCCGACTCGGGCGCGGCGAACTCGTCCAGGGTCTCCACCGGCCACGCGGCCGCCCGTAGCAACGCGGTGGGGGCCAGGGTCACGGCGAGAGTGGGCCGATCGGGGCGCGTCATCGGCGCGTTCCCGGCACACACGGATTCGGGCGTCGGTGATCGTGCACCGACGCCCGAACCTCGGGTGATCGATCCGTCACCAGCAACACATGATGGTCGACGGCGGGTCGGCCGCCTCGGCCATCCCGGCGGCGTCCACCTTCGGCATGTCGCCCTCGTAGCGTACGAACTGCGTGGTCCCGCCGAACGGGCTGCGACCGGCCGCCTCCAAGGTGGCCTCCGCGTAGACCAGTTCCTCACCGGTGACCCGGCACGCGTCGAGGAGTTCGTCCCGGAGGAAGTACACGGCGCCGTCCTTGCCGCGCACCAGGGTCCCTCGGGTATGGGTGGTCGGTAGGTATTCCGGTTCCTGCTCTTCCATATGTGACACGACGGTCACTTCCCTTCCTTGTGTCCGCGTCCTGGTGGATCCACGTCTTGATGCGTGGCCCGTCGCGGTCTGTTCGTTCGGTGGTAGGGGTGGGCTCGGATAGGCCTGTTACCGGAGCTTGAGCTGCTTGAAGTGGCGGCTCCGCCCGCCCGGCACCGGTCTGATCCGGGAACGGCCGTGAAAGTAGGCCCAGTTGTCGAACACGACGGCACTCCCCGCCGTCCAGTGCACGCCGAACATCGTCGCCGGGTCGTACATCGCGTCCAGCAGATCGTGAATCGCGCCGCGCACCGTCTCGGGTCCGGCCGCCTCGATCGTCCCCGTGTACCGCCACCGCAGTTCGTCGTCGCCGAAGTCGCGGAAGCAGAACACGGGAAGGCCTTCCCTGTGGGAGAACATCGGCGGTCCGGCCGAGAAGTCGTGGCAGTTCGTCGCGGCCAGGACGTCCAGTTCGATCGCGGACATCCGGGCTCGGATCGCGGCCATCGGCACGAACACGGTCTGCCCGCCGTGATCGCGCTCGGGCGGCTCGACACACAGCAGGGCGATGTAGCGGGGCTGCTTGTGCAGGGGATGCACCGCGATCTCGGTGTGCAGGTTGAGGTAGTTCGCGGCGACCAGCGCCAAGTCGTAGCGGGACGTGCCGGGTTCGTCGTGTCGCAGGTTGAGGACGGAGCGATTCTCGACATAGGGCCGCAGCTCCGCGTTGATCTCGGTCTCCATCACCGCCCCGAGTCGGGCTCCGAGCCCCAGAAACTCGACCGTGCTCGGGCAACGGTCGAAGTCCAGGCGCGCGATCCCGCGCCGCG
>NZ_WWJX01000628.1 GCF_009865215.1 Streptomyces sp. SID3343 | reverse complement strand
TCGGCGTACACGACGCGTTCCACGCGGGCGGCGGCGGCGCCGAACCCGGCTACGGGGTGCCACCTTTGCGGATCACCCAGGGCGGCGTCCAAGGCGGCGCCGACCAAGAGACCTACGGCGGTCGAGGACATCGCTTCTCCAGGTCGCGGCATCAGCGGGTCCCCATCGTTTCATCCCGGACCTGCCCACCCGATTCCGGGCCTCGCTCACGGCCGCGTGGCCCGGAATACCGTTCGACCACGTGTCCGGCCCGATGGGCGCGAGGATGCTCGGCATACAGAGAAGGATGCTCACCGCCCGCCTCGTCCGGCAGACGCACTCGGCTCGTTCCTCCACGGACTGCCGACCTTCGACCACGCCTTCACGGCCGGCGGCCTTCACGTCACCGACGACTCCACGGGTGTCACCCGCGTGCTCGACCTTCCCGAACCGGCCGTACGACGTGTGCGCCGACAGCGCTGGCAGCGGTGATCGCCGGAGTCGACGAGGGCGCGCCCGCCATCGCCGCGAGGCCCGAACAGCCCGCCCCGACGCGCGAGATCCGCAGCCTCCGAGCGGAACGGCACGGGTGGTGCGGGTGGGAACGAACCCCGCCCCCACCCACGCACGGGGACGGCGACAGGCGAGGGATCACAGCAACAGGCGGACCACGGCGATCGAACCGACCACCACGATGATCGCGCGCAATGCCGTCGGCGGAAGTTTGCGGCCGACCTTCGCGCCGATCTGGCCGCCGATCACCGAGCCGACGGCGATCAACAGGACCACCCACCACGCGACGTCGGCCACGATCATGAACAGGATCGCGGCGACCCCGTTGACGATCGCGGCGAGCACGTTCTTGACCGCGTTCATCCGTTGCAGGTCCTCGGCGATGAACACCCCGAACAGCGCGAGCAGCAACACGCCTTGGGCCGCGCCGAAGTATCCGCCGTAGATACCGGTGGCCAGCACCGCGCCCCACAGGACCGCGCCCCCGTGCCGGGGTGTACGCGCTTGCTCGGCCGACCCGTCCCCCGCTGCGGAATCCGCGGAATCCGCCGTCGCGCCCGCGCGCCGTGCCGCGATCCGCTTGGCCAGCCGCGGTTGCAGCACCACCAGCACCAGCGCGAGCACGATCAGTCCGGGCACGATGGCCTTGAAGGCGCCGTCGGGCAGCGTCAGGAGCAGGATCGCGCCGATGATGCCGCCGATCAGCGACGCGAGGCCCAGTCGCAGCAATCGGGGTTTCTGCCCGGCGAGTTCGCGCCGGTACCCGATCGCCCCGCTGATCGACCCCGGCACGAGCCCGATCGTGTTGGAGACGTTGGCGGTGACCGGCGAGTAGCCGAACGCGAGCAGGACGGGGAACGTGATCAAGGTCCCGGATCCGACCACGGTGTTGATCCCGCCGGCCGCTATCCCCGCGCCGAATACCGCCAAGGACTCCCACCAGGTCATGCCCACACCCGCTTCGCCGCGATGATCTCGAAGTTGCGGGACGGATCAGGCACGCACCGTGCCCACAACGCCAAGATCATCGCAGCAGTACCGCAGCGGCTCAGCGTTGCGGTCGGTAGCCGCGTTCGATGTGCGGCGGCTCCACGTT
>NZ_WWJX01000627.1 GCF_009865215.1 Streptomyces sp. SID3343 | reverse complement strand
CAGGCTGGCGGAGGATACGAGATTCGAACTCGTGAGGGTGTGAACCCAACACGCTTTCCAAGCGTGCGCCCTAGGCCACTAGGCGAATCCTCCGAGAGGGAGCTTACAGGAGGTCGGTGGGTGGTTGTGCACCTGTTCCCGGTGGGGGTGGGGCTGTGGGTTCGGGAACGTGAAGAACCCCCCGTGCACCCGGAAGAGCCTCCCTATCCTTGCTGCCTTCCGGCCCTGGGGAGGTTCAGGAGGGTACCGCCGCACGGGGGGTCCGGGGCCTACAGTACCGGACGTCGGGCGGTGTTCGGGCACTGCGGGTGGTGAGCGTCCGCGTCTGTCGTCGCGCCCGGCTATCGTCGGGGGCGTGTCGCTCGCCCTCTACCGTCGCTACCGCCCCGAGACCTACGCAGAGGTCATCGGGCAGGAGCACGTGACGGAACCCCTCATGCAGGCTCTGCGGAACAACCGCGTCAATCACGCCTACTTGTTCAGTGGGCCGCGAGGCTGTGGCAAGACCACCAGCGCGCGCATCCTTGCCCGGTGTCTCAATTGTGAGCAGGGGCCCACGCCCACTCCATGCGGGGAGTGCCAGTCGTGTCGGGATCTCGGTCTCGGCGGTGGTGGCAGCATCGACGTGATCGAGATCGACGCCGCGTCGCACGGTGGTGTCGACGACGCGCGTGACCTGCGGGAGAAGGCGCACTTCTCGCCGGTCGGTTCGCGCTACAAGATCTACATCATCGACGAGGCCCACATGGTCACGTCGGCGGGCTTCAACGCGTTGCTCAAGGTGGTCGAAGAGCCGCCGGAGCACTTGAAGTTCATCTTCGCGACCACCGAGCCGGAGAAGGTCATCGGGACCATCCGGTCGCGGACGCACCACTATCCGTTCCGGCTCGTGCCGCCCGGCGTGCTGCGCGAACACCTCGCGTCGGTGTGCGAGACCGAGGGCATCAAGGTCGAGCCGAGCGTGCTGCCGTTGGTGGTGCGCGCCGGCGCCGGCTCGGTGCGTGACGCGATGTCGGTCATGGATCAGCTGCTCGCCGGAGCTACCGACGACGGTGTCACCTACGCGATGGCGACGTCGTTGCTTGGGTTCACCGACCGGTCGCTGCTCGACGATCTCGTCGAGGCGTTCGTGGGGCAGGACGGCGCGGCGACGTTCGAGTTGGTCGATCGTGTGATCGAGGGCGGTTTCGATCCGCGCCGGTTCGTGGCCGACCTGTTGGAGCGGCTGCGCGACCTGGTGATTCTGGCCGCCGTGCCGGACGCGGCCGACAAGGGCCTGATCGACGTACCTGCCGACCAGTTGGAGCGGATGGTCAAGCACGCCCGCGAGTTCGGCCAGGCCGGGCTTACGCGCGCCGCGGACATCGTCAACACCGGGCTCACCGAGATGCGCGGCGCCACGGCGCCCCGGCTTCAGCTCGAACTGATCTGCGCCCGGGTGCTGCTGCCTGCGGTGGACTCCGGCGAGCAGAGTCTGCAGACCCGCCTGGAACGGCTCGAACGCCGCGCGTCGGTCGGGGGCGGCCTTACCGCCGCGCCCGCCGTACACCAACCTCAGCAGGCCCACGCGGAGCCCTCGACGTCCCCGCAGCAGGCCGCCCCTGCTTCGGCAGCGCCCCCTGGCCGCCTCGTACCACAGCCCGCGCAGCCCGTACCACCCGCCGCGCAGCCCGTGCCACAGCCACAGCAGCCCGCCCCCGGTGCCTGGCCGCAAGCCCGCGCCGCCGGCTCGGGTCCGCC
>NZ_WWJX01000066.1 GCF_009865215.1 Streptomyces sp. SID3343 | reverse complement strand
ACCCGAGGTCGGCGACGGGGACCGGCATGCCGGGTGGCGGCCTGCCGCCGCACACGCCGCGCGACTCGTACGCCCCGGTCCCGCCGCAGCGGCCGCCGGCCCGGCGGGGACGGATGATCGCCGTCGTGGCCGTGGTGGTCGCGCTGATCGCCGGCGGCGTGGTGGTGGGGGTCGTGTTGAGCAAGGACGACGACAAGGGCGCCAACGCGAATCCCGACGCCTCGCCGACCGGCCCGCAGAATCCGACGGCGCCGGGAACCACCGCGCCCACCACCTCGAACGGGCCGACGGCAACCCCGTCGACGTCCGCCCCGCCGTCGATCCCGCCGAACTCGGAGATGATCGACGACCCCGCCGGCTTCTCGGTGGTCCTGCCGAAGAACTCGACGCGGACCGTCTTCGGCGAGAAGAAGGACCAGATCAAGTACCTCTCGGCCGACCGCAGGACCGTCTTCCTGATCAGTACGACGCAGCTGCCGAACGGCCCGATGGCCAACTTCGAGTCGGTGGTCGAACCCGGGGTCGCCTCGAAGCCCAACTACAAGAAGATCCAGATGCGGTCCTACACGCCGTTGCCCGCGGGCACCAAACAGGCGGTGCTGTGGGAGTACACCTGGGACGGCGACCCGATCGGCAACGACACGAGCAAGAAGGAGCCGAGTCACGCGTACAACCTCGGCATCGTCACCACCGCCGGCAAGGACTACGCCGTCTACGCGTCGTCCTACGCGTCGGACTGGGATCTGACGTCGCAACGCTTCGACGTCATGCGGGACTCCTTCCGGTCTCGCTGACCAGGGAGTCGTCGCCGGCCCACGGGGTACGGTCCTCGGAGGCCGGCCCGATCCCCCCGGAGGTACCCGTGACCACGCAGCGCCCCGAATCCGCCGACGTCCGCGAGGTGGACGTGATCGTGCTGGGCCTGGGGGTCGGCGGCGAGGCCGTCGCCGGCAACCTCGCCGCGGCGGGGCTCGACGTGATCGGCATCGAGGACCGCCTGGTCGGCGGCGAGTGCCCCTATTGGGGCTGCATCCCGTCCAAGGCGATGGTTCACCTGGCGGCCGAGGCCGTGCACCGGGACCGTCCCGACTGGTCGAAGGTCGCCGAGCGGGTACGCGAGCTGACTGCGGACTGGAACGATCAGGCAGCCGTGGACCGCCTCGTCGACAAGGGCATGACCTTCGTGCGCGGCACGGGCCGGATCACCGGCGTCGACACGGTCGCGACCACGAGCGCCGACGGCGAGCAGACCTACCGGGCGCGGCACGCGATCGTCGTGGGCACCGGCACGAAGGCCTTCGTACCGCCGATCGAGGGCCTCGCGGGCACGCCGCTGTGGACCAACCACGAGGCGATCGAGGCCCGCGAGGCGCCGCGTTCGCTCGTGGTGCTCGGCGGCGGCGCGATCGGGCTCGAACTCGCCCAGGTGTTCGCCCGGTTCGACACCCACGTGACCATCGTCGAGAACGGCGAACGACTGCTCGCCGTCGAGGACGACGAGTCCTCCGATCTCGCCGCGCGGGCGCTCGCCGACGACGGCGTGCGGATCCACCTGGGCGTGCACGCGGAGAAGGTCGCCCACGACGGCACGTCGTTCACGATCTCGCTCTCCGATGGTCGCTCGGTGGAGGCCGAGAAGCTGCTCGTGGCCACCGGTCGGCGAGTGGACCTCGTGGCGATCGGCGCCGACGCGCTCGGGGTGGACCCCCACGCGCACGCCCTGCCGGTGGACGGGCAGTTGCGGGTGAGCCCTGGTGGTTCGGCCCCCGCGGTGTGGGCGGTCGGCGACGTCACCGGGCAGGGCGCGTTCACGCACGTGGCGATGTATCAGTCGGCCATCGTGACCAAGGCGGTGCTGCACGCGGCCGGCCGCGGCGCGCCGGGCCCGGACGCCGATCACAGCGCGCTGCCGCGGGTGACGTTCGTCGACCCCGAGATCGGCGCGGTGGGTCTGACCGAGCGTCAGGCCCGCGAGGCCGGGCTGACCGTACGGGTCGGCATCGCCGACATCGCGACCTCCTCGCGGGGCCACATCACCGGCGCGCGAGGCTTCGTGAAGGTGATCGAGGACGTCGACCGCGGCGTCCTGGTCGGCGCCACCGCCGCGGGTCCCGCGGGCGGCGAGATCCTCGGCGCGCTGGTCGTGGCGGTGCGCGCGGCGGTGCCGGTGGCCACGCTGCGGGACATGATGTACGCGTACCCGACCTACCACCGCACGATCGAGTCGGCGCTCGCCGCACTGGACGAGAGCTGAGGACGAAACCCGCCGGGCGCGGCCGGTCGGGGGAGTGTGGCCCGCTTGTGGCGGACAATCCCTGTTACCGCGCAGTAGCGCTGTCTACGCTGGTCGCATGACGGACATCGCAGCCCCCGCGCCCGCAGCAGCCCCCGTCGTCGTGCCCGACCTGCCCGGTGAGCGGCTGGCCCGACGAATCGTCACCGGCTCCGTGCCGACGATGGTCACCACCCGCACGCCGTTCGACCAATCGCCGATCGTCGAACTCCCGGAGTCCACGCCGGAGAACGTCGCCTCGGCGTTCGCTCGCGCGCGCCTCGCGCAGACCGCGTGGGCCAAGCGGTCGGTGCGCGAGCGCGCCGCGGTGTTCCTGCGTTTCCACGACAAGCTCCTGGAGCGTCAGTCGGAAATCCTCGACATCGTCCAGACCGAGACCGGCAAGGCCCGCAAGCACGCGTTCGAGGAGGTCCTCGACGTCGCCATCTGCTCGCGTCACTACGGCCGGCGCGCGGCGGGCTACCTGCGCGAGCGCCGCCGGGCGGGCGCGCTCCCGGTGCTCACCAAGGCGATCGAGGTCCGCCACCCCAAGGGCGTGGTGGGCCTGGTGTCGCCGTGGAACTACCCGCTCGCGCTGTCCATCGGCGACGCGATCCCGGCCTTCCTCGCGGGCAACGCCGTGGTGATGAAGCCCGACACCCAGACCGCGCTGACCGCGCTGTGGGCACAGGACGTGCTGATCGAGTGCGGCCTGCCCGAGGACCTGTGGCAGATCGTGATCGGCGACGGCCCGGTGGTGGGCACGGCCGTGGTCGAGCGCGCGGACTACGTCGGCTTCACCGGTTCCACCACGACCGGTCGCGAGGTCGCCCGACGGGCCGCCGAGCGGCTGGTGGGGGCGTCGCTCGAACTGGGCGGCAAGAACGCGATGATCGTGCTCGCGGACGCCGACCTGGATCGGGCCGCCGAGGGCGCCGTGCGCGCGTGCTTTTCGTCGGCCGGGCAACTGTGCATCTCGATCGAGCGGATGTACGTGCACGCCGACGTGTACGACGCGTTCCTGGATCGCTTCCTGGCGCGCGTGCAGGCGATGAAGCTCGCGGCGGACTACGCGTGGGACACCGACATGGGTTCGCTGGTCGCGCGCCGGCAACTCGACACCGTCACCCGCCACGTCGACGAGGCCCGCGAGGCCGGCGCCGAGGTGTTGGTCGGCGGCCGGGCCCGGCCCGACCTGGGTCCGCTGTTCTACGAGCCCACCGTGCTCGCGGGCGTCACGCCCGACATGCGGGTGTGCGCGCAGGAGACGTTCGGCCCGGTGGTGTCCGTGTACTCGTTCGCCGACGAGGAGGAGGTCGTCACCCGCGCGAACGAGACGGCGTACGGCCTCAACGCGAGCGTGTGGACGCGTGACACCCGGCACGGCGGTCGGCTCGGCCGGCGACTGCGGGCCGGCACGGTCAACGTCAACGAGGGCTACGCCGCGGCGTACGGCAGCGCGGGCGCGCCGATGGGTGGCATGGGCGACTCCGGGCTCGGCCGGCGGCACGGGGCCGAGGGCATCATGAAGTTCACCGAGAGCCAGACCGTGGCGACCCAGCGGCTGATCCCGATCGCGGCGCCGTTCGGGATGACCGACGAGCAGTGGGCGCGATCGTTGACCCTGTCGCTGCGGATCATGAAGACGCTGCGGATGCGCTGACCGGGAGTACGCGAGGTCGGACGCGGGACACGAGTACGCAAGGGTGAATTCCGCTGTCGGGGTGTGCACCGAAGAGCCCATTCGCAAGACGGGACAAAGTGCCATCTATCGAACGGTTAATGATCACTATTTGCGCCAACCGGGCATCGACGGCGTGACGCCGCGCCGTCGTGGAGCCGCCGAGGGCCCGGGGAAATCCCGCTAGTCTGGGCGCTGCCGACGGCTATGGCGGCAAACATCCGCTTTGCGCAGGGTGGGGCGGACCACGCCTCGGTGCCCGCGGGCAAGGCGCGGCGGCCGATGTCGGGCGTCCCCGGCATCGGCCGCCGGCGGGGTTGTGACCGGTTGCTGTCCCCTGCGTCCCGGTCACGGCACCGACGCGAGGTCCCACGGCGCACTGGTCAGCGCGCCTCATCGCGTCGGCGGTCCTGCGGTGCCCGGCCCGCGCATCAAGCGGGCCGGCCATCACGCACAACGACGGCCGGCGCGGTGAGGTTACGCATGTGGTGCGAACCGGACCTCGCGGACGGATTCAGGCCCGGCCCCGGCACAGTTCCAGGAGGGTCATCGCCACCGAGGTGCCCGGCTTGCCGAGACCCTCGCGGTAGCGCGCGATGACGTCCATCTCGCGGGACAGCTGCACGCGCCGCCCGCCTGCGGCGAGTCGGGCGCGCTGGACGTCCTGGGACGCGGCCACGCGTTCGTCGATGAGCGCGATGATGCGCCGGTCCAGATCGTCGATCGCGGCGCGGCCCGCCGCGATCACGTCGTCGGGGGTCGGCGGAGCCTGCGAGGCCTGCGAGGCCTGCGAGGCCTGCGAGGGCCGAGGGGCCTGCGCGGACGGAGGGGGAGTCTGCGTGGTGTCGGCGGGGTTCGTCACGGGTGTGTCCTTCTCTCGGTGGGCCCCGACCCCGATACCCGCGCCGCGAAAACACGAAGACGCCCCGGGTACCGGACCCGGGGCGTCTTCGTCTGCCTGTGTCTGTGCTGCGCTCAGGCGGTGACGGCGGCGCCGGGGATCCCGGTGCCGTAGGTAAAGCTGCGCGTCACGCCGAACGTCGACATGGGGCCAGTATGGCGGGTCCGCCGGCGCGGACGCCATCGAGGGGCACCCTCGCGGCGCCGGTAGAATCGGGGCACACCCCTTTTTCGCTTCGCCGGAAGGCTCCTCGTGACCTTTGCCAGCCCGAACGGGGGCGGCACCGAGACCGTCCTCGTCGTCGACTTCGGCGCCCAGTACGCCCAGCTCATCGCGCGGCGGGTTCGCGAGGCCCGTGTGTACAGCGAGATCGTGCCGCACAGCATGCCGGTGGCCGAGATGCTCGCCAAGCAGCCGGCCGCGATCATCCTCTCCGGCGGCCCCTCGTCGGTGTACGCCGACGACGCGCCCAGCATCGACCCGGCCCTGTTCGAGGCCGGCATCCCGGTGCTCGGCATCTGCTACGGCTTCCAGGCCATGGCGCAGACGCTCGGCGGGGTGGTCGAGAAGACCGGTCTGGCCGAGTTCGGCGCGACGCCGGTGCGGGTGACCGCGACCGACAGCACCCTGTTCGAGGGCCTGCCCGCCGACCTGTCGGTGTGGATGTCGCACGGCGACTCGGTCACCGGCGCCCCGGCCGGCTTCACGGTCACCGCCACCAGCGCCGGCGCGCCGGTCGCGGCGATCGAGAACGACGGGGCTCGGCTCTACGGCGTGCAGTACCACCCCGAGGTCATGCACAGCGACCACGGCCAGGCCATTCTGGAGCGCTTCCTGCACGTCGGCGCGAAGCTCTCGCCGACCTGGACGATGGTCAACATCGTCGAGGAGCAGGTCGAGCTGATCCGGGAGCGGGTCGGCGACAAGCACGTCATCTGCGGCCTGTCGGGCGGCGTCGACTCGGCCGTCGCGGCGGCCCTGGTACAGCGCGCGGTGGGCGACAAACTCACGTGCGTGTTCGTCGACCACGGTCTCCTGCGCAAGGACGAGCCCGAGCAGGTCGAGCGCGACTACGTCGCCGCCACCGGCGTCTCGCTCAAGGTCGTCGACGCGCAGGAGCGGTTCCTGACCGCGCTCGCCGGGGTCACCGACCCCGAGGAGAAGCGCAAGATCATCGGGCGCGAGTTCATCCGCGTGTTCGAGCAGGCCGCGGCCGAGGTCGTCGCCGAGGCCGGCGCGCACGGCGAGGAGGTCGAGTTCCTCGTCCAGGGCACGCTCTACCCGGACGTGGTCGAGTCCGGCGGCGGCACCGGTACCGCCAACATCAAGTCGCACCACAACGTCGGCGGGCTGCCCGAAGACCTCCAGTTCAAGCTGATCGAGCCGCTGCGCAAGCTGTTCAAGGACGAGGTCCGCGCGGTCGGCGAGCAGCTCGGTCTGCCGTCCGAGATCGTGTGGCGCCAGCCGTTCCCCGGCCCCGGGCTGGGCATCCGGATCATCGGCGAGGTCACCGCCGAGCGCCTGGAGACCTTGCGCGAGGCCGACGCCATCGCGCGCGAGGAACTGTCCCGGGCGGGCCTGGACCGCGAGATCTGGCAGTGCCCGGTGGTGCTGCTCGCCGACGTGCGCTCGGTCGGCGTGCAGGGCGACGGCCGGACCTACGGTCACCCGATCGTGCTGCGTCCGGTGTCCTCCGAGGACGCGATGACGGCCGACTGGTCGCGCCTGCCGTACGACCTCCTCGCCCGGATCTCCAACCGGATCACCAACGAGGTGCGCGAGGTCAACCGGGTCGCGCTCGATGTCACGAGCAAGCCCCCGGGCACCATCGAGTGGGAGTAGTCCTCCCGGTTCGACCCACTGTGCGCAGGCGGCCTCCGTCCCCTTTCGGGGCGGAGGTCGTCTGCGTTTCGCTCCCCGACGACTGCCTTGCGGAGCACGGCGATCGAGCGGGCGTCGGGTGTTCGATCGAGAATCCGTCCGGTCCTCGCGCCGGCCACATCCGACCCCTTCGGATGCGGCACAATGTGCGGCTGAACGAGCACGTTCGATGTGGTGGGGAGGGTGTGGCGAAGTGGCGCACGGTGTCGGTGTGCACGGACCGGATTGTCATTGTGTGGTCCGGGAGGAATACCGCAGAACCGTGGCCGACTTCGAGACGCTGCGGCGGGCCCTGGCCCGCAAGGAGGGCGTGCCCGCCACGGTCGCGCATTCCGACGGTGGTGCGCGCCAATGGATCTCCGACGAACTGCGCGGCCGAGCACAGGACTTGGGCACCGTGCGACGGGCGCAGGGCCGGGCGTGGATGCGGGTGCTCGGTGGTCGCGCGCTCGTGGTGCTGTGGTTGCTCGTCTCCGTACTCGTGCTCGTGCAGGCGCTGACCGCGATCGGCGCCGGTTGGACCGCGTCGCGCACCGCCGGGATCGTGGCGGCCGTGGTGGTCGCAGGAGCGCTCAGCGTGGTCGGTTGGGCCGCGAGGGACAACGGCGGCGTCTTCGCGCCTGTGCGGGGCCTGGACGGCCGCCTGTCCACGTCCAAGGCGATCGCCGCGCTGTGGATGGTGGCGCTGGTGTACGTCTTCGCCTTCCTGGGCATGCGACTCGCCGCCGCCTCCGGGTCGGGCGAGCGCGATCTGCTGCTGGATCGGCTCGGCGACATCGCGCTCGATCAACTCTCCCTGGTCGCCGCGCCGTTGCTGACGGCGGTGGCCGTGCGCCGAATCGTCGGCGACAAGGTCGGCCGCCGCGTGCTCCAGAAACTGCGTGCCGATCAGGCCTCGCTGCGCGACCTGGTGACCGACGACGCGGGCCGGGCCTCGTTCGTGGACGCGCAGTACGTCCTGGTCAACCTGGTCGCGGTGGGCTTCGTCGTGGTCGGCCTCGCGCGCGACCCGGACCGGCTGCCGGACATCCCCGCGACCCTGGTCGCCCTCGCGATGGTCTCGGTGGTCACCTACCTCGCCGGCAAACTCGCGGAGAACGACCGGCCGGTGATCCTGTCGGTGGTGCGCGTGCGCTCGCGCGGCGACCTGGACTCGGCGGTGCGCCAGGGCGACGACATCGAGGTGCGCGGGATCAACCTGGCCGCGGGCGGCTCGGACGCGCCGGACCTGTTGGCGCGGGTGGTGGTCAAGTTCGGCGCGGTGCACGTGCACGTGCCGTTGGTCCCGACCGACGTCGGGTTCACCAATCCCTCCGACGGCTGCGTCGTGGTGCCGGTACCGGTCGAGGTGGAGCCGGGACGGGTGGAGTTGTGTGTGGTGTCCGCGTCCGGCGTGGAGTCGGCGCCGTACGAGATCCAGATCGCGACCTGAGCCCCGGCCGGCGACGCGGGACGGTTCGCGACGACTCCGGAAGGTTCGGGGCGACTCCGGGAGGTTCGGGACGGTTCCGGACGCCTGGTTCGATCGATTCCTCCGGTGGCGCGGCGGTTTCGGCGCGGTTCCCGACGTGCGGGCGGGGTGCGAACTACCGTTGCGGGATGAGCAGATCTGACGCACAGTTCACCGCGGAAGCGGGAAAGCGCGGAGAGTTCGTCCGGCAGGCCAACCGGTTCACCGGGCGACCGGAGCCCGAGGCGGGCCGTTACCGACTGGTCGTGTCGCTCGCGTGTCCCTGGGCGCACCGTGCGGTGATCGTGCGGCGGTTGCTCGGACTGGAGGACGCACTCGGTCTCTCGATCGTCGACCCGATCCGGGACGAACGCGGATGGCGGTTCACCAACCACCCCGACGGGCGCGACCCGGTGACGGGACTGGCGTTCCTGGCGGACGCCTACAAGGACAGCGATCCGAACTACACCGGTCGGGTCACCGTGCCCGCGATCGTCGACCTGCGCAGCGGGCACGTGGTCACCAACGACTATCCGCAGATCACCCTCGACCTGTCCACGCGGTGGCGGTCGCTGCACCGCGCCGGCGCGCCCGACCTGTACCCGGAGCACCTGCGCGACGAGATCGACGCGATCAACGCCGACGTCTTTCGCGACGTCAACAACGGCGTCTACAAGTGCGGGTTCGCGACCACCCAGGAGGCGTACGAGGCCGCGTTCGACGCGTTGTTCGCGCGCCTGGACGTCCTGGAGGAGCGGTTGCGCGAGCGGCGCTATCTGGTCGGCGAGGCCGTCACCGAGGCGGACGTCAGGCTGTTCACCACGCTGGTGCGGTTCGACGCGGTCTACCACGGCCACTTCAAGACCAACCTGCGCAAGCTCACCGAGTATCCGGTCCTGTGGGCCTACGCCCGAGACCTGTTCCAGACCGAAGGCTTCGGCGACACCGTGGACTTCGACCACATCAAGCGGCACTACTACGTCACGCACGACGTGATCAACCCGACGGGCATCGTCCCCAAGGGCCCGGACGCGACGCGGTGGAACACACCGCACGGCCGAGGCTGACCGGGCCGACCACCCGCGCCCCGGCCCGAACGACTCCAACCACTCGAACGACTCGAACGACTCGAACGACGGGGCCCGGCACGGCGATTCGCCGTGCCGGGCCCCGATCTCGGACCGGCGATCCGGTCGTCGCGCGGCTACTTGGTCAGATCCACGGGCGGGTGGGCCGGCTCGCCCGAGCCCACCGACCGGCGACGGGTGGAGGAACCGGGGAGCATCGTCCACACGGCGCCCGCGAGGCCCGCGACGCCCACGCCGATCGCGGCAATGGCCAGAGTCCACTCGGGGGCGACGGTCATCACGCCGGCCGCGTGCAGGACGTACGCGATCGCGATGCCGAGGAAGACCAGGCCCGCGATCAGGGCCATCGGGTCGAAGCGATACCTGGTGCTCATCGGGCCGTCGCCCTCCATCCGGGTCGCGGTGCTCATCGGGGGTTCCTTCCCAGGTCGCCGTACAGCACCTCGACCTGACCGAGGCCGACCTTGGTGTCCAACGTGATGGTGCCGCGCGAGGGCTCGGTGACAGGCGACAACAGGTCCTTGCGCCTGGGGCGGAAGCCGTCCGTACTGGCGTCGGGGATACGGAGGTCACCGACGTCGGCCCGCCCGGAGAAGAGCACCGTGACGTCCTTGGGCACCCGGATCCGGATCCGACCGGCGCCGACCTGGGCATGCACGGTCACCCGCCCGTCCGGCCCCAGGTCGAGCCCGCGCAGGTCGATGCCCAGGTCGCCCATGCCCAGGCGATACGACGCGGGCACCTCCGCGACTGTGGTCGGCGTGTACGTGCGCTGCCCCGACGTGCCGTCGAGCGGCACCGTGAGCGTGGTGATCGCCGCGAGCAGCCCGGTGAGCACGAGCGCCGGAAGGATCAGAATCCGGGCCCGGCCCAGGAACGTGCCGGCGAGCAGGCCCAGACCGACCACACCCAACAGGACCGCCAGGGCGACGGAATAGGTCACCTCGGTGGCCGTGCGGTCGATCACCCACAGCAACCCACCGACGATCGTGGCGGCCGACATCGTGGCCAGGGCGACGTAGGAGCGAGGCGGGCCCGGGTCCTTGGGCCGCGGCGGCCACGGCAGTTTGCGCTCCGGCGGCTGCACACCGCCGCCGGGAACCTGCCACCACGAGGGCGGACCGAGCGGTGACCCCGACTCCGGCTCGGTGGCGAGGCCCGCCGGAGCCGACGCCATCGTTGCGCCGCCGGCGGATTGGGCCGTCTCGCGCTTCTTCTTCGTGTCCGACCACACCATGAAAAGGACCACGGCGGTGATCATCAGCAGGGGGATCGACGGGCCGAAGCCCGAATCCAGGTAGGTGAAGAACAAGGCGACCCCCATGACGGCGACCACGGTCGCGGCCCACGTTCCCGAGTCGAACTTTCCGGCGAGGATCCGGCGCAGCACGGGCCGGTCCCGATCGCGGGCCGGAATCAACAGCCAGCCCAGGCTGTACACCAGAACCCCCACGCCGCCGAACAACGACAGCACCGGGATCACGATGCGAAAGACGACGGGGTCGATGCCGAAATGTTCGCCGAGTCCGCCGCACACGCCCGCGACCATCCGGTCGTCGGTGCTGCGCAGCAACTGCGGTCGGGTAACGGTCGGTGCCGCGGACGACCCCGGGAGGCCGGCCGGAGCGTCGCCGGTCCGCTCGTCGGCCGGGACGCCGGGCTTCGTGTCGTCGGTGTTCATGGGTCCATCGTGGCGGCCGCCGGGCCCGGTTCCCATCGGGCTCCGCCCTGGTCGACCCCTGGTTCGACCCTGAGAGGGAATCAGGGTCGGGCCCTGATGCGGGGCGAGCGCGCGCCGTGTGACGATCGGTGCTGTGACTGCCGTGTATCCACCCGCCGCCCCCGTCCGGCCCGTGCCGCCGGCGACCAAGCCCAGGCTGCGGCGAGCCTCGACCCACCGGCTCGCGGGCGGCGTCGCGCGCGGTCTGTCCGAGCACCTGGGCATCGACCTGATCGTGCTGCGCGTGGGCTTCGTCGCGCTGACCTTCTTCGCGGGCCTGGGCGCCGCGCTGTACGCGGCCTTTTGGATCTTCGTCCCGCAGAGCGCGGAGGAGCCCGCCGCGCCCGCGCCGCAACGGCGCCGGGAGCGGCAGCAGGCGGTCGGGCTGATCATCCTGCTGATCGCCGCGACGATGCTCACCGGCATAGGGGTGACCACCGACCGGGCGGGCAACTGGAGTTGGCCGCTGCTCGTGGCCGGGATCGGCGTGGTGCTGCTGTGGCGGCAAGCCGACTCTGCGCAGCGCAACCGCTGGTTCTCGCTGGACGGTCGCAGTCGAGTGGCGATCGCGCTGCGCACGTTCCTGGGCGCCGCGCTCGTGCTGTCCGGGCTGATCTTCTTCACCCTCGGCCGAGGCGGACTGGGTGACGCGCTCGCCGCGATGCGCGGGGCCGGGCTGCTGCTGGTCGGCCTGCTGGTGATCTTCGGACCGTGGCTGCTGCGGCTGACCCGCGACCTGGGCGCCGAGCGCCGGGCCAGGATCCGCGCGCAGGAGCGGGCCGAGGTGGCCGCGCACGTGCACGACTCGGTGCTGCACACCCTGACCCTGATCCAGCGTCAGGTCGACGACCCGCGCGAGGTGGCCCGGCTGGCCCGGGCCCAGGAGCGCGAGTTGCGGGCGTGGCTGTACCGCCCCGACGGCGAGGAGCCGGATCGCACGTTCGCCGCCGCGCTGCGCCGGAACGCGGCCGAGGTCGAGGACGCGCACGGCGTGTCCATCGAAGTGGTGTGCGTGGGCGACTGTCCGGTGGACGACAGGCTCTCGGCGCTGCTCGCCGCGTCGCGCGAGGCGATGGTCAACGCCGCGAAGTACGCGGGCGGCGCGGCGATCTCGGTCTTCGGCGAGGCCGACGGCGACGTGATCACGGTGTTCGTGCGCGATCGCGGTCCCGGTTTCGATCCGGAAGCGGTGCCGGCCGATCGGTTGGGTGTGCGAGAGTCCGTACACGGGCGCATGCGCCGCAACGGGGGAGCCGCGACGATCCGCAGCGAACCCGGTGAGGGCACCGAGGTCGAGCTCGAGATGCGCCGGGTCGACAGCGGCAGGACCGCCTTGGGAAGGACGAACGCATGAACGCCGGCGATACGGACAGCGCGACCACCGAAGGAACGCCTCGTGTGCGCGTGGTCCTCGTCGACGACCACCGGATGTTCCGGACCGGCGTGCGCGCCGAGATCGGGGACGCCGTCGAGGTGGTCGGCGAAGCCGAGGACGTCGCGACCGCGGTGGCCGCGGTCACCGCATGCCGCCCCGACGTGGTCCTGCTGGACGTGCACCTGCCCGGCGGCGGCGGTGTCGAGGTGCTGCGGCAGTGCGCGAGCCTGATCCCGTCCGTGCGCTTCCTTGCGTTGTCGGTGTCGGACGCGGCCGACGACGTGATCGGGGTGATCCGCGGCGGTGCTCGCGGCTACGTCACCAAGTCCATCACCGGCGAGGAACTGATCCGGGCGATCGGCCGGGTCGCCGAGGGCGACGCGGTGTTCTCCCCGCGCCTGGCGGGTTTCGTGCTCGACGCGTTCGCCGCGACCGACGTACCGCCGATCGACGAGGACCTGGACCGGTTGACCCAGCGCGAGCGCGAGGTGCTGCGGTTGATCGCGCGCGGCTACGCGTACAAGGAGATCGCGCGCCGGCTGGTGATCTCGGTCAAGACCGTGGAGACCCACGTGTCGGCGGTGCTGCGCAAGCTCCAACTGTCCAACCGCCACGAACTGACCCGCTGGGCGACGGACCGCCGCCTGGTCTGACCGGGCCCGACCCGGCCGGATCCGGATCGGACGCGGCATCGGATCGAACGACGACGGCGCCCTCCGCGCGGAACGAATCCGCGGGAGGGCGCCGTCGTGCTGTGCGTGGCCGGGCGGCCGGTTCGGCTACCCGGGTCGAATGGCCGCGTAGAAGGGCATCGTGCTGATCGAGGACTCCTCGACCGTCTTCCCGGGGCGCGGGGCGTGGATCATCTTGCCGCCGCCGATGTACAGGCCCACGTGCGTGTTGCCCGGGTAGAAGAAGATCAGGTCGCCGGGCTGCAGGTTGGCCTTGGACACCCGCGGGCCGTCGTTGACCTGGGTCCACGTGGTGCGGGTGAGCTTGACACCGGCGGCCTTCCACGACGCCTGGGTCAGACCCGAGCAGTCGTAGCTGCCGGGGCCTTCGGCGCCCGAGACGTACGGCTTGCCGATCTGCTTGCGTGCGTACGCGATCGCCGCGCCGGCCCGCTCGGAGGCGGGGACGTTGGTGGTCGGCGTCTCTTCTTCCGGCTTCTCCGCCGGCTTGTCGCGCGAACTGCGCGGCGGCGTCCGGGAATCCTCGCTCGCGTCGTGCTCGTTCGAGGCGAGGATCTCTTCCTGCTGCTTCTTGTTGAGCGTGTTCAGCAGGCGCTGGGCCTCGGCGAGCTTCGCCTGGATCTCGGTCTTGTTCTTGTTCAGCTCGGTCCGGAGCTTCTCCAGTTCCGCAAGCTGCGAGGAAGCCTCGGTGCGGTCCTGCTGGAGTACTCGGGCCTGCGCGGCGACCTGGCGGAGCTTGGCCGCCTGACGGCCGTCGAGCTGCGAGATCATCTGCGCCTTCTGCAGGTAACCCTCGGGGTCACCGCTCAGCGCCAGGGAGAGCTCGGGAGGCAGTCCGCCGCTACGATACGCGTCGGCCGCGAGGGCGCCGATCTGGTCGCGCAACGTGTTCAGCGCGGCCTGCTCGTCGGCGATCCGGGCCTGGGTCTGGTTGGCCGTGCCCTGCTGCTTCTCGACCTGCTCCTCGACGCCGTTGGCGACGTCGGTGGCCTTGATCACATCACTGTGCAGCTTGTTGACCTGCTCCTTGACCGTCTGGAGCGAGGGTGCCGGATCGGCGTAGGCGGCGCCGGAAAAGGCGATCACGCCGGTCATCGTCGCGGCGGCCGTGACTACGGTCGCTGCGGTACGGGCCGCGTTGCGCGGCTTGGGCTTGCGGTGTTGCCCGGGTCGACGTTGGGACGCCACTGGTGGCGGGTCTCCTTCCTCGGCCGCCTACCGGGTTAGCTGACGGGTTCGGGCGGAAGAAGGCGCCCTACGGTGCCGGAGCACCGATTCACCCCAAGGGACTGCGAGGGTCCCCGGTTCCGGTCCCGTGTCTCGACTGCCTGTGGTCGCCCACTGCGGTCGGACCCGACACCGAATTCGGCGGAGGCGATCGTGTAGACCGGGATGGCCCACGTCGAGCCGATCGCCTGTCGCAGAACACTAGTCACAGCCGTGTCACGGTCATCACCATTGAGCTTCGCATTACCAAGATTTTACCTAGGTCGCCGTTTCCTTCATCGGGTTTTGTGGGAAAAGCGCCCGGAATCCGGAAAGTCGATCTTGGTCCGTTTTGACGACCTTCGGCACGTACGACCCCGCGCAAGATGCCGACGCGACGTCGGTTAGGCTGCCGGCGACGCGGCGCCGATACTACTCCATGTAGTCGACTGGTAACGGCCATTTCTCGGGTGAGTGCCGCCGTCCGACAGCCGACCTCGGACAAGGAGTTGTACGACGTGGACGTTTTGCGGCAGATCCTGCTCGTCCTGCACATCGTGGGCATCGGGTCACTGCTCGGTGGCTTCCTCACCCAGATGTCCGGGCTCAGGACGGGTGCCGTGCGCGTCGTTCCGGCCATGACCCACGGCGCGCTGACGATGCTGGTCACGGGCGCCGCGCTGGTCGCAGTCGTGCAGTCGGGCCTGGACCGGGACGTGGACAACGCCAAGATCGGCACCAAAATGGTGATCCTCCTGGCGATCCTGCTCCTGGTCTGGGGCAATCGGACCAGGGACCGCGTGTCGGTGTCGGTGTTCGGCGCGATCGGGGCGCTGACGGTCGCCAACATCGCAATCGCCGTGATGTGGACCTGAGTTCGCGTCGACGTGTCGGCGACCGAGGCTGACCGCCGAGCACGTTCGCGAGGGCTTCAGCGGGTGTCGATCACCCGAAACGTCTCGGCCATCCGGCCCTCGGCCAGACCCAGCCGCGCACCGTTGGCCACCAATGCCGCCCCGATGTCCTCGCGCAGCGACGTCAGGTGCGCGGTCTGACTCTTGTGCGACAGCAGGGCCGCCATCTTGCGATCGAACGTCTCGGTGACGTCCACCGGGTGATCCGCCCCCGGGGTCGGCGAGAGCCAGGTCTCGGCGACGGTCCACGCCGCGAGACCCTCCTCGTCGAGCAGCTCGGGGTGTGCGAAGGGGTTGCGCGCGTCGGGGTAGATCGCCCGCATCGCGGCCTCGCCCGCCTCCAGGTGGTCGGGGTGGCTGGGCGCGAGCCGGGTCCAGTCCCGCTCCGGGCTCGGAATCACCATGCGCTGCGGGCGGACCCGCCGGATCACGCGCGAGATGTCGCGGCGCAGTTCGAGCGAGACGGTCAGCCGCCCGTCCGGATAGCCGAGCCAGTGCAACTCGCGCACCCCCACGCACGCCGCCGCCGCGGCCTGCTCGGTGCGCCGGATACCGCCGATCTCCGATCTGGGCACGGCCGGATCGAACCCGCCCGCGTCGCCGTCGGTGACCAGGCAATAGCTCACGTCGATACCGGCGTCGGTCCACGTCGCGACCGTGCCCGCCGCTCCGAAGTCGATGTCGTCGGGGTGCGCGGCCAGGACGAGCACCCGCTCCACGTCACGATCGTCCATCACGATGTACTCCCTTGGTCGGTCTCGGTCTCGGTCTCGGTCGTCGCCGGGGCCGGGCGTTCGCCCGGCCGGTCCCGGTCGGGCGGTCGGGTCCCGGCCCGTGTTCGCTCACATGTTCGACCCGGCGTCGATCGGATCGCACGCCGGGGCTACCGTCGAGTCCACCGTGGATCGACGCGGCGTCGACAGCGCAATGATCTCTGCCGGAACGGGCCGTCGGGCACGACTCGCCCGTTCCCCACCTAGACTCGGGGAACGATGAGCAGCCTCTTCGACGACATCCCCCTGCCCGGTTTCGAGACCGTGGCCAAGAAGCCCGGTGCGACCCACGCGAGCCCCGCGGACGAGATCCCGTTGCCGCCGGAGCCGGACGACAACCACGTGCACGGCCTGCCGGAGGACTATCCGGAGGACCTGTACGACGGCGACTACGTGCCGGCGCCGCCGCCACGCGACGAGTACTACCGCAACGGCGCCCCGCGCCCGGTCGTGGACCCCGCGCACCTGCTGGACGGGATGAACCCGCAGCAGCGCGCGGCGGTCGTGCACGAGGGGTCCCCGCTGCTCATCGTGGCCGGCGCGGGCTCGGGCAAGACCCGCGTGCTGACGCACCGCATCGCCTACCTGCTCGCCGCGCGCAACGTGCATCCCGGCGCGATCCTGGCGATCACCTTCACCAACAAGGCCGCCGCCGAGATGCGCGAGCGGGTCGAGGCGCTGGTCGGGCCGCGGACCAAGGCGATGTGGGTGTCGACCTTCCACTCGGCGTGCGTACGGATCCTGCGGCAGCAGTACAAGAAGCTCGGCATGAGCTCGTCCTTCTCGATCTACGACTCGGCCGACCAGCAGCGCCTGATGGCGATGGTGTGCCGCGATCTGGACCTGGACCCGAAGAAGTTCCCGCCGCGCAAGTTCAACGCGCAGGTGTCGAACCTCAAGAACGAGCTGATCGACCACGAGGACTTCGCCGCCAAGGCGATCAACGAGAGCGAACGGATACTCGCTCAGGCGTACACGATGTACCAGGAGCGCTTGCGCCAGGCGAACGCGCTCGACTTCGACGACCTGATCATGACGACCGTGCACCTGCTCCAGGCGTTCCCGGACGTCGCCGAGCACTACCGGCGCCGCTTCCGGCACGTCATGGTCGACGAGTATCAGGACACCAACCACGCGCAGTACACGCTCGTGCGCGAACTGGTCGGCGGCGCGGCCGGGTCCGGCCCGCGGCGCACGATCGACGGCGACCTGGTCAATCCGGCCGAGGCCGGGCTCGCCGAGATCGAGCCCGCCGAACTGTGCGTGGTCGGTGACGCGGACCAGTCGATCTACGCGTTCCGCGGCGCGACGATCCGCAACATCCTCGACTTCGAGGCGGACTACCCCGACGCGACGACGATCCTGCTGGAGCAGAACTACCGTTCGACGCAGACGATTCTCACCGCCGCCAACGCGGTGATCGAGCGCAACAGCAACCGGCGCGCGAAGAACCTGTGGACCGACTCGGGCGACGGGGCGCGGATCGTCGGGTTCGTCGCCGAGGACGAGCACGGCGAGGCCCAGTTCGTCGCGGACGAGGTCGACCGGCTGACCGACGCGGGCGAGACCAAGCCGGGACAGGTCGCGGTGTTCTACCGGACCAACGCGCAGTCCCGGGTGTTCGAAGAAGTGTTCATCCGGGTCGGCCTGCCGTACAAGGTCGTCGGCGGCGTGCGCTTCTACGAGCGCCGCGAGGTCCGCGACGTGCTCGCCTATCTGCGGTTGCTGGCCAACCCGGACGACCTGGTGTCGCTGCGGCGGATCCTGAACGTGCCCAAGCGTGGCATCGGCGACCGGGCGGCGGCGTGCCTGGAGGTGCTCGCCGCGCGGGACCGGATCCCGTTCGCGGCCGCGCTGCGGCGCGCCGACGACGCGCCCGGGATGGCCAAGCGCTCCGCCAACGCGGTCAAGGGGTTCGTGCAACTCCTGGACGACCTGCGGGCGGTCGTGGAGGGCGGTGCCGGGCCGGCGACGGTCCTGGAGGCCATTCTGGAGCAGACCGGCTACCTGGCCGAGTTGCAGGAGTCCAGCGACCCGCAGGACGAGACCCGGATCGAGAACCTCCAGGAACTCGCGGCGGTGGCACTGGAGTTCGAACAGGCGCAGGCGGCCGCCGCAGCGGCGTTGGTCGAGGCCCGGGCCGACGCCGAGGCCGCCGGGGACGACCCGGCCGAGCTCGGCGACCCCGGCGCGGCCCCGGGCGGGACGCTCGCGGACTTCCTGGAGCGGGTGTCGCTGGTCGCGGACTCGGATCAGATCCCGACCGACGGCGACGACGACGGCGTGGTCACGCTGATGACGCTGCACACGGCCAAGGGCCTGGAGTTCCCGACCGTGTTCCTGACCGGCCTGGAGGACGGCGTCTTCCCGCACATGCGCTCGCTCGGCGACGCGAAGGAGTTGGAGGAGGAGCGCCGGCTGGCGTACGTCGGGATCACCCGGGCGCGGGAGCGGTTGTACGTGACGCGGGCGCAGGTCCGCAGCGCGTGGGGGGCGCCTTCGTACAACCCGGAGTCGCGGTTCTTCGGGGAGTTGCCGGAGAAGCTGCTCGACTGGCGCGGCAAGCGCCCCTCGGCGGCGAAGTCGCTGTCGGCGACCAAGTCGACGGTCGGCTCGCGCGGCGGGTTCGGCAAGGGGGCGCAGATCAAGGAGCGCGCGGTCGTCGCGCTGTCGGCCGGGGACCGGGTCACGCACGACAAGTTCGGGCTCGGGACGGTGGTGTCGGTGACCGAACCCGGGGACAACGCGAAGGCCGTGATCGATTTCGGCGCCTCGGGGGAGAAGACGTTGTTGCTTCGGTACGCGCCGGTGCAAAAGCTCTAGGCCGCTTGGCCCTGATGGGCTGCGGGGGCGGGTGGGTCGGGTTGGGTTTTGTTCCCACCCGCCCACCCTTTGCGTTGTGATCGGTGGTTGCGGTTCTACCGCTTTGGGCTGGTCGTGGCCCGGCCTCTTGGTCAGCCGGTGGGGTTCAGGCCCTTTGCCCTGAGCCAGGGCAGCGGGTTGATCGGGGCGCCGCCGCCGGGGCGGACCTCGAAGTGCAGGTGCGGGCCGGTGCTGTTGCCGGTGTCGCCGCTGTAGGCGATGGTGTCGCCGGCCTTGACCGGGCCCGAGCGGACCTTGGCGCGGGTCAGGTGGCAGTACCAGGTCTCGGTGCCGTCCTTGCCGGTCAGGATCACCATGTTTCCGTACGCCCCGCTCGTCTCGGTGCGGACCACGCCGTCCATCACCGCGGCCACCGGAGTGCCGAGGTCGACCGGGAAGTCGATGCCGGTGTGCGTGTGCGCCCACCGCGAGCCGGACGAGCCGTAATAGGCGCTGAGGCCCTTTTGCGTCACCGGAAGCACGTACTTGGGCCGCAACGACTCCTTGCGCTTGCGCTCGGCCTCCTGCGTCGCCTGGATCTCTTCCTGGCGCTCCTGGAGCGAGATCCGGGTCTGCGCGCGGTTCGCCCGCTCGGCGAACTCCTCGGCGCCGTCCCGCAGATCGACGAGTTGTTTGTCCATCGGCGACAGCAGCGGCAGGTCCTCGCCGCCCGCGACGGCGGTGTCCGAGTCCTTGGTCTCGGCGCCCGCGGTGTGCAGCCCCCCGACCGCTGCGACGGCCATCGCGGCCGCGCCCATCACCGCGAGCGGCGCGCCCGCGGTGAGCGGGAAGGAGCGCCGGGTCGGCTTGCGTTTGACGCGAACCTTCGCGGTCTCGGGCAGCGGCTGCGGCTTCGGCGTGGCTTCGGGAGCGGTGTCGACGTCGGTCTCGGTGTCCGCGTCGAGGTCGTTGTCGGTGGTGGCCGGCACGCTGTCGTCGTGGTCACCGGAATCGAAGGCGTAGGCGGGCTCGACCGGCGCGCGCGTCGAACCGTCGTCGAACAGGCCGGCCGCCGAGCGGTTGTCGCCGGACCACAGATCGGCGTCGTCGCGCACGGGGATCGGGGTGTACCAGGTGTCCGACTGCCAGGCGGCGGTGTCCGAAGCGGCGTACCACATCTCGGTGTTCGAGCCGGAGTCCCACGCGTTGTCGACGTGCGGCGCGGGTGCTTCCCGAACGGCCGTGTCGGTCCACGTCGGGGTCTGCGTCTGCGTGCCGTAGGCCGCGTACGCACCGCTGTCCTGGACCGCGCCCTGGGAGTACGCGGACGCGTCGTATCCGGCGGACCCGTCGTACGTGGTGGTGTCGTACGTGGCGTAGGCACCCGAACCGTATCCGTCCGACGCGACGGCCTGGCCGTAGGCGTCGTAGGCGGGGGCGGCCGCGTAGGCGTTGCCGTACACGTCGTACGAGGGTGCGGGGGTGGTGCCCCACGCTCCCGAGGTGTCGACCGCGGCATAGCCGCCGGTCCCGTACGTGTCGCCGACGTAACCAGTGCTCTGGTAGTAGCCGGACGACTGGTCGTAGCCGTTGTCGTAGCCGCCCGGCGATGAGCCGTAAGGGTCGGGGGCGCCGTCGGCGACCGGTACGTAGCGACCCTGTTGGTCCTCGCTCGGATAGCGAACGTCCGTCACCTACGTCGCCTTCGTCTCGGGGGCTGGTAGGCATCGGACTGTAGTGCTCTTGGTGTTCCCAGGACAATCCTCACCACAAGGACCGCAGGTCGGGCGGCCGAGTGGGTGAGGCGATTCACCTCTATGGGGCCTGATCACGACATCGCGCCACAGCGATGACGGCCGCGTGCTCTCGTGAGGAATCGGGTGATATGTGGTCGAAGTGCCGTTCTGTTCGCGGTCTCCGCGAGTAGCGCCCGCGTGCGCCGGGGCCCGACGCGAACCGGCGCGGACCCGACGGCGGCCGGCGAGGCGGGAGCCCGG
>NZ_WWJX01000626.1 GCF_009865215.1 Streptomyces sp. SID3343 | reverse complement strand
ACGTGCCGGGCCGGCCACCCCGGCAAGCACGGCGAGCCGCAACCGCTGCCCGCAGTCGCCCGACGGCCTTGTCTCCTGTCGGCGGATCTGCCATAGATGGCACACCTCACGCCTGACGCCCTGTCAGGTCCGAGGCGGATCGGAAGAAGAGAGGGCAGCCGTGACTCGTCTCGTACTGACCGACGCGACCGTACTCGACGGAACCAACGCCGCCGTCGCCGGCCGAACGGTCGTGATCGAGGGCGACCGCATCACCGCCGTCGAGCCCGATCGCCCCGGCGGGCCCGCGCCCGCCGACGGCGACATCCGGGTCGACCTGGCCGGCCGTACCGTGATGCCCGGCATGTTCACGTGCCACTTCCACTCGACCTACCACGAACTCGGTTCGAAACCGAACACCCCGTACGGCAACGAGTATCCGCCGTCCTACCAGGCCCTGATCGCGGCAAAGAACCTGCGCACCGCGCTCGAACTCGGCTACACGGGCGTGGTCGGCGCCGGCGGTTCCAACGACGTCGAGGGCGGCGTCAAGCGCGCGATCGAGGACGGTCTGATCCGCGGGCCGCGGTTTTGGGCCTCGTCCCGTGAACTGTCCACCACGGGGCACTCCAACGACGGCGTGCCGTGGCACTGGGGCATGCGGGCGTCCGGCGCGGTCCGGCTGTGCGACGGCCCGGAGAGTTTTCGGTTGGGCGTGCGCGAGGAGATCAAGCGCGGCGCGGACGTGATCAAGCTGTTCGTCACCGGCGGCCACGGCACCACGGCGCCCAAGGACCGGATCGAGATGACCCGCGACGAACTGGCCGCCGCGATCGAGGCCGCCCACCAGCGCGGTGTGTTGATCCGCGCCCACCTGGTCAACAAGCCCGCGATCATGATGGCCCTCGACCTGGGCATCGACATCGTCGACCACTGCGACGAGATGGACGACGAGGTGATCGCCGCGCTGGTCGAGACCGGCGCGTTCGTGGTCCCGTCGCTGCACTTCCCCAAGCATTTCCTGGGCTTCATGGGCTCGGGACTCGGCTTCGCCGCCGACGCGATCCAGGCGGACCTGAACCACATGTACGCGGCGATCCCCAAGGCGCAGGCGGCCGGCGTGAAGTTCGTCCTGGGCGACGACTACGGCGCGATCGGCTTCCCGCACGGCCTGTACGGCCGGGAACTACGCCTGTACACCGAACACGCCGGCGTCTCCCCGCTCGACGTGATTCGCTGGGCCACCCGCAACGGAGCCGAACTGGCCCGCCGTGGCGAGGACTTGGGCACGATCGCGGCCGGCCGACTGGCCGACGTACTGATCCTCGACGGCGATCCCTCCGTCGACATCGGCGTGCTGGCCGACCGACCGCCGCTCGCGGTCCTCAAGGGCGGCGAGGTCGTCGCCGGCACGCTGCCACCCGCCACCTGACCCTCCCCGACGAAACGCGGGACGCAGGACGCGCGGGACACGGGACACGGGAGGGGAAACACAGGACGCGAAACGCGGAACTGGAGGCGCAGAACACGCCACCCGCGCCCCCGCCCCGGCCCCGCCGGCACGCAGTCGCCCTCGTCGCTAACGCCGCCTCTGTTTCGGGCGGCCGATCCGGATGCCGATCCCGACGAGAGCCACCAGGAACAGCACGATCCCGATGATCAGGAGCCACAGCAGCCCCTTCAGAAGAACACCGAGGAAGCCGAACACCACGGCGATCAGGATGATGAACCAGAAGAAGGCCATGCGGGCTCCTTACGATCGGACGTGCCGATCCGCGAGAGCGGCCGGGTCAATGGCGCTTGCCCGGCCGACCGCGTGCCCGAACCCGGATCGACCCGAACGGCGCACGTCGTTCACCACGCCGACTGGACCGTTCGGGTCACGCCGAGACGCGTCGCGCGTCCAGCCGGTCCCCCGTCGCGCGTCGAGCCGCTCGCCCGTCGCAGGGCAGGCCGGTCCCCCGTACCGGCCCGCCTCACGACGGACGCCGGTCCCACACCGCCCGGCCTCCTCCCGGCCCGCCCCATCCCGACCGTTCCGTTCCGTTCCGTCGTCCCCGCCCCCGTCGCCGACGCCGACGCCGACGCCGACGCCGACGC
>NZ_WWJX01000625.1 GCF_009865215.1 Streptomyces sp. SID3343 | reverse complement strand
GCCCGGTGGGGCCGGCTGCGGCGCGTACTGCGGGTTGGGGGTGTGTGGCTGCCCGTACGGCTGCTGGGGTTGGTAGGGCTGGTGCGGTTGGTGCGGCTCCTGCCCTTCGTAGCCCCCGTACTCGTCGAACCGCGGCAGCACCTCGGTTTCGTCGCGCGGGAGTTCGAGCGGGCCGAAGGGCGAGGGTCCGGGGACCTCGCCGTTCGGGCCCTGCCTCGCGCCGTCGCCCGCTCCACCGGATCCCATGCCACCCACCCGCTCGTCACCTCGAACCGTTCCGCACCACCGCCACCGATCACGTCGATCGAGCGGTGGCGGGTGTCCCCTGTCCCGCCAGACGGTAACTCAGACGTTCGAACCACGAACAGCGGTTCGCCGTCCGGCGGGGGCACGCGGGTGTCGGATGTCGGGTGGGATCAGACCGGGACGGCGTGTACGGCTTCGGCGAACTCGCGGACCACGAACTCCTCCCGGTGGGGCTCCAGGCGCCGCTGGAAGTCCTTGAGGTATTCGTCGCCACGTGCCGAGTGCAGGCGCCCCACCAGGTCGAGGGCCTGGGTGCCCACCGCGCACGCCTCGTCGAGCCGGTTTTGTTGGAGGTGGGCGGTGGCGAGCAGCAATGTGTCGACCGCGCGCCGGCGTACGCGGGTTTCCGCGTGCCCGTCGAGCGCGTCCCGCGCCGCCGCCTCGGCCGACCGAGGGCGGTCGAGGTCGCGGTAGCAGTGCGCGAACTCGTCGGCGAGATACGCCGGCGAGAAGTGCGCTATCCATTCGGGATCCTCGTCGGGCACGGCCAGGTCCATCGCGGACCGGGCCCGGGACAGCGAGGACTCGCACGCGCGCCCGTCGCCGAGCAGCGCGTGCCCGCGCGCCTCGGCCGCGTGGAACATCGCCTGCGTCGTGGGCGTGGCCTCGGATTTCGCGCCCTCCTGCGCGGCGCGCGCGAGTTGGGTGATCTCGCGCGGGTTGCCGAGACTGCCGGCCAGGTGGCTCATCCCGGCGGCGAGCACGTAGCCCCCGTACGCGCGGTCGCCCGCGGCCTGGGACAGCCGCAGGGCCTGGATGTAGTAGCGCTGGGCGAGACCCGGCTGGCCGGTGTCCACGGCCATGTAACCGGCCAGCTCGGTGAGGCGGGCCACTGCGGCGAACAGCGCGCGGCCGGTCTCGTCCGAATAGGTCCCGTTGAGCAACTGGCTCACCACGCTGCCCAGATAGTGCACGACGACCGGGCGGATGTGCCCGGCGCCGAACCGGTGGTCGAGCGCGGAGAGCATCTCAGTGGTCGCGCACACCGCCTCGATGTCGGACGCCCCGACCCGAGGACCGCCGATGCGGGCCACCTGCGCGTCCGGCTCGGTGATCAACCAGTCCCGGCTGGGCGCCACCAGGGCGGCCACCGCGACGGAGGAGTTGAGCAGGAAGTCGCGTCGGTTGACGTCGCTGCGCCACAGCTCGGTGACCACCTCGACGGTGGCCGCCGGCGTCGCGGCGAACTGGAGGCCGACATTGGTCGCGAGGCTGCGACCGTCGGCCATGCCGATCTCCTCGACGGTGACCGGGCGGCCGAGCTTGCGCCCGATCGCCTCGGCGATCAGGTTCGGTACGGCGCCGCGCGGCTGCTGTCCGCGCAGCCAGCGGGCCACCGAGGTCTTGTCGTAGCGGAGGTCCATGCCGTGTTCCGCCCCGCACATGTTGACCCGGCGGGCCAGCCCCGCGTTGGAGCAGCCGGCCTCCTGGATCAGTGCGGTCAATCTCTCGTTGGGCTGCCTCGTCGCCTGTGATCGCGCGGCCATCGGTGTTCCCTCCCCGACCGTCCGGTGCGGGCATGCCGGGATCGCCGCGACGGTGGTCGTCCTCGGTGCCGCCGCGCGCGGGCCAGGCTGCTCTTGGTGGTGGTGCGTTGCTTGTGCTGTGCCGTGGGTCCGGTTTCCGGGCCGGATGTCGGGCCGGTGGGTGATCGGGCCCGCATGCACTCGGAGAGGACGGGACGACCTGCCGGGAACTCGCGGAGGACGGTTTGGCCGACGATGCCCGGTGGTCGTATGAAATGTCATCCGAGTACGGAGCGTAGTGACCCGAATAGCGCAGCGGATAGGGCACCCTTCATTGCGCCCCCCGATCTGCACCCATGCGCCCCCCTTGCGCCCGATAGCCGCAAGTGATCCCATCACGCCTGATCATCCGGTTTCGCCGACGGGGAGCGCGGGGGCGCGGGGACGCGGGGGCGCGGGGACGCGGGGGCGCTGGGGCGCTGGGGCGCTGGGGCGCTGAGACGAGGAGACGAGGAGACGAGGAGACGAGGAGACGAGGAAGGCCGACCCGCACAGCCCGAAGGCCCGCGAGGCCCCACACGGCCGACCGTCGGGGCCGTTCGCGGGGCGGGGCCGTTCGGTAGACGGGGCCG
>NZ_WWJX01000624.1 GCF_009865215.1 Streptomyces sp. SID3343 | reverse complement strand
ACCCGCCCGAGCTCGGCGGTCCGGGCCGTCCGGACGCGCGCGGGCGCGGGCGCGCGAAACCGACGGGAGTCGGCTCGGCGCGCCCGGTCGAAGCCCTTCGCTCAACGCTGCCCAGCCGACGTCTGCTCGGCCGAAGCCGAAGCCGAAGCCGAAGCCGAAGCCGAAGCCGAAGCCGAAGCCGAAGCCGAAGCCGAAGCCGAAGCCGTAGCCGAAGCCGAAGAAGTCGTCGTCGCCGCGCGGTGCCTGTGCGCGGCGATGCCGACCACGACGCCGAGCACGGCCGCCGCGCCCATCAGCCCCGCCTGGATCTCGAAGGCCCGGCTGAACCCCTCCACCGCCGCCCGGCCGGGATCCGTACCGCCCTGCGCGCTGTCCCTGGTGCGATTGGTTGCGACGGTGACCAGGACGGCGATGCCGATCGCCGCGCCGATCTGCTGACACGTCGTCACCATGGCCGAGGCCACGCCGCCTTCGCCCTCACCCGCGCCGCCGGTCGCGGTGTTGATGATCGCCACGAACGCGACACCGAGGCCGAGCCCGGTGACCAGTAGGGCCGGGAGCAGATGGGTCGCGAACGCGCTGTGCGCGTCGAGTCGGCTCATCATCCACATTCCGCCGGCGGCCACGGCCGGACCGGCGGTGACCGGGCCGAGCGGTCCCCGTCCCGCGAGCAGCTTGGACGACGCGGCGGCGCCGACGCCCATGCCGACGCTGAACGGCAGGAACGACAGGCCGGTTCGCATCGGCGACCAGCCCTGGATGTTCTGCATGTACAGGGTCAGGAAGAAGAACATCGCGAACAGCCCACCCGCCGCCACGAGCACCATGACGTCGGCCAGGACCACGTGCCGCATGCGCAACAGCGCGCGGGGCAAGAGCGGTTCGGCCGCCGTCCGTTGGCGCAGGGTGAAGCCGACCGCCAGAACGGCCGCTGCGGCGAGGCCGAACAGGGTCCGGGCCGAGCCCCACGCGTGCGAGTCGGTCTCGACGACCGTGTACACGAGCGTCAGCACCGCGAGCGTGCCGAGCGCCGCGCCGGCGAAGTCCGGGACCCGGCGCGGTCCGGAGCGGTCGTCGGGCGCGACCACTCGCGGCAGCGCGATCAGCGCGAGCACGCCGATCGGCAGGTTGATCAGGAAGATCCACCGCCAGTGGGTCCATTCCACGAGCGCGCCGCCCAGGAGCAGCCCCGTGGCCGCGCCGACGCCGGTCAGCGCCGCCCACGTACCCAGCGCGCGGGCCCGCTCGGCCGGCTCGCGAAAGGTCGCGAGCAGGATCGCGAGCGCCGCGGGGGAGAGCATCGCGCCGGCGATGCCCTGCGCGCCGCGCGCCACGATCATCGTCCCGGCGTTCGGCGCGATGCCGCACACGGCCGAGGCCACCACGAAGGCCACCAGACTCACGGCGAACAGTCGGCGCCGGCCGACCAGGTCGGCGAGACCGCCGCCGATCAGCAGGAAGCCGCCGAAGGTCAGGAAGTAGGCGTTGGTCACCCAGGACAGCGAACTCTCGCCGAAGTCCAGGTCCGCGCCGATGGTCGGCAGCGCGACGTTGACGATCGTGTCGTCGATGAGCAGGACGAACTGGGCGAGACAGACCAGCAGGAGAACAAGCTTCGGGTTCGAGGGGCGGGCGGGACCGAGGCGGGACCCGCCGGTGGGTCCCGCCTTGGTCAGGGGTATCCCGGAGATGGCCATTGTTCCTACAATCGTAGAGACGATTTCTCTAGTTGTAGAGAAAATCTCTACAAGCGTCAAGTCCAGGGATAATGGCTGCATGCCACACGAGAACGAACCCGCCGTGCCCACCACCTCCGGGCGGGTGGACCGCCGCACGCTGATGCTCGACGCCTCGATCCGGGTGATCGCCGGCCACGGCCTTCGGGGGCTGACGCATCGCGCCGTCCAGGAGGAGGCGGGGCTGCCCAACGGCTCGGTTACGTACTACTTCAAAACCCGCGACCAGCTGATCCTGGCCGTCGTGGACCGCATGGCCGAGCTGGACAAGGTGTTCGCGAACCAGGTCACCCACGAACTCATGCGCGCGGCGGCGGTCCGGCCGATCGTCATCGACTACCCGAGCCTCGCCCGGTTCATGGCCACCTGGTGGACCGAGGGCCGCGACGTCCAACTGGCCCGCCTGGAGCTCGAACTCGCGGGGGTGCGAGAGCCGTTGGTGCACGAGGCGGTGGTCCGCTGCCAGGCCGAGTTCCGCGCGTTCGCCGAACTGGTGTCACTGTCGATGGGCTCGCAGGACGCCGCGCTGGACGGGATGATCATGCTGTCCCTGCTCCAGGGCCTGCTCATAGAGTTCGTCACGCGCGAGGACGTCGACCCGCGCTTCCTGGAGGTCGGCGTGCGGCGCGTGATCGAATCGGTGCTGCGCTGAGACCCGGCCGTGCAGACTTGCCCCGAAGCCGAAGCCGAAGCCGAAGCCGAAGCCGAAGCCGAAGCCGAAGCCGAAGCCGAAGCCGAAGCCGAAGCCGAAGCCGAAGCCGAAGCCGAAGGCCCGTCCCGCAGTCGTCGCCCCGCAGCCGCCTACGGCCCGCTCAGCGAGTGTGGACGGGGGCGTCCGAGTCGTGCACGACGTCGGAGATGCGTACGACGCCGTCGACGCGCTGGGACAGCGACGGCACGATCCCCAGGGACGGCCCCACCGCCAGCGCGACGATCATCAGGGCGAACATCGCCGCGGCCTGCGTGGTCCGCCGGGTCCACCAGCGGATGCCCTGCCGGGGCTTGGACATCTCTCGTGTCGACAGTTCCTGACGACCGGTCATCTCGTGTGACTCCCCATCACCCGCACGGCTCCCCGTTGTCGGGCCCGCGCCGTGTCGTCTCCTACTGTCGCGCGTTTGGGCCCGGACGTCACCGACAATGGAGCCGCTCCTCAGGGTTCTCACAGACTTGTGACACTTCACTGGTCGACGAGGCCCCGCGCGGACACGGCACCCGAGGTGCCTGCGGAGGGCGCCCGATCGGCGGAGGTGTGGTGTGCGAGTGCTGCTGGTGGAGGACGAGGTCCCACTCGCGGAGACCGTTCGGCAAGGACTGACCGAGGCCGGCTTCAACGTCGAGGTGTTCCACAACGGCACCGACGGCCTCTGGGCGGGCACCGAGAACAGCTACGACGTGATCGTGCTCGACATCATGCTCCCCGGCCTCAACGGCTACGACGTGTGCGCGCGCCTGCGCGCCGCCGGCGTGTGGACACCGGTGCTGATGCTGACCGCGAAGGACGGCGAGTACGACCAGGCCGACGCGTTCGAGCTCGGCGCCGACGACTACCTGATCAAACCGTTCAGCTTCGTGGTGCTCACCGCCCGACTGCGCGCGCTGATCCGGCGCGGTGCTCCGGTACGGCCCGCGGTGCCGGCCGTCGGCGACCTCACGCTCGACCCGGCGCGCCGGCGGGTGACCCGTGCAGGAAAGGAAGTACGGCTCACTCCAAGGGAGTTCGCGCTGCTCGGCTTCCTGATGCGACGCGCCGGCGACGTCGTGACCAAGACCGAGATCCTCGCGAACGTGTGGGACGCGCACTACGACGGCGCGCCGAACGTGGTCGAGGTGTACATCGGCTATCTGCGCCGCAAGCTCGACCAGCCGTTCGGTCGGGCCTCGATCGAGACGGTACGCGGGAGCGGCTACCGCATCATCGACGACGCGCCGGCCTGAGGGCCGGTCACCGGCCCTCAGGAGCCGCCTCGGACGAGCCGCCGGACGAGGCATCGAAGGAGGCATGCGACGGGGCATCGGACCAGGCATCGGACCAGGCGTTCGACGGCAACTCGATCAGGAACAGCGCGCCCGTCGGTTCGCGCGCGCCCACCCGTACCGTCCCGCCGTGCGCCCGCACCACCTCGCGCACGATCGCCAGGCCCAGTCCCGTACCGCCCGAATCGCGCGTCCGGCTCGCGTCGAGTCGGACGAAACGCTCGAACACCCGCTCCCGATCCGCCTCCGGCACGCCGGGACCGTCGTCGCCGACCTCGATCACCGCGTGCCCGTCCTCCTCGTACACCGCGAAGGACACCACGGACGCGGCGTGCCTGGCGGCGTTGTCGGCCAGGTTGCGTATCGCCTGGGCGAGCCGATGCGCGTCGCCGTGCACCCGGACCGGGTCGATCCGCGCGGACACCCGCACCCGCGGGTGCTGTACCGCGAGCCGCCGCCGCTCGGCGTCCACGAGGTCGTCCAGATCCACGTCGGACGGATCGGGGCGCAGGCCGTGCTCGTCGGCGCGGGCCAGCAACAGGAGGCCGTCGACCAGGCGACTCAGGCGCTCGCTCTCGTGGCCCAGGATCCCCACGGTCGCGGCGTCGCGTGCGGTCAGGTCGCCGTGCGCCGCGAGCAGTTCCAGGCCGGTGTGCAGAGTGGTCAGCGGGCTGCGTAGTTCGTGCCCCGCGTCCGCGACGAAGCGGCGCCGGGTTTCCACCTGGGTCTCGATCCGGTCCAGCATCGCGTTCATGGTCTCCGCGAGGCGGGCCACCTCGTCGTGCGCGGGCGGGACCGGTACCCGTTCGTCCAGGCTCGACGCGGAGATCACCGACACCTTGCGCCGGATCGCCTCGACCGGTGTCAGCGCCCGGCCGACGAACGCGAAGGTGGCGCCCGCGACCAGGAGCACCACCACCGGGCAGCCCACGGCCAGCAACCCGACCGCCCGCTCCGCGCTCTCGTCGGCGGGCTCCAGGGACGCGCCGACCAGGACGGTGTACGTCCCGTGATCGCCGGCCACCCCGATCGCGACGACCCGGTACTTGTCGTGGTGCGAGGGCGGGATCCGGCGGTCCTCGTGCTCGGTGCGCCCGGCCGCCGGGCGCAGCGGCGACAGCGGCGGCAGCGC
>NZ_WWJX01000623.1 GCF_009865215.1 Streptomyces sp. SID3343 | reverse complement strand
GGCGGGGGAGGGGGTGGCGAACCGGGGGCGAGCCGCGCGACGGGGATGGGCGCGAGGTCGCCGGATCGGCGATACCGCACCCAGTCGGCGACCGAGCCGCCGATGAAGCCCGCGAACGCGCCCCACAGCAGGCCGAGCAGCGCCGTCCACAGGTAGTCGGCGTGCAGCGACAGGGACGCCCCGGGCGCCACCATGCCGCCGAGCACGCTCACCGCGACCTTGAGCTGGAGCTGCATGAGGTACGCGACGACCAGCAGGCCGCCGGCGAGGGTGAGCGCGAACCGCCACGCGTGTTGGATCGGCCTGACCGACGGCGGCGCGCGCAGCGCCGTGATCGTCCCGCCGAGCAGCAGCAGCAGGGCCGAGAACAGCGGTACGAACCACGCGCGCGAGTCCAACTCGGCCAGCCGGTCGATCCGGATCGGCAGCCCCTTGCCGCCCGACGCCCTGACCAGCTCGCCCAGCGGACCGGGTAGGCCGAACGAGAAGTCGCCGCCGCCCGTGGTCTTCCACGGGATGCCCAGGCCGAGCGATACGAGCAGCCACACCGCGTTGGGCAGGGCGAACAGCATGCCGCCGATCATCCGCTTGGGCGCCGGGGCCGAGGCCGCGACGAACGGCGTGCCCAGGACGCCCACCACGACGGCGGTGATCAACACCGCCAGCAGGCCGGCCACGGGCGCGCGCAGGACGGCGCGCTTGCGCAGCCACGCGAGCGGCAGCGGGCCGCGAGCGGACACGCCGACGGTGACGAGCAGGGTGATCAGCACCCACAGCGCGCCGAACACGAGCGTGCCCGTGGTGTCGGTCTCGAACTTCGCCGCCGCGCCGAGGTCGAAGATGCCCATCAGGTCCCGGGCGCCGCCGATGTCCGCCACGAACTTGTCGATCGGCAGCGCGTGCGAGCCCTGCGAGACGACGGCGCCGAGCGCGGCCGTCGCGAAGATCAGTACGCGTACGCCGTGCAGGACCAGGTCGAGCGCGCCGATCACCAACCGGTGGCGAAGCGGGCGAAGGAACAGCCAACCGAGGACGAGCGCGCCGATCAGGCCGATTCCGAGCAGCATGATGTCGACCTTGCCCGTGCCCTGGGCCAGGGTCAGGTCGCCGGTGAGTCCGCTGAGGATGTCGTTGCTCGGACCGCCCTGTTCGGCGCCCTTGAGGTCGACCGTGCCGCCCACCGCGAGCGCGATCACGGCTGCGACCAGGGCCGGCATCGTGCCGCCGCCGAGGTCGTTCGCGCCGAGGAGCCACAGGGCGAGCCAGGCGGCCGCGGCCATCGTCACGAAGGCCGCCACGACCGCGAACAACGCGTGCAGCCACGGCTCCACGCCACCCCAAGGGGCCGGAGGGGCGGGGGGCTGCCTGGTGTCGGCCGGGGGACCCTGGGGGAACCGCGGCTGATGGGGCTGTGGTTGGCCGGGCTGTGGCCGCCGGGGCTGCGGGGGATTGGGCTGTTGCCGGCCGGGAGTCGGCCGGCTGTACGGCCCTCGGCTGTGCGGTGGCGGGCCGGCCGGCGGTTGGCCGAATGGCGGTCCGCCGTGCGGCGGTTGGTGGTGTGGGGGCTCGTTGTGCGGTGGTTGGTTCGGCGGTTGGTTCCAGGACACGACCGCTCCTGTCACGTGCGACGGACCCGGCTGACGGCTGTTCGGGACAAACTCGACTATCGAGCGCGGTGGGCCGTGCGTCAACGGATTCCGCGCAGGTACACCCGTGCGCAGGGACGGGAGTGACTGACGGGTCGTCATGATCCGGGCCGGGATTCGAAATGAAGTAGTGGAAGTGAAGATCCGATCGGTGAATGATCGAATTGGATCATGCGTTATTCGGAGGAGTTGATGTTGGAATCCCTCTTCGGAGTGGTTCCGAACGGTTGCGTTCGCGAAAGGCTGCCCGCGCGGGCTTGCGGTCCCTACACTCTCGAAGGGTGGGGGGCAGCTATACACCAGAAGGACCGGCCGTGCCGCACCTGACCGTGGGCACCAGTGCCGGTGCGCCCGCGATCCTCGATCCCGGGCGCGATCACATCGTCGGCCGCGATCCGTCCTGTGCGATCGTGCTCGACGATCGTCGAGTGTCGCGCCGGCACGCGATCCTGCGAGTGGGGCCCGACGGCTGGGAGTTCGTCGACACCGACAGCGTCAACGGCTCGTGGTTGCGCGGCAATCGCGTACACCGAGTGGTCGTCGGCCGCGGTTGTGAGGTGCTGCTCGGCGACCCGGACGACGGCGACCCGCTCCGGCTCGCTCCGGAGATCCCGGTCACCGAGGTGGTGCCCCCGCGCATCGCGCACCCCGACAGCGGGCAGGTGCCGGAGGCGTCGGGCCGCGTCGAGCCGCCGCCGGGCCGGCTCGAACCTTCGCCGGGCCGCGTCGAGCCTCCCGGGCAGTTCGAGTTCCCGCGACATGTGAGTCCGCCCCAGGGAGCCGGTCCGCGTTCCGAACCGCCGCCCCGCGGCTCCGAACCGCCGAGATCGGCGCCGGGCCGAAGCACCCCCGGGCGCGCGCACATCGGGTCCGGGCCGCCCGCCGACCCGCGGCCGAGCGTCGACCGGCAGCCCAGTGTCGTCATCCAGATCCCGATGCGGACGCTGCGGATCGGCCGCGCGCTCGACAACGACCTCGTGCTGACCGACCTGATGGTCTCGCGGCACCACGCCGAACTGCGCACCACGCCCGGCGGCCGGCACGAGATCGTCGACCTCGGCAGCCACAACGGCACGTTCCTCAACGGCCAACCGGTCGAACGCGGCACGGTCGGCTCGAACGACCTGGTCGGCATCGGGCACGCCACGTTCCAACTCGACGGGCAGGAACTGCGCGAGTTCATCGACACGGGCGAAGTGTCCTTGGAGGTGCAGAACCTGACGGTCACGGCCGGCAAGCGGGTGTTGCTCGACAACGTGTCCTTCCCGCTCGCCGAGAAGAACCTGCTGGCCATCGTGGGCGGGTCGGGCGCGGGCAAGTCGACCCTGCTGGGCGCGCTCACCGGCAGCCGCCGCGCCGCGAGCGGCAAGATCCTCTACGACGGCCGCGACCTGTACGCCAACAACGCCGAACTGCGCCAACGCATCGGCCTGGTGCCGCAGGACGACATCCTGCACGCACAGCTCACCGCGCGCACGGCCCTGCGCTACGCGGCCCGGCTGCGCTTCCCCGAGGACACCGACGCGTCCGAGCGCGAGCGCCGGGTCGAGGAGGTCATCGGCGAACTGAGCCTGGACAAGATGCCACGCGGCGCCACCTCGCCCTACGCCGACACCAGGGTCAGCAGCCTCTCGGGCGGCCAGCGCAAGCGGGTGAGCGTCGCGGTCGAACTGCTCACCAAACCGTCCGTGTTGTTCCTGGACGAACCGACGTCGGGTCTCGACGAGGGCCTGGAACGCTCGGTGATGGAGAAGCTGCGCGAACTGGCCGACGACGGCCGTACGGTCATCGTGGTCACGCACAGCACGCGCAGCCTGAACGTGTGCGACCGGGTTCTGGTACTCGCGCCGGGCGGCCGGATCGCGTTCTTCGGACCGCCGGACGAGGCGCTGCCGTTCTTCGGCAAGAGCGACTGGCCCGAGGTCTTCAAGCTGTTCGACGAACAGCCGGACGGCGATTACGAGGGCCCGTTCCGCCGATCCGAGCTGTACGGGAGGTACATAGAGGTCGGGCGCGACCGCGCGCACGCCGTCCAGGGCGACCGTCCCCAGGCCAAACCGCCCAAGCGGCAGGGGTGGTTCGCGCAGCTCGCGACGCTGTCCCGGCGCTACCTCGCGGTCATCGCGTCGGACCGGAAGTACCTGGCGCTGCTGGCGATGGCGCCGTTGTTCCTGGGCATGTTGTGCCGGGTGATCCCGGGCAGGTTGGTGATGGCCGAGGGGGCTCCGCCGGGCTCGAACCAGGAGGCGTCCACCAAGCTGCTCGTACTGTTCGTGATCAGCGGCCTGATGGGCACCGCGACGGCCGTCAACGAGCTGATCAAGGAACGCGCGATCTATCGGCGCGAGCGAAGTGCCGGGCTTTCGGTGTCGGCGTATCTCGGGTCGAAGATCATCGTGCTGGGATTGATCTCGACGCTTCAGGGAATCGTGCTGACCGCAGTGGCATTGGTCGGTATCAAACTGCCGGCCAAGGGCGTCGTGCTGAGCCCGCCGATCATCGAGATCGGTATCGCGGTGGTGCTGTCCGCGATAGCGGCCATGGCGGTGGGACTGGTGGTCTCGGCGGCGATCGGCAGTGCGGAATTGGCGATGCCGCTGCTCGTGGTGATCGCCATTGTCCAAGTGGTGCTGTGCGGTGGTCTGTTCCCGCTCAACGGAAAGGCCGGCATCGAACAGATCGCGTGGCTGGCCCCGGCGAGATGGGCCTTCGCGGCCAGCGCGAGCACGATAGACCTGGCCACCCAACTCCCGCGCAAGGAAGGCGAGTCACCCGACCCGCTGTGGAAACACGACCCGGCCGTCTGGTACCGCAACATCGGCATCCTGGTGGGCCAGATCGCGGTGTACGGCACGATCGCGCTGCTCTTGCTGCGCAGGCTGGACCCGAAGACGAAGCGCCGACGAGGGCAGTAGGCGCGGGGGGACACCGAGCGAACCGGAGTCGGGGCCGGAGCCACCAGGCCGACCACGCCGCCCCCGGCGCGGTGGAACCGCGGCCCGGCACGCAAACGCAACGGGTGGTGCCGGTGGGAACCGCCGCAGCGCAGCCACCCCGGCGGGGGCAACCCATACCCGGGCCACGCGGCCACGAGCTAGGCCCGGTCAGGCTCCAAGGCGGCGCCGTACGCTGCCACCATGGCCCGCCGGCAAGCCCGCTCCAACGGAGCGAGCGCGCCGAGTCGGGCCGAGATCTCCGCGGCGGTGACCGCGGCGCCGTCCTCGCCGGAGGCCACCGCCAGGACCGCGTGGATGCGCCGTGCCTGGTCCAGCACCCGACCTGCCCGACCGGGCCGGCCCGGGACCACCCGGATGTCGGAATCCTTGCGGTACAGCGCCGCCAGGGCCCGCTGCGCCGCCGGCCCGCTCGCCGCGACGTCGAGCCGGAGCAGATCGTCGGTCGCGTCGCGCATCGCCTCCGCCAGTTCGCGTTCCGCCTCGGCCAGGAAAGGGCCCGGGGCGGGGCGGTCGGACACCTCGACCATGGTCCAGGCCACTCGTACCGTCGTGTCGCCCGCGGGGCCGTGCGTGGTCACCGATGGCACCAGGCCGTACGCGGTCCCCGGCGCGCCCACCGTGACGGCCGCCTCGCCCGCGTGCAGGGCGAGGTCGTTGAAGGTCGGCGGGCCGGGCAGCGCGAGCGGGTCGCCGGAGACCGGCAGGGCCAGGCGCAGGCCCGTCACGCCGAGCGCCCGCAGCCGGCCCAGGGCCAGGGACAACCCGACGGGTACGGGCTCGCCCGGCACGCCCGTCACGCGATGCGGTTCGTCCGTACCGACTATCTCGGAGACCGCGTCGTCGGGCGGAACGTTCCCGGTCAGCAGGGCGTTGCCCCATGCGACGAGGAGTCCGGAGCGGGGTTCGGCAAGCATGTGAACAAGCGTAAGGGTGGTCACAGCGCTCCCGGACACGACCGGAGGCCACCCGGTGTCATAGGTTTCTCCCGGACCGGGTGCAACAACGCGGGACCACTGAGCGAGGCGGCGATCCCACACGACGGGGTGTCGCCCGGCGGCGTAGCGCACGATGGGGAGCTGGCAGGCGATGAGCGACGTACTCGAACTGGTTGACGTATCGGTGGTGCGCGACGGTCGCCCCCTGGTGGACCAGGTCACCTGGTCGGTCGCGGAAGGCGAGCGCTGGGTCGTCGTCGGCCCCAACGGCGCCGGCAAGACCACACTGCTGCAACTGGCGTCGACGTACATGTTCCCCACCGTGGGTACCGTCGCGGTGCTCGGCGAGAAGCTCGGCGGTGTCGACGTGTTCGAGCTGCGACCGCGAGTGGGGATGGCCTCGGCCGCGCTGACCGACAAGCTGCCGCGGCGCGAGCGGGTCCTGGACATCGTGCTGACCGCGGCCTACGGCATGACCGCCAAGTGGCACGAGCGCTACGACACCGAGGACGAGTGGCGCGCCCGTCGGCTGCTCGACCAGCTCGGCATGGCGGAATACGTCGAGCGTCGCTTCGGGACCCTCTCGGAGGGCGAGCGCAAGCGCGTACAGATCGCCCGGGCGCTGATGACCGACCCCGAACTGCTGCTCCTGGACGAGCCGGCCGCCGGTCTCGACCTCGGCGGGCGTGAGGATCTGGTGCGCCGGCTCGGTGCGTTGGCCCAGGACCCGTACGCGCCGTCGCTGATCATGGTGAGCCACCACGTGGAGGAGATCCCGCCGGGCTTCACCCACATTCTGATGATTCGTCAGGGGCAGGTCCTGGTCGCGGGGCCGATCGCCGACACGCTCAACTCGCGGAATCTGTCCCGGTGTTTCGGGTTGCCGTTGATCGTCGAGCAGCAGCACGGGCGTTGGTCCGCACGCGGTCTGCCGATGGGGCCGCCGCCGCAGGTTTGATCCGGCGAGGCGGTGCGAACCGATCGCGCGGCGCGATCCGGTGGGGCGGTGTGCGTCGATCGCGGGGCGGTTCGCTGATCATTCGTCCGAGAAGCACCTGCTCATCCGGACGTCCACGACCTACGATGAACGCGTGGACCCATGGATGTGGTGGCTCATCGCGGTAGGGGCGTTCGGCATCTTCGGCGTGCTCACCTCCTTCGTGGAGATGGGCATGTTCGCGGTCGGTGCCGCCGCCGCGGCTGCCGCGGCCGGATTCGGCGGCAACTTCCTGATCCAGTGCATCGTGTTCGCCCTCGTGTCGATCGCGCTGCTCGTGTTCGTGCGGCCGATCGTCGTGCGGCACAACAACTCGCCCGGATCACGCACCGGCATCGATGCCCTCAAGGGCACCTCCGCCGTGGTCCTGGAGCGCGTCGACGAGAACGGTGGCCGGATCAAGCTCGCGGGCGAAGTGTGGTCGGCACGCAGTCTCGACGCCACGGCCGTGTTCGAACCCGGCTCGCGAGTGGACGTCGCGGACATCGTGGGCGCGACTGCCGTGGTCATGTAGGGCAATGGGCATTCGGGCGTCGGGCGTTGCGCGTTGGCGTTCGACGTTCGGGTTGGGTGTTGTGTGACGTGTGTCGTGAAATGTGCGTTGCGTGTTGTGTGCTTCGGGCGAGGCGTGGAGTGCTTTGTGTGACGATCGGTCGGCTGAGCCGACCGTGTTGAAGTCCCACGCGGGCCCGTGAACCTCTAGTGTCGAAGACGCCCTGAATTTCAGAGGCAGCCGCAGGCAAGCAGGACCTCGGGAGAGATCGTGAAGGCCACCGCCGTCATCGTCCTGGTCGTACTCGTACTGCTGGTGGTCGTCGCCCTGGTCAAGACGGTCAAGGTGATCCCCCAGGCGAGTGCCGCCATCGTCGAGCGCTTCGGGCGCTACACCCGCACCTTGCACGCCGGACTCAACATCCTCGTGCCTTTCATCGACCGCATCCGGCAGATGATCGACCTGCGTGAACAGGTCGTCCCGTTCCCGCCGCAACCGGTCATCACGGAGGACAACCTCGTCGTCCAGATCGACACGGTCATTTATTTCCAGGTCACCGACCCGCGCGCGGCCACCTACGAGATCGCCAACTACATCCAGGCGATCGAGCAGCTGACCATCACGACGCTGCGCAACATCATCGGTGGCATGGACCTCGAACAGACGCTGACCTCGCGTGAGGAGATCAACGCGGGACTGCGCGGGGTACTCGACGAGGCGACCGGGCGCTGGGGCATCCGCGTCAACCGGGTCGAGCTCAAGGCGATCGAGCCGCCGCCCTCCATCCAGGACTCGATGGAGAAGCAGATGCGCGCCGAGCGGGACAAGCGCGCGGCGATCCTGACGGCCGAGGGCCACCAGCGGTCGCAGGTGCTCACCGCCGAAGGTGACAAGGAAGCCGCCGTGCTGCGGGCCGAGGGTGAGCGGCAGGCCGCCGTGATCCGCGCCGAGGGTGAGGCGCGCGCGATCGAGACCGTCTTCGAGGCGATCCACTCGGGCGGCGTCGACAACAAGCTGCTCGCCTACCAGTACCTCCAGATGCTGCCGAAGATCGCCGAGGGCAGTTCGAACAAGCTGTGGATCCTGCCCAGCGAGGTCACCCGGGCACTGGAAGGCATCGGCGACGTCGTCGGCAACCTGTCCCCCAACGGCGGGGGCCCGGCGCACCGCGTACCGAGCGTGCCGATCGAGGAGGAGCCCGCGTGGCCGGGCTCGGAGAGTACGCCGTCGGTCCCGCCGGGCCGCAAGCCTCCGCTCGCCAACGGCACCCCCG
>NZ_WWJX01000622.1 GCF_009865215.1 Streptomyces sp. SID3343 | reverse complement strand
CCGAGGGTGTGCACCGCCGCGCCCGCGCCGGCGCCGACGAGGAGCAGGACGAGGGCGAGCTGCCACAGCAGCACCTGCCGCGCGATGCTCTGGTTGGCCATGGCGGAAGTATCGCCACACACCAGGGCGATCTCGCAAGGCGCCCCCGCGCGGGGGCAACACCCCGGATGCCCGCCGGTGACTTCGTGCGCGTAATGCGCGTAACCGCGAGGCGACGGGGTGTGTCGCGCCAATCTACGACGCGTAACGCGAAGTTTCCCGGGTGTTTCCGGGTTCCGTCGCCCGCGAGGGCGGACGGCCCGCACGGACGCCCGGCGCGGACGAACACCTCGTACGGACGAACACCCCCGCGCCCGCACCGCCATCCACACCGACAAGGAGGCCCGTCATGCCCCAGGCCACCGCGCCGGGCAGCGCCGCAGACCCGGCAGACCCGGCAGGCGCAGCTCACGCGACGACTCCGAACGCCCGTCGTCCCTGGTTCAAGCAGTTGTACGTCTGGGTCCTGATCGGCATCCTCGCCGGCATCGTCGTGGGCGCCGCCGCACCGTCCACCGGCGAGGAGTTGCGTCCGCTGGGCGACACCTTCGTCAACGCGATCAAGATGATCATCACGCCGATCATCTTCGTCACCGTGGTCACCGGCATCGCGGGGGTCGACAATCTGCGCAGCGCGGGCCGCATCGGGTGGAAGTCGCTGCTGTACTTCGAGGTGCTCACCACCGTCGCGCTGATTCTGGGCCTCGTGGTGATGAACGTGCTGCGCCCGGGCGACGGGGTGCACGCCGACGTCGGCTCGCTCAAGGTCTCCGAGACCGCGCAGACCTACATCGACAAGGGCGAGTCGCAGACCTGGTGGCACTTCCTCACCGATCTCGTGCCCAGCAGCATCGTGGGCGCCTTCGCCGAGGGCGACGTGCTCCAGGTGTTGTTCTTCGCCGTCCTGTTCGGGATCGCGATCAAGCTGGTGGGCCGCCCCGTGCAGGGGGTGGCGGTCGGCGTGGAGAAGGCCGGTCGGGTGCTGTTCGCGGTGCTGCGCATCGTGATGTACGCGGCTCCGGTCGGTGCGTTCGGCGCGATGGCGTTCACCGTCGGCAAGTACGGTCTGGACACGTTGACCAGCCTGGGCAAGCTCGTGGCGATCTTCTACGGGACGAGTCTGTTCTTCGTGGTCGTGGTGCTCGGCGTGGTGATGGCGATCATCCGGCTGAACATCTTCCACCTGTTGCGGTACATGAAGGACGAGCTGCTGATCGTGCTCGGGACGTCCTCCAGCGAGACCGTCCTGCCGCGGGTGATCACCAAGATGGAACACCTGGGGGTGCCTCGGCAGGTCGCGGGCCTGACCGTGCCGACCGGATACTCGTTCAACCTCGACGGCACGTGCATCTACCTCACGCTCGCCGCGCTGTATGTCGCGCAGGCCACCGACACCGCGCTGTCGTTCGGGCAGCAGTTGGGCCTGATCGGGGTGCTGCTGCTGACGTCCAAGGGCGCGGCGGGGGTGACCGGGTCGGGGTTCATCGTGCTGGCCGCGACCTTGTCCACGGTGGGTCACGTGCCGGTCGCGGGCATCATGCTGGTGTTCGGCATCGACAAGTTCATGAGCGAGTGCCGGGCGCTGACCAACGTGTGCGGCAACAGCGTCGCGAGTCTGGTCGTCGCCGCGTGGGAGGGGGTGCTCGACCGGGATCGGGCCCGGAAGGTGCTCGCGGGGGAAGCGGTCGAACCGATCGCGCCGGTGGCGGACCCCGAACCGGCCGCGGAACCGGTACCGGCGGTGCTGCTCGTCAAGCCGAGCGCGGCGGATCCGGTGCCCGCGCGCACCTGACGGGTGTGGCCGTTTCGAGCGGCGGCCGAACGGCCGGGCCGGGCTCGCCTCGCCGGATCGTCGTCCGGCGGGGCGGGCCCGTCGGCCTGCTCGCGGTCCGTCGGGTGTTCGCGGTCCGTCGGCTTGCTCGCGGCCCGGTGCCGCCGGGTTTCACGTCTTGCGGCCGACGCCGCCGTACATCCGGACCAGATCCGGGTCGTGGTCGTGCGGCGGTTCCTCCTCGGGGTGCCACAGCGGGAGCCTGACCAGGCCGGGATCCAGCAGCTCGAAACCCTCGAACAGCTTTTCGATGTCCGCGTGCGGGCGAAGCGCGAGCTGCGCCGTGGCCCGGTCGTAGATGCGCGTGCCGCGCTGCCCCTGCGCGAGGTCGAAGTCGGCGGTGCCGTGCGAGAGCACGAGGTGACTGCCGGCGGGCAGCGCGTCCCGCAGGCCCGCGACGATCGCCGTCGGGTCCTCGCTGTCGCGGACGAAGTGCAGGATCGCCAGCAGCAGCAGGGCGATCGGTTCGTCGAAGTCCAACACCTCGCGCACCTCGGGAAGGTCCAGGAGGTCGGGCCCGGTACGCACGTCGCCCGGAACGTAGGCGATCCGCCCGCGGCCGTCGCCGGTCATCAGGGCGCGCGCGTGGACCAGCACTATCGGGTCGTTGTCCAGGTACGCCACCCGCGCGTCGGGCCGGACGGCCTGGGCGACCTCGTGGGTGTTGCCCGCGCTGGGGATGCCGGTGCCGATGTCGAGGAACTGGCGGATACCCGCCTGGGCCAGGAACTTGACCGCACGGCCGAGAAACGCCCGGTTGCCGCGGGCGGAGTCCACGGCGCTGGGCGCGACCGCGATCACCTGCTCGGCTGCGTCGCGGTCGGCGGCGAAGTTGTTCTTTCCACCGAGGAAGTAGTCGTAGATCCGGGCCGGATGGGCTCTGGAGGTGTCGATCTCCGGGGGGACGACCCATTCGTCGGGGTCGTCGGTCGCGGGTAGACGCCATGTGTTTTCCTGATCCGACATAACGTCCCCTCACAGTCGGCGTCGTTCGGATCGAAACCTATCCCACCCGGGAGTCGATCGGCCGCTTCGATATCGATCGGCGAACGACCTTGACGACGAGGAGCGTTCGACGTTTCGAACCGATCCGAGGTGCGCGCCAATGGTCTGGACCTCCCGCCGGCGAGCGGATCCGTACCGATCCGGGGCACCGGCGAGTGGTCTGGACCTTATGGCGGCGACGTGGGGCGGGCCCGGTCTTGACCGCCGAGCGGGCGGCGGCGGGCGGCGGCGGGCGGTTGGGCGCGTGATACCCGGGCTCGCCCCCGCGTCCGTCCCTCGATCGCCCGCGTCGGCCGAGCACGGTGTCCACTCGGCCGAGCGCAGTGCCGCCCCCCGTGCGTACACGCACGACGGCGGGCGGGATTCGCCCCCACAGGGAATCCCGCCCGCCGTCGCGGCGTCGACTGGTGCGACCGGGTGCTACCGCCGGTTCTCGACCGTGACCTCCTCGGGGCCCGAGTGCACCACGAGGTGATGCCTTTGGTTCGGGCGGTCGTGCAGCCAGGCCACCCGGTTGTCCACGTCCACGGCCACCCGGGCGGGGTGTTCACCGTGGGCCCGGGCGACGTGCTCGCGCATGGCGACCTCCTCCGCGTGCAGTCGGGCCGGGACCCCGGCAGGCAGACCGTAGACGTACGCCAGCCCGCCGGTCGGCCAGTCGGCCTGTTCGAGCACCGCCCGGTTCAACCGGCTGACGCCGTCCACCACCTGGGACAGGCTCATCTTCGGAGCCGGTCGGCGTTCCAGCAGGAACGCCCGCCGGTCCGCGCCGGATTGGAGCTCCAGCACGCTCGGCGGGGAGACCATGCTGACGTTGCGAAAGGCCGCGCACAGCCGGTCGTTCGCGAGGACCTGGAAGTCCACGAACAGCAGTTCACCCTCGGAACCCGCCGGGCGGGCCTCGACGCGCAGTTGCCCGGAGTCGGGAAACGGCGCGAAGAGATCCATCCGGACCAGGCCGTGCGGATAGGGCACCACGTTGGGGCCGACCTGCGGGTACGGCAGCCAGAACACCCGGTCGGCGATGATGTGCGTCGCCGCGTCGAGCAATCCGGGGTGCGTGAAGGTACCAGGGACCGATCCCCGCTTCGCGTCCAGGATCCCGAAGGCGCCGCCGCTGCCGTAGCCGACGTCGGTGAGGTACTGGAAGGCCGGCCCGTGCGGCAACCGATGGGTGAGATAAGGCAGTTCGGCCGGTGTCGCGTCCGTCAACGGCGGCAGCGGCGCGGGCGTTTCGAGACGATCGAACGTGATGGTCGCCTCGGCGACGAGCTCGAACCGCGACAGCGCCTCGGTTCGGGCGGGCCGCCACATCAGCAGACTGACGTGTACGTCCCGGTCCCGACCGGGCAACGGCTCGACCTTGGTGGCCAGTCGGGTGGAACCGACCACCGGAATCCACCGCTGGAGCCGCAGTTCCCGCAGGCCGGTGGCCCGCAGGCCGGTGTGCGTACTGGCCGCCTGGAACAGGTGGTCCACCGTGCACATCATCGGCAGCACCGGCAACGTCCAGGTGGGGCAGTGGTCCAGGACCCAGGGGGCGTCCTCGGGGCTGACCGTGAACTCGCGCTCGGCCGGGCCCGGTTGCGGCGGCCGGATCGGGGTGGCGGGCGCGACGGGCGCTGCCGCCACGGTCGCTTCCGGCGGTGCGGGGTGCGC
>NZ_WWJX01000621.1 GCF_009865215.1 Streptomyces sp. SID3343 | reverse complement strand
CCGGACGCGCCGGGCCGCCGGGCCGCCGGACGCGAACGTCGTGGCCGCCGTGGTGGTCCGGAAGGACGACGCGGCCCCGCTCCCCGCGGACGACCGGATTGCTCGCATCGACGCTCGCCCGCCCTCGCGGCATCACAAAACGAGACCGGTGTGTTCGGCGCAGAAGGCCAGGACGTCGCTTTGCAGGTCGACCTGGCGGGTCGCGGTGCGAGGTCCGTGTCCGACTCCGTCCTCGGTGCGCAGGAGAACGGGTTTGCCGGACCCGGTGGCGTGTTGGAGGGCAGCGGTGAATTTGCGCATGTGGGCGGCGCCGACGCGGGGGTCGATGCGGGGGCTGGTGAGGAGGACGGCCGGGTAATGGATGCCCGGTCGGACGTTGTGGTAGGGGGAGTAGCCGAGCAGGGCGTCGAGTTGGTCGGGTTCGTGAGGTGTGCCGAACTCCTCGGCCCACCAGGCGCCCAGGCCGAACAGGGGATAGCGGACCATGTCGGTGACGGCGTCGGAGCAGACGGCGGCCGCGTAGAGCTCGGGATTGCGAGTGATGGCGACGGCGACCATCAGGCCGCTGTGGGAGGCGCCTTTGACGGCGAGTTGCCGAGGGGTGGTCAGGCCCTGGTCGACCAGCCGGCGGGCTGCGGCGGCGAAGTCCGCGAACGCGTGCGGCTTGTTGGGTCCGCTTCCGGCTGCGTGCCACGTGGTGCCCTGTTCGCCGCCGCCGCGCACTCCGGCCACGGCGTAGATTCCGCCGGCTCTCACCCACGCGGCGATGGTGGGTGAGTAGGCGGGGGCTGCGGAGGCGCCGAAGCCGCCGTAGGCGGTCAGCAGGGTGGGGCGAGGCCCGTGCGAGCCCGGCGGGGCAATGACGTACAGGCCGACGGGGGTGCCGTCTTCGGAAGGATAGGTGAATTGCCGTACGACCGGCTCCTGTCGGCGGGACACGAGCGGCGAGCGCCGGATGGCAGTCGTCCCGCTCGCCGACCCTTCCTCGGGCAGGCAACGTCCCTCGGCCAGGTCGAAACGGTGGACGGTGGAAGGAGTGACGAAGTCGGTGTATCGGAACCACACCCGGTCGGCGTCTCCGGGCGGCGTACTGAGCCCACTGATCGTGCCCGGCCCCGACCCGGGCGTGGGAATGTCCGTGAGCAGCCGGCCCGTCACGTCGTGCAGCGCCAGGCGGGGCACGCCGTTGCCCACCGTGCTCACCAGCAGCCTCACCTGTCCGCCGGCCGGATCGGTCAGGGCGGTACACGCGGACAACACGGCGTCGGGGCCGGGCTCGACGACGGTGGTCCACGCCGAGGACCGGGGCACGGCCGGATCGACGACGCACACCCGGCCGCGTGGCGCCTCCGCGTCGGTGACGGCGTACAACAGCCCGCGTGGGCCCGCCTTGACCAGAGCGCTGCTGCCCTGTGACGTCCCGTCGTGGACGGTCACCAGTTCAGGGTTCTCCGGGTCTCGTCCGCAGGCCGCGGTGGTCCACAGGTCCGCCAGCCTGAGCTCGTTGCCGGTCTGCGCGCCCGGAGCGGCACTCACCACCAGCCAGCGACCCTCGGGGCCCAGCGACACCGACAGGTGACGCATCCCCGTCTCCCATACGACGGGATCGCGCGTGGGGTCGTTGCCGATGCGGTGCAACCGCACCCGGCGGGGTTCCGCGGGCGACCCCGTCACGTAGTAGAAGCCGCTGTCGTCGGGAAGCCAGGCCACCGCGGACGGCCGGCCCAGGGCGAGCGGGCCGTCCACGACACGACCCTTCGCCACGTCCAGCACCCGCAGGTGCGGTGCTTCGGCACCTCCGGCCGCCGTCTGAAACGCCAGCAACCGCCCGGTCCACGAAGGACGCCACGCCGACAGCGACGTCGCGCCGGACGGGTCGAGCGCCACCGGATCCAGCAGGATTTTCCCGGCCTCGGCGCCCACCCCCTCGACCGCGGCGACCAGCACGGGCATCTCCTGCCCGATCCGCTGACGCATGAAGAATTGCCGCCGTCCACGCACCACCGGTGCCGACACCACCGCGCCCGCACGCTCCGTCGACCGACTCAGCAACGCTCGAAAAGCCGCTCGCGTTCGGGTCTGCGACGCGGGCGTGTGTCGCACGAGCAGTTGCTCCTGCCCGGCGAGCCACCGGGCGCACTCGGCCGTACCGTCGTTCTCCAACCATCGGTAGGGGTCGGCGACCGTCCGGCCGTGGATCCGTTCCAGGATCGGTTGCCGTCGAACGCACTCGTCGCTCACGCTCTCCAGGTCTCCTCCACGCGATGGGCGGCGAGCCGTGAAATCGGAACGCCCCGCCGCCCGAGTACGGAAACCGTCAGTCGGTGTCGCCTTCGGCGAGCTCCATGCGCCACTCCTCAAGGCCCGCCACCTCGTCGGCGAGGAGGGTGAGGATCACGGGAAGTCCCGGCATCTCTTGCATCGTTCCGCCCTTCGTGTAGTCGCTCGTTGACCGTCTCAGGGTCCCTCGGCGTAACCGCCCCCACGGCGAGGAGCACCGTGTCGCGGTTCGAAACCACTCGTACGGACCGGTCGAGGAGCGGGCCCTGCGCTCCTGCGTCGCACCCGGGGTCGGCGTTGGTGGTCGAAGTGCCACCCCCGCGGACGGGGACCGGTTCGTGCCGCTGCGGTGCCTGCCGGGTGGAGGAGGCGCGGATCGAGGGCCGGCACGGTCCGTCTCCGCAGAAGACCGTGGTACG
>NZ_WWJX01000620.1 GCF_009865215.1 Streptomyces sp. SID3343 | reverse complement strand
ACGAGCCGGTCCCACAGGTCGTCGCCCGCGCGCCCGCTGAGCCGGTCGCGCAGCACCGCCCGCAGACCGCCGACCTCGCCGCCCCCCTCGCCGTCGGCCACGCTGTCCGCGCGGTCCCATCCGGGGTGTCCCAGCGGCAGGTCGCACGGCAGTACCGGGACGCCGTTGCGAGCGGCCCAGCGCAGTGCCGCGAGTTCCGGCGAGAAGTCGGCGAAGGGATAGAACCCGAGCCCGTGCGGGCCGTTGCCGGCGAGCGCGATCGGGGCCCGGGTGTCCTCGTGGGCGAGCCATTCCAGCCACGGCGCGGCCTCGCGCGGCAGCTCGATCAGCACGACGTCGGGACGTACGCCGTCGAGGAGTGCGGGTACGGCGGCGGCCAGCGACGGCGCGTGGTGGCGCACGCCGATCAGATACGGCTGTCGGGCCGCGGCCAAGCGCGCGGCGGCCGGGCGGGCCTCGTCGACGGGCCCGCCCGTTGCGTTCGATGACACGTGCTCAGCCCTCCAGGACTCCGCGCAGATCCCACAGGGTGCGCCAGGTCGCGGAGCCGTGCTCCGCGCGGCGCCGCACCGCCGCGTCCCAGTAGGACAACAGGCGGTCCGCGTCGGCCGGGTCGTCCTTCTTGGCAACGCCCAGCAGGTGCCCCGGGAGCAGGCCCAGCACGTCCCGGTCGCCGGGGAAGTACGCCGCCGCGAGGGCGAGCGAGGACGCGACCGAGACCGCCTCCGCGGTACTCAGCACGGTGGACGGGCGTTCGATCTCCCAACCCTCGGCCGAGCGGCCGGTGCGCAGGTCGCGGAAGGCCGTCACGAGCACCTCCAGGACCGTGTCGTCGACCGTGTACGCGGTGCCCGTGCGTTCGACCGCGGCCTTGGCCTGGCGCCGGACCAGCGCGATCTCCGCGTCGTGGTCGCCGATCGGGCCGACCGTTTCGAAGTTGAACCGGCGCTTGAGCGCCGCCGACATCTCCGAGACGCCCCGGTCGCGCAGGTTCGCGGTGGCGATCAGGGTGAAGCCCGGGGCGGCGTGGACCTGCGCGTCGGCGCTGCCCGCGAGTTCGGGTACCGCGATCCGGCGCTCGGACAGCAAGGACACGAGTGCGTCCTGCACCTCGGGCAGGCAGCGGGTGACCTCTTCGATCCGCGCCACGCCGCCGGTGGTCATCGCGGTGAGCACCGGCGAGGGAACGAGCGCCCCCCGGCTGGGGCCCTGGGCGAGCAGGAGCGCGTAGTTCCAGCCGTACTTGAGCTGGTCCTCGGTGGTGCCGGCGGTGCCCTGGACGGTGAGCCCGCTGGTGCCGCACACGGCGGCGGCGAGCAGCTCGGACAGCATCGACTTGGCGGTGCCGGGTTCGCCGACCAGGAGCAGACCGCGCTCTCCCGCGAGGGTGACCACGCAGCGTTCGACGAGCGCGCGATCACCGACGAACTTGGCGCCGACGGTCAGCGTGCGGGGCAGTCCGGGGACCGCTTCGGGCAGCTTGAGTTCGTCGCCGCTGCCCATCACGAAGGTGACCACGGCCCGCGGGGTGAGCCGCCACGCGGGCGGGCGCGGCCCGCTGTCGTACGCGGCGAGGAAGGCCAGTTCGGTTGCGAACAGGTCCTCCGGGGGTTGTATCTGTCGGGCGGGCAAGGGTGTTTCCACAGCGGTTGCCATCAGCGGCGGCCCTTCCGGGTGGTGCGGGTGACGAGTTGCTCGAAGCCGGGTGCGTCGCCGTCCTGAACCCGCTGCCAGGCCCGTCGGAACAGCTCGGGCACGGGGTTCTCGGGGACGACGGCGCTACCGTACGCCCGGTCGTACAGGCCGTCCTTCCAGGTCTCGACGGGCAGTTGGGGCGACTTGAGCGCGTTCCAACCGCCGGGCAGGAACAGGGTGCGGCCGGCGCGTTCGCGCTTGGCCTCGACGACGAGGTCGGTGGCGGCCAGTTCGGCTCGGGCCTTCTTCAGCCGCGCGGGCTTCCAGCCGGTCCAGCGGGCGACCTGACGGTCGGTCGGGTCCGGGAGGGCGAGCAGTTGCAGGTACAGCGTCGCGGCGTCCTCGCCGATCCCGTGCGTCTTGGCGACCTCGGCGACGAGTTCGGGCACCACGTGCGTGGGGTCCTGGGGCAGGCCGGCGGGCCCGTCGGCGGCGAGGAGGCGGGCGAACGCGGGGTCCAGGATGCGGCGCAGGGCGGTGAGTCCGTTGGAGGATTCGCCGCGCAGGCCGATCAGGCGGTCGAACCACGGGTCGTCCGCGCCGGTGAATCCGGCGGGGCGTACGTAGGTGAATTCGCTTCCGTTGTACCAGGGGGTGAGGAGGAGGCGGTCGTCGATGCGGACGATCCCGTCGGCGTCGGCGCCGCCGTGCTCGGCCAGTCCGGCGGCCTCGCGCACGCGCGGCGCGGTCGGCTTGCCGTCGGAGTATTCGACGTCCAGGTCGAGCACGAGGCCCGGGTCGGCGAGGCGCCCCCGCAACAGGTCGAGCACGTGCGGCAGTTGGGCTCGCAGCGGGTCGCCGTAGGGCAGTCGGTAGGCGAGCCACGCGAGTGCGGTCACCGTCATGGCCAGGGCGCTGGAGCTGGGCACGTTGGCGCCGTCGGACGCGCGCAACTGCCCGTCCTTGTCGAGTTTGTGCGTCGAGGTGCCGACGATCCAGGCATGGGACTCGGGTGCCAGGACGGTGTCCACTCCGTAGGACGCCACGCCGCGAAGGTCGGCCGCGACGTCCTCGGGCAGCCGCAGCACCCGGCCGAACTCGACCTCCCACGCCCGGATGGTCGCCGCGATGTCGAAGCCGGTCGTCCACAGGGTGTGGACATCCTCGGGCGCGGCCGGCACGAGCGCGGCGAGCACCCTGGCCCGCGCGCTGCCGTCGAGGCGGGCGAGTTGGGCACGGGCGTTCTTGGCCTCGGTGGCCTTGAGTCCCAGGATCGCCCGCTGGTCCTTGTCGAGTTCGTCGGCGGGCGGGCCGGAGAGCAGGACGCTCGCCTCGGCTCGGCCCAGTCCGGTGCCCTCGACCAGTGCCGGCACCGACTCGGGGCGGACCGGTACCGGCCCGTGTTCGCGCACGCCGCGGACCAGGGCGGTGATCCGGGCCGCCGAGAGCGGCTCGGTGTAGCGGTGCTCCTCGTGGGTGGTGAAGCCGTCGATCGCCTCGAAGTTCTTCGAGGGGTCGTGGTCGAGGGCGACCCAGTGGTTGTTCTGGTTGTAGGTGTACTGACTGTCCAGGAAGATCACCGTGCGGTCGCCGCGTCGCAGGATCTCGCCCTTGCGGTTGCGCTGCTTCTTGTTCTCCTCGACCGGCTCGCACAGGGTCACCCTGCGCAGCGTGCCGGCGGGGTCGCCGAGCGGGCCGGTGGCGAGCGCTTCGAGGATCAGCAGCAGCGACGCGCGGTGCGCCTCGGGGGTGAACGGCGACAGGGCTCGGGCGGCCACACCGGCGCGCAGGTCGAGCAGGGGGTGCCAGCCGAATCGCGGTTCGCCCAGCTTGCCGGTCGACGTCGTCCAGGTCTGGGGGCGATCGGTCGAGGCCAGCGTCCGGGCGACGGAGGTGATGTGTTCGAGCACCGTCCACGAGGACGACGAGAAGCCGTAGTAGCCGGTGTTGATCACCCCGGAGAGGGCCTCGCGCAGGTCGTTGTCGCCGCCGTGCTCGGGTCCGGTGGGCAGCGCGCGGACCTTCTTCTTCTCGATCTTGCCGAACGCGCGCAGCCGCTCCGCGAGTTTGGCGGTGTCGCGGGCGAGCGAGGCGACGCCGAAGGCCAGACCGGGGTGGGTGACCTCGGGCAGCAGCCGTCGGATCGGCTCGACCCGCACGAGTGCGGGCAGGGTCGGCTTCCGGCCGGCGGCCTTGGCCTCGCCGTACTCGTGATAGGCCCGGTCGTGGTCGGCCTGGACGGCGGCGACCAGTTCGGCGACCTTGTCGTCGGCGAGCGTGCGCAGCGCGATCGAGCCGCTCTCGTCGCGCGGGCGCAGCGCGTGCCAGAAGGAGCGCGGCGGCACCAGCGGGCTGCCCGCGGCGATGCCCCGGCCGCGCTTGTACGTCGTGCAGTTGCCCAGGTGGACGTCGCCCGCCCACAGCGCGATGTGCTCGCGGGTGGCGATCACCGTGGGGGCCGCGCCGCCGGGCAGGCGCAGGGTGCCGAGCGGGACGTCCTGCGGCCGATTGTCCCAGTTGCGGTGGTTGCGGGCGGGGATCGTCACGGTGGTGCCGTCGACCGAGCCCGTGGTCACCGTGTCGCCGTCGACTCGGACCCAGCGGCCGAGCAGTGTGCCGTCGGTACCGAACGGGCTGTGCTCCAGGCCGGGCTGCAGCGGGAGCAGTTCGCACGCCTCGGCGATCAGCGAGCCGCCGTCGGCGACGGCCGCGGCGAAGGGGGCGGGCAGCGACGCGCGGCCGTGCGCGCCGGTGGTCGGGTCGTACTCGGTCCACTTGCGGTCGCTGCGGTCGTGGTCGAGCGACCAGTGGGCGATGCCGTCGGTGAGCAGGGCGCGGCGCGGCGGGAGCTTGGTGTCACCGGCGTGCAGGGGGCGTCCGCCGGTGGCTCGACCGCCGTCGGGCAGCGCGAGCGAGACCGCGGGGTGACTGTCGGAGCCGCTGTTGGGGCCGTCGCCGTCGAGCAGGAAGGTCTCGCCGGGACGCGAGGACCAGTAGCCCTCCCAGTCGTAGTTCTTGTTGTACCAGGCGACCAGGAGTTGCCCGTCGACGTAGCGGTAGCGGGTGTGCTGCCACGAGTTGTGGTCCTTGGGCACGCGCGGTTCGTGGTCGAGCAGGATGCCCTCGGGGCCGACCACGATCGCGCGCTTCTTGGTGGACAGCACGAGCGCGGGCCACGCCTCGTCGACGTCGAGTTCGACGTTGCCGGGGACACCGGCGCCGAGCAGTTCGGCCGCCTCGTCGAGCGCGGGCCAACCGAGTTCGTCGTACACACCGGCACGCAGCGTGCTCGCCAGGAGCGCGGAGGCGTCGTACGCGCGCACTCGCTCGACCACGTCGGGGGTCACGTCGGCGACCACGTCGCGGAACTCGTTGATCGCGCCGAACGCCTGCTCGGCGGCGGGCAATCCGGTGGCCGAGGCGAGGTCGGCGGCCCGCTCGGTCAGCCACGCGGCGAGCACGGGGCGCAGGACCGGGTGGGCGGCGGTCTTCTCGTGGCGCTTGCAGGCGCCGACGCCTTGGTGCAGCAGGGGCGCGTGCGCGGCGTCCGCGGCGACGGCGGCGAGGTCGCGGCGGCCGTCGCGGCTGTCGTCCCACCATTCGTCGAGTCCGATGCAGGCGTTGTCCTGCGGCGGCGTGAGCGGTATCCGCTCGGCGAGTACGAGGTCGAGCAGGTCGACGTCGACGCCGGTGCGCCACCCGCCGCCGGTGAACAGCGTGACGGGTGTTTCCTCGGCGCGCAGGGCGTCGGCCATCCGGGTGACCAGGCTCAGCGTGCGCTCGCAGCGCGGGCCGGGGCGCCAGCCGCGTTGGCGGTGCGTGGCCCAGCGGGAGATCCATTGGGCGCGGGCGCCGGGCGCGAGTGTGTCGCCGGCGACGAGCAGGTCCACGACGCCGGCCTCGGTGAGCAGGTCGAGCCAGAAGCCGTCGAGGTCGGCCGCCTCGGTGGAGCCGCCGGGCGTCGGCAGGATCTCCAGCAGGCGTTGCCGCGTGTCGGGTTCGGCGGCGGCGAGCGCGGCCAGCGGCTTGCGGTTGACCTTCCAGAACGACAGCGGCGCGCGGGCGATCGCGGGGGTGGCGAGCAGTTCGCGCAGCAACGCGCGTTCGTCGGTCTCGGTGTCGCCGCCGGACGCGCGGATCAGCGCGCGGGCGTCCTCGGCCAGGCCGGCGTACGGCGGCATGCCCGCGGTGCAGCGCTCGACGGCGAGTTGGCGAAATTGCACCCACGCCTCGCGCGGGCCCAGCCGGTTGGTCAGCGCCTTGGCGTGCTCCTTGAGCGCCTTGGCGGTGAGCGCGCCGGCGAACGCGAACTCCAGGAACACCGCGCGCAGGCGCTCCTCCTCGATCGCCAGGTTGTGCACGCGCTCGGCCTCGCGGGCCTTGCCGAAGAACGCCGACGCGTAGGTCGTGTTGTCGTGCTTGAGGAAGATCCGCGCGGCCTGCTCGTGGAACGTGGGCAAAAAGTGCGGTACGGCCCGGCCGAGTCGGGTCGCCAGCGCCTCGAAGCCCTCCTTGGCGCTGCCCGGCTTGGTCTTGGCCTGGCGGTCCAACCGCTCGATGTCGCGGACCAGGGCGAGCGCGTGGTGGCCGTTCGCGGGGTCGTTGACGAGCGCCCAGGCGGGGAATCCGAGCGCTTCGCGGCGGACCTGGCCGACCTCGGGCACGTCCTCGTCGCGGGCCAGGCCCAGGAAGCCGAGCGCGAGATCCTCGGCGTCGCCGAGGGTGGCGGGGACCAGGCGCACGATCGGCCGGTCCGCGAGGACGGCGTGCGTGTACGTGCGCACGGTCAGCGTGTCCACGTCGTCGCCGGTGAGCGTGGCCGGGGGCAGTACGGCGCCCGCGTCGAGCAGCGTGCGGGCCGCGTCCACGGCGGCCTTGGTGTCACGGGTGGTCGTGTCGGGGGTCGTCATGCCGCTGTCTCCGTCGTCTCGATCGTGCGGCCCGCGTACAGCGCGGCGCCCATGCGCATGCCTTCCGACCACGCCACCGGCGGGACCCGGTCGAGGGTGAGGGCCTGGCCCCGTTCGGTCCACGAGACCGCGCCGGTCTCGGTGGACTCGTAGCCGTCGTAGTCGCCCAGCCACATCCGGGCCTCGATCTCGCGCCCGCCGTCGAGCACGGCGCACACGGCCTGACCGCCGCGCACCTGGTAGCCGAGCTGGGTGGCCCGGCCGATCAGGAAGCGCAGTTGGTCGTAGCGCCCGCCGGAGAACTCCTCGACGGAGGTGCGCTTGCCGTCCTCCGGGTCGGCGGCCCGGTGCCACACCTCGCGGTACAGCTGCCCCACGCGCTGTTCGACGCCCAGTTCGACGGCGAACTCACGCAGGTCGTCCAGGTCGCCCAGCAGTACCGGGTGCGGGATGCGCACCGTCTCGGGGTCGACGTAGACGGTGTCGCCGTCGAGGTCGACGATGCCCACCCCCCGCTCGGGATCGGCTCCGCGCAGGAAGCCGACGGTGTCCCCGTCCTCGGCGGTCACCACGAGGTCACGCAGGACGGCCTGCCAGGACGGGTCGGGCCACACTCGCGACAGCACCGAGACGAGCACGGGAACCGAGCCGATCATCCACGCCTCGACGGCGGCCAGGCACGCGCGATCGTGTCGTTCCAGCCATTCGACGAGTTGGCGCAGGCCGATCACGGCCGGATCCTCGGAAAGTTTGCTCGGCACCGACTTCAGTTGTCGGCCCTTGGCGTTGCGGCAGACCACTTTGCCGTCGTCGAGGGCGACCTCGTAATCGCCCGCCGGGATCCATCCCACGTTCGTTCCCCTTCGCTTTCCGTCGGTGCCCTACAAAACCGCGCCCGGGCGACCGCTTTCGCGACCGACGTCGCGACTGCCGTCGACACGACGATCACGATTGCGGCTCAGGTGTGTGGCACCCCGTCAACTGCCGTGCGGCACAAGGCGCAGGGCGCCCGTGACCAGGATGGCGGGAACGTTAGCGGCCCATTCCGACAGGGTCGTCGTCCGGCAGGAGGAAAACGGTCCTCCGGGCCGGGAAATCGCCACTCGACCGGAGGAATTCACGTCTGCCGCGAGAACAACAGGCGGCTTTTCCACTAACTTTCGAGGCATGACAGTGCCCGCCGTGCCTCGTGGTCTGCGCAGTTTGATTCCCGGCCCCGGATCGGACGGGGCGGCGGAGGCGGCGACGCGTCTCACGTCGAACGGCACCGTCGACTTCCTGCCGGCGACGGTCGGTTTGTCGGCGGCTGTCGGTGTGTCGGCGGCCGTCGGTGTGCCCGCGGCTGCCGGCGGGTCGACGGCGATCGGCGGCGCGGCGCCCGACGGTGGCTTCGCGGCC
>NZ_WWJX01000619.1 GCF_009865215.1 Streptomyces sp. SID3343 | reverse complement strand
CGAGTCCGGAGTCGGCGGGTCGTCCGTCGGCGCGGCGGGTTCGGGCCGGGTCGTCCCGGGCCGGGGAGGGTGCCGGGTCGGTGCCGGGCCCAGCGCCGGTACCTCTGTGGCGGGCGGCGGGGGCGGGGGGTCGGTGACGACTTCCATGTCCCACCGCAGGGGCTCGGCGTCGTCGGGCGGGGGCCGGTCGGTGTCGCGTGCCCCGCCGTGCAGCCACGTGCGCAGCCGTTCCCAACGCCCGGCGCGCCCGGCGTCGGCGGCTGTCTGTTCGCGGTCGGCGGCTGCCTGTTCGCGGCGTGCGGCGCGTTCCGCGCGGCGCGCCGCCGCCTCGGCGTGCGCGGCTTCGGCGGTGGCCTGGCGGGCGCGGGCGCTTTCGGCACGGTCGTGGGCGCGGTCGCGGGCGTGGTCGCGGGCGGCGCGGGCGCGCATGATGTCGGCCCGTTCGTCCGCGCTCATCCGCATGAGGGCGCGGACATCGTCGTGCATGAGGTCCCACGCGGCGCGGGCGGTCGCGCGGTCACCGGGCCCGTGCGGGAGCAGACTCCAGGCGCGGACGAAATCGCCCACGTTCGCGGCGTGCGCGGCGGCGCGGGCGCGTTCCCAGTCGATCCCGTCGTCGCCTTTGCCCTTGGCCTTGTCCTTGTGTGCCTGGGCGGCGCGTTTGCGCACCCTGTCGTGGTCGAGGAGGTCGAAGGCAGCCGCGCCGGTCGCCTTCGGGTCGGAGGTGGCGCCGATCAGCCGGCCCGCCTTCTCGAAGTCGCCCTGGTGGATGGCGTCGGCGGCGGCGTCCGCCGCCACCCAGTCGACGTCACCGAAACCCTCCGGGCCCTGTGCGACCTTGTCGCGGCCTTTCCCGCCCCGGGCCTTCTCCTTGCCCGAGGGCGGGACATCCGGCCCGTCTCCAGGGCGTGCAGGGCCCTTCCCGGAGCCCTTGCGGCCGTCACCACCGCCGGGCTTCCCGCCACCGGAACCGCCGGACGGGCCACCCGACTTCCCACCGCCGGACGGCCCGGACGACTTCCCGCCGGACGGACCGGACGAAGCGCCCCCGGACGGACCGCCCGAGGAACCTCCGGACGGACCGGACGACTTCCCGCCCGACTTGCCGGACGATGGACCACCGGACTTCCCGCCCGACGAACCTCCGCCGGACGGACCGGACGACCCGCCGGACTTGCCGGACGGACCGCCCGACTTCCCGGCGCCCGTTCCACCCGACTTCCCGCCGGTCGAACCGCCCGACTTCCCGGACGACCCGCCGGACGGACCGCCCGACTTCCCGCCCGACGAACCACCACCGGACGGACCGCCCGACTTCCCGCCCGACGAACCGCCCGACTTGCCGGACGACTTGCCACCGGAGGACCCGCCGGACGGGCCGCCCGACTTGCCGGCGCCCGTTCCGCCCGACGAACCGCCCGTCTTCCCGGACGGACCGCCGGACTTCCCGCCGCCGGTGCCGCCGCCCGAACCGGATCCGCGACCGCCACCCGACCCCGACCCCGACCGGCCGGACCCGGACCCGGCTCCGGAGCGCCCGGAACCGCCGCCCGCGTGGCCCCCCGCCGCGAGCCGGCCGCTGTCGTTCCCGGCCCGGTCGGCGCGGCCTTTCACCCCGGCCTGCTTCAGCTTGGAGTTGTGCTTGGCCATCGCGGTCTCGTGTCCGGTCCGCGATTCCAGCAGTGCGACCTTCCGCGCCAATTCGGCCTCGCGGAATGCGCGCTCTTCCTCCATACGGGCGTGACCGCGCGCGATCCGGTAGTCGATCCAGTCGCCGACGCGGTCGGTGAACGTGCGCGGATATTCGGATTCGGATTCGGAATCCATTTCGTCGTCGGAATCGGGATTCGAGTTCGCATCGGCCCCCGCATTCCGCGTCGGCCGCGCGGTTTCGCGGGCGGCGGTGTCCGCCGGATCGGGAATCGCGGGCACCACGAAAGCGAATTCCCGGAAGCTTTCCGGCTCGCTTTCCGGCTCCGTTTCGTCGGACGGGTCGGGGTCGGGGTAGTCGGGGATCGGCGGCGGCACGTAGTGGTCCGCGTGGTCCGCGCCGGGGAACTGGATCAGCCGCCCGTCGCCGCTCGGCGGGGGGTCGGTGGGGCCGTCGTCGTCGGTGGCCACGGCACTCCTTCCTGGACTTGACAAACGAGGGGCCCTCGTGTGCACGCGCGTGCACGTGCACACGTGCACGCATTACGCGCGCGAGGCCCCCGCGGCGCTTCGCGGGGGCCTCGTACGAGGGCGGGTCAGTGGTGGGGCGGATGCCGGTCGACGACCTGCTCGGCGTACCGCAGCAGGTCGGTCCAGATCCTCGCGTCGCCCGCCGCGCGCCGCTGGATCGCGGTCAGCACCAGACGGGAGATCAACGCGTACGCCGGCCACACATCGGCCCGGCCGGCTTTCGCCTCTTTCGCAATCGCGGTGCGGACCAGACGCAACCAGAATTCCATCGCGCCCTGCTCGCCACGACGTTCGCGGGCTTCCTGCAATTCCCTCTTGCGCCATTCGCGGGTTTTCTCCCGGCGAAGTTCGGCACTGGTCAGCGGGGCCTTCACGCCGACTCACGACCCAAGTCGTAGAGCGAACTCGGAGAAGCAGCATAACCCGCATTCCCACCCGATTGCAATCGCGGGTCGTTCCCCGGATTCGCGAGCGGCGGCGCGGGCCTCAGCGCGGGATTGTTCTTCCGTTCCCGGGCGAGGGCTCGGGCACGGCGCTTTTCCGGGATGTCGTGCATTTTCTCGGCGTAGGCACGGCGCTTGCGGGCGGTCTTTTCCAGGGCGTCCGCGAGGGCGTCGAAATGCTCCAGGATGTCGCCCATCGCGCCTTCGACGGGCCGGGCGCGCCAACGGGCGTCCCAGAACCGGTCGCCCTCGATGTGGTCGCCGCGCAGGCGTACCCGGATCTCGCGGGCGAGGGCCGACATGTCGGCGCTCACGCACAACAGGTTGCGCTGCACGCTCGCCATGTAGGCGGCGCACTCGTCCGGGTCGGCGGCCACCCTGCGCAGCCACGCCGCGCGGGCCTCGGGCGTCGGGGCCGGCGCCTTGTCGGTGCTCTTCACTACTGGGTCTCCTTCGTGGCGGCCCGGGTGGGCCGGCCGATCGGAACGGATCGGGGCGGGGCGGGGCGCTTCGGCGTCCATCCCGCCCGCCCGGCCGGCGCGAGGCCGGACGGGCGGGCGGAAAAGCAGCCGGGCGGGTCAGTCCCGCTCGCGCTCGGCGTCGCGGGCGTCCATCTCGGCCATGAACGCGGCGTACTCGTTCATGTCCATCTCCTCGTAGGCGGCGTGCATCTGTTCCATCTCCCGGCGGCGCGCAGCCGCGGCGGGGTCCTCGAAGTCCTCGAATTCACACACGGGTTCTCCTCCTTGATGCGGGCGGGAACGCGCGAGGGACGGCCCCCGGATCGGGGCCGTCCCTCGCGCGGTACTGCTCGTGTGTCGGTGCCGGGTCAGTCGCGGGCGGGCACCTCCGGGTCGTGTCCCGTGGCCGGGTCGTAGCCGGCGGCCACCAGGGCGACGGCCGCGGCCTTCGTCGTGGACGCGGTGCTCGCGGTCTTGCCGATCGCCTTCTCGATCGCCGCCAGCTCGACGTCCGCCGGGGCCGCCGCGAGGATCATCCGGGCGACGAGGCGGACCCGCCGCTGGTGCGGGGTCAGACTCGCGACGTCCTCCGCCTCGATCGCCCGCCGGGTGTTCTCGGCGACTCGGAGCCGCTCTTCTGCGACTTGCCTCTCGGCTTCGACGACTCGCGCTTCGGCTTCTGCGACTCGGGCTTCGGCCTCCGCCGTTCGCACCCGGGCCTGCGCGGCGCGCTGCTTCTCGACCTCCGCGAGCGCGGCGTCGGCCGCCGCGCGCTTGTCGGCTTCTGCGACCCGGGCCCGCTCTTCTGCGACTCGCCGCCGCTCTTCTGCGACTTGCCTCTCCTCCGCCGCGTCGCCCAATTCGGCGATCGCGCGCGAGCGGACGTCCGCCCGCGCCTCGGCCTCGGCGACCGCCCCGCGGGCCTGCGCCCCGGCCACGCCCTCGGTCGTCGTCAGGTCCGCCCGCAGCGTCGCCATCTCCTTGCGGTGCGCCATGCGGGCCTTCTCCGCCTCGTGCTGGGCGCGCTCGGTGTCGAGTTCCAGTTCGCGGGCGCGCCGGTCGGACTCCTGGCGGCGCCGCAGTTCCTGGCGGGCCATGTGGTCGGGCAGGGCCAGGGCCTCGTCCACGGTCAGGCCGAACGGCTCCAGCTTTCCGGGCAGTCGGGCCAAGGCCTCGGGGCTGCCCTCGGCAAGGCGGGCCTTGCCCAGTTCCTGCTTGTACTCGTTCCAGGCGTTGAAGATCGCCCGTTCGCGTTGGCGGTCCATGGCCTCGGCGTAGCCGACCTCCCACAGCTTCATCGCGCGGAAGATGCGCCAGGTCGGGCGGGGCGCCAGTGCCCAGCGGTGGCCGGGGATGACGTCGTGGTCGGCCGGGAGCGCGGCCTGGTGGACCAGGATCCGGCGGCCGGCCTCGACCCCGATGACGAACAGGACCGGCATCAGGCCGTGGCTCGCGGCCTTGTCCAGGTTGTCGGCGATCGCACCGTGGGCGGCGGCGTTGAAGTAGATGCTCGCCGCCGTCATGCCGTGCGCGAGGACCCGCAGCAGCGGCCAGGAGGTGCGGATGCACGCCATGAACAGGTCCAGGACCAGACAGGTCACGATCGCCACGTCCACGCCGACCGCGAAGATCCTGGCGTCGCCGGTGGAGAACCCGAACACGGTGTGGCCGGCGGAACTGAGGTTCCCGAAGGAGAGGTAGAAGCCGGCGGCGCCCATCACGCACCCGCCGAGTGCGGACGCGATCCCCAGCGTGATCTTCACCCCCCGACCGGTGTCCGCCGAAGTCGCAGAAGGACCGACCGAAGTCGTAGAAGGAGTGGGGCGAGTCGTAGAAGCCGCAGGGCGAGTCGTGGAAGGGGCCTCCGAAGTCGCAAAGGCAAGGTGCCTCTCGGCCCGCTCGGAGGCAGTGTCGAGGACGTACCGCGCGGGAGCCTCGGGGCCGGTCGCAGAAGCGGTCGGGCGAGTCGTGGAAGCGGCGGGCCGAGTCGCGGAAGACCCGACCGAAGTCGTGGAAGGGGCGGGCCGGGTCGTCGAAGTCGAAGCGGCAGCCCGGCCGGGCGCCGTGCCCGGCGGGTCGATCGTCGTCGTCATCTCTCTCCATCCGAGGTGTGGGTACAGCGACGGGCACAGACCCGACCGGTTCGGGGCGGGGCCGCGATCGACCATCGTGGCCGACCGACACACCGACACCGAACCGGCGCGGCGCGGGTTGGCGGTTCTCCTCACCACCGCGACCCGGGGGCGCGGTGGTGGGGGCAGCCGTCAACGAGACGTCCGGTCCGGGCGGGCCGTACCGGATCGTGTCCGGTGCGGCCCGCCCCGGGCCGACGGGGTGTGGTCAGCGGTGGTCGTCGGGCTCCGCGGCGCGGATGTCGTGGCGTTCGTCCCAGGGGCGCAGGATCCACAGGCCGGTGCCGCCCAGGGCCGCTTGGCGGTCGAGGCAGGTGTCGACGACGTCGCACAGCGGTTCGGCGACGAGATCACCGAACGCGGATGCCCAGACGAGGACCTTGCGGCCGAGGAGGGCGTGGTCGCCCAACCACTCGATCACGATGCTCACGCCGACGGCGAGGAGCGCGAGGGGCCCGATCAGCACCAGCGCGGTGGTCCAGGCCGCCCGGCGGCACCGGAGGCGGGCGCTCACGCGGCCCCGTCCGGCTCGGGCACGGACACCACGAGCAGGACCGTGTCCAGGCCGCTCGGGCCGGGCGTCACGGTGTCCATCAAGGCCCGCGCGGCGTGGGCGCGGCACGGGTTGATGTCGAGCAGGCTCCACACCCGGCCCGACGCGCCGGGCACGCCGTCGACCAGGTCGACGGGCACCGCCAGGACGGCGGCGAGCCCGGCCGGGACGGCACAGGGGATCGGGATCGGGATCGGGGGGTCGGCGGGTCCGGGCATCCTGTACTTCACGGTGACTCCTCTGTCTGTCTGTGGGGGTTCGCCGAGCGGCGGGCCGGTGATTCGAGCACCGGCCCGCCGCGTTCATGTAGTCAGGTACGGGGTTTCGGGTCCGGCCGGGTGGGGGTTGGTCCCCGCGGGCCCGAAGGCTTCGGGGGCCGGCCCCCACCCGGGCCGCTCTTCGGCACGCGCCGAACCTCAGTCCCGGTCGGCGTCGGCGCGGCGGTGTTCGTTCGCGGCCCGCGCCGTTGCCGCCGACCGGGCGTTGGCCTCACGCACCCGGCGCCGCAACGCCTGCTCCTGCTGCTCCTGGAGGCGCTTCTCGTCGTCGGCCACCGGTGATCAGCCCTCGGCGGCGGCGCGGGCGCGGTTGCGGGCGGCGCGGCGCTTGAGCGCCCGACGCTCGTCCTCGCTCAACCCGCCCCACACCCCGGCCTCCTGGCCGGACTCCAGGGCCCAGCCCAAGCACCGCTCTATCACGGGGCAGCGACGGCAGACCGACTTCGCCTCCTCGATCTGCAAGAGGGCGGGGCCGGTGCTGCCGATCGGGAAGAACAGTTCCGGGTCTTCGTTCCGGCAAGCAGACGCGTGGCGCCAGTCCATTACTCTCCTCCGGTGGTGTCGGTGACGACGGCGGTGACGGGCCCCTTCGGGGGCACCGGCGGATCGGTCGGCCTCGGCTTGGCCGGCGGCCGGATCGGGGTGGTCGTCGGCATCAGTGGCCCGCCTTCGCTTCGGCCCGGTCCTGCGACTCCTTCAAGCGCCGCGCAGCGGCATCCGCCGCCGCCCGGACGGCAGCGGCCCGCCGCTGCGCCTCCTCCGCCTGACGACGCGCCTCCGCGCTCACCGCTGCGTCGCCTTCGCGGCGCGGGCCTTCATGTCCATCGCCCGCTTGTGCAGCTCGTCGGCGAAGCGGCGCTCGGCCTCGGCGGCCCGCCGCGCGGCGTCGTCGCCGCTGTTGTTCGATGCGATGATGTTCACGCAGGGTTTTCCTCTCAAACGGTGTCCTGCGCGCGGTCCCGGGCTTCCACCCCGGGGCCGCACCTGTTTTCCGGCCGCTCCAGCAGCCGTGAGGGCCGACACCTGTACAGGTGTCGGCCCTCACCGTTCCTGGAACGCGAGCACCCCGGGGCATCGCCCGGGGTGCTCGGTTCGTACGTCGTCGCAAATCAGGTCGTCGCGGCGGCGAGGATGTCGGCGTGGTCGAACGCCAGCGGGGGCAGGTCGTCCAACGGCCACCAACAGGTGGCGGTCGCGTCGTCCCCGGGCTGCGTCGGGGTGTCGGCGGGGACCGTGACGGCGTAAGCGACGGTGACGTAGCGGCCCCTCGGGTCGCGGTCGGGCCGGTCGAACACACCGACCTGGCGCAGGTGACCGGCGGTCGCCTGTACCCCGGTCTCCTCCTCCAGTTCGCGGGCGGCGGCGGCGAGGCTGGTCTCTCCGGGGTCGACGTGGCCGCCCGGCAGCGCCCAGGCGCCCTCGTGCGGTGCCCAGCCACGCTTGATCAGCAGCACCAGGCCGTCCGGCGTGGTGACGATGATGTCGGCGGTGTAGCGAATGATCTCGGCGATCTCGGTCATGTTCGTTCCTCTCCAGTGATGTCCTGTCGCGGGTCCGGCTGCTCCAACAGCCGTCCGGGCCGACACATGGATGAAGGTGTCGGCCCGGACGGTTCCTGGCGGCGACGGCAGCGCCCGGGCGGGTGAGTGGTCACCGCCCGGGCGCGCGATTCGGGTGGGGTCCGGTCAGGCCGGGACCGTGTCGTGCGCCTCGATGTACGCGAGGTGGTCCGTGACGTACCGGCTCAGGTCCCGCGCCCCGCTCACGATCACCTCGAGGTGGGAGTCGGGCATCGCGAGGGTGAACTCGTCGCCGGCGTACGGCGTTTCGTCCGCGTGCCAGATCAGGCGGAACCCGTCGGCGAAATGCATGCTGGCTCCGTCGCGGTGGGCCTGCCACAGGTCGGGGTCGGTCAGCCACACCCCGGCGGTGTCGAGCTGGTAGGCACGCCGCGCCGCGATGTGCTCCTGGTCCCGGTCGACGAGCAGCGCAAGCCGCTCGTCCAAGCCCTCCGGCAACGGCGTGCCCTCCTCGTTGGCCTGCCGGGCCGAGTACAGACGCTGATGCACCGGGCCCAGGATGTGCTGGGCCGCGCCGTCGCCGACGATCGCGGCGATCACGGCGGCGGCCCCCACGATCGCGGCCCGCCACTCACCGGGAACGGTGGTGGTGTGGTGGTACGCAACGACCGCGCCCAGGGCGCCGACGACCACGCAGATCGAGGTACCGACCGCGTCCAGGACGGCGACCGTGATGTGACGGGTCGCCGCGTTGAGCCGGGTGAGCTTGTTGTTGATGTTCACGGGTGCAGCTCCTTGTGGTCGGGTACGGCCGCGCCCCGCCCGTGTGGTGCAGTGCGGGCGGGGCGCGGTCGGTGAATGTGTGTGTCAGGCCTGGTTGTGGGCGAGGATCGCGAGGACCTGACCGACGGTCGCGGGGGTGATCGTCGTCTCGATCCGGGACTCGGCCTGTGCGACGGCGAAGATCCCCAAGTCCGCGTGCCAGACCAGGCGCAGGCCCGGAGCCAGCGCCATGCTCGCGCCACCGCGGCGGTGGTGTTGCCACAGGGTCTCGTCGCCCAGCTGCTCGCCGTCGGGACCGAGGTGGGCGAGAACCTTGTAAGCCATGCCCAGCGGCTCGATCGGGACATCGTGCTCGGTGGGCGCATCGCCCTCAGGCACTTGGTCGCGATCGTCGTCGACCCGCTCGACGGCCGACGCGACACGGGCCCACTCGGCGCTGCGCCGACGACGCGTCGAGGCGTCGGCCTTCGGGGTGGCTTGCGGGACCGACTGTTTCGGGGCTGTGGGGTCCGCCTCCGCAGCCGTGCGGGGCAGGCCCGCCAGGCCGTAGGGCAGGGGCGGCGGGCTCGACGGCTGGACCTTGGTGGTGCGGCGGGCTCCGGTCTCCGCGCCTCCCTGGGCGAAGTGCCGCTGCCACAGGTCGGCGTCGATGTCGAGGGTGAGCAGGCGGTTGCTGCCGATGCAGCGGTGCGGCCGGCCGAGAGTGCCAGCGGGCTCGGTGTGGTGCGGTACCAGGTGAGGAGTGCTGCGGATCCCGGTCATCGGGGTCCAGCATCCGCAGTCCGGGCACACCAAGTGCTCGTGGCCCGGGCTCAAGTCGAGGGCGGTGGGGCGCAGGCTCGACACGGCCAGCGGGGGCCGACTGCTGACGCGCAGCGTCTTGCTGCGGGTCTTCGTGGGTCGCTTCCGGGCGACCTCCGGAACGCGGGTGGGGGTGGGTGTGGTCACCAGGGGCTCCTTGCGGGGGCGGAGGTGGGGCGCGTCACGGTGCTCTCTCCGCCCGCCAGGCCTCCCGCATATTCCGGGTCGTCCTGGTGGACAGACAGCGCAACGGCGCTGCGAGTCGAACAAACAGGGAAGTCGCGAACACCGGGGGATTTGGTGGTGCTATCACCCACGGCCACCTGTAAAGGCGGCGACAACCACCGCTGTGTGAGGCGGTGCACCACAAGGTAGACCACTATCCCCCTCCAGCGCTAGTGGTAGCGCTAGAACGACACGTAAGTTAGTCTCGTAGTGCACCATCGAGCAGAGAGGAGGTAGTCATGTCAGAGCACATCGGATACGCGGATATCGCGGCGCACTACCGGCGCCAGATCCAGGACGGAGAGCTGCGACCCGGCGACACGCTGCCGTCGTTGCGACAGGTCTGTGAACAGTTCGGCGTAGCCCAGACGACGGCCAACCGCGCGTACCGGCGGCTCAAAATGGAAGGGTTGACCCTCGCTAAGGCCGGGGTCGGGACAATCGTCGCGGGCCCAAGCAGCAGCAACATCGCGTCGCGTGTCCAGATGTACGAGGCCACTGGTAGCGCCCTCGGCGGCGGCGAGTCCTCTCACATCCTTGACGTCGGCACGGTCGGCGCGGATGAATTGGTAGCGCCGCGACTTGACGTAGCCCCAGGGACACCAGTCCACGTCCGCCGCCGGCTCGTGAGCCGGGGCGGCTCTCCGGTCCACCTCAGCAGCTCCTACTACCCCGCGTATGTGATCGCCGTGACTCCCGAGTTGACCGAGCCGGTTTCCACCGGAGGATCGCGGGAGCTGGCTGCAGAGCGACTGGGAGCGGCTCAGGACCGAGTGCTGGAAGAGGTGACGTCCCGCCTCGCGACCGAGTCGGAGAAGTCCACCCTCGGCCTCACGGCCGGGGATGTCGTTGTAACTCAAGTCGTGCGCACCGTGTCCCTCGCGGACGACCGCGTCGTAGAGGTGGCCGTCAAGGTGGCCGGTGGATCGACCATCCTCCAGTGGACCACGTCCCTTCGACCACCGATTGACTAAGCCCAAGCCGATCACAGTGACCACCTCTTCTTCCGTCGCGAATAGGGGAAGTTGGCGATCACCTTGCGCCGGCTCGACCGCTGCAAAAAGTGACAAGTGGGGGTGACATCTCGAATGTCACCCCCACTTGTCACCTCCGCACGATCAAGGTGCCGTGTCAGTCTCGGCACCAGGAAGGGCCGGCCCCGCTCCCCGGAGCGCGCGGACCGCGCCGCCTGTAGGACGAGAAAGGGACACGCGATGGCTGATGAACGGCCTGACTGGGCCCGGCGGATGGTCGAAGAACGCGCAGCCCGCGATTGGTCGCAGGCTGACGCGGTACGCGCCATGATGGCTCGCCTCCCGGAGGACCAGGTGGTCGGCGAACAGGACCTTCTACGACAGTGGAAAAGGTGGGAGGCGGGCGACGCTCAACCACTGAAGTACCGGTCCGTGATCGCCCGCGTCTTCGGTACGACGACCGGCGCCTTCTTTCCCCAGAGCAGCCGCCGCGACGGGCGGGCGGAGGTATTGCAGGTCAGCGGGATGGACACCGTGGACATCATCGCCCGGCTACGCGCCAGCGATGTCGACGCGGCAACACTGGATGCGCTGCGGATCACGGCCGACCGGTTGTGCTGCGAGTACGCGTACATGCCAGCCGACCAACTGCTCATCGAAGGCAGGGCTTGGCTGGGACGAGTCGCCGGCCTCCAGCACCAACGGGTGAGCCTGGCACAGCACCGCGAGATCATCGCGCTCGCCGGGAAACTGTCGTTGTTGGTGGGCTGTGTGGAGTACGACTCCGGGCGGCCCCGCGATGCCGAGGCCACCCGCCAGGCCGCGCTGATGCTCGGTTCCGAGTCCGGAGAAATCAGCGTTCAGGGATGGGCCCATGAAATGCGCGCGTGGTTCGCACTGACCCGGGGCGACTACCGCGGTGTCATCGCAGCCTCGGAAGCCGGCATCGCCATCGCTCCCAACGAAAGCGTGGCCGCTCAACTGCACGCGCAGGCAGCGAAGGCTTGGGCACGGCTGGGGGACAGGGCACAGACCGAAGTGGCCTTGGACAAGGGCCGACTGCTCCTGGAACGGCTGCCATACCCGGAAGACATTGAGAATCATTTCGTTGTAGACCCGGCAAAGTACGACTTTTATCGGATGGATGCGTTGCGCAAGGTCGGCGAAAATCGCCTTGCAGAGCAACTGGCCGTCGAAGTCATTCGCGCGAGCACCGACTTCGACGGAGTCGAGCGGTCACCTATGCGAATCGCGGAGGCCCGGATCACGCTGGGCGTGGTCGCGGCCCGCGAAGGCGACCTCGACACGGCGCTGGCCTACGGGGAACAAGCCCTCGCGGGACCCCGGCGATCGCTGCCATCTCTGGCAATGGTGTCCGCCGACCTCGGACAAGTCCTGCAATCTCGCTACCAACACGCAGACGAAGCCCGGGATTTCATCGCCCACCTGCGCGAGTTGCGGGGAGCGCAGTGACCGAACGGCCGCCGACACGGCACAACGACGCACGCTCGGTGATCCCTTGTAGCGGTATGGTGGTCCCGCTTTCGATTGGAAATGCAGAGAGCCCCCAGGACCTTGACCAAGTCCGTACGGGGGCTCCCCCGGCGGCCGATTGGCCTGCCGGTACACACCTTCTAGCACAAGGTGGCTTGCGTGAAGCAGCCTACCCGCACACGCCAGTGTGCATGCAGCACCCCGCCGTGGAAGCGATGCAACGCTGTCGCTCCGGCCGCTACAGCTACTACTCCGCGTTGCCCGGCAACGTCTTCGCCGGTCCGTGGCCCCGTGGCATCTCGGGGACCGCACGACAAAGCCCCCGCTGGGACGGTGACCGTGTCACGTCGGCGAGGGCTCACAGACTCCCGATCGCCCATCCGGCGATCGGTTCCGTCGGCGCCTTTCAGGCGCACCTCTGTTGTGGTGTGGGGGTGGATGACATAGACGCGCTGGGCGGCTGAGCCGCCGGGACGCCGGCCTCCGCAGTGGTGGAACACCGCGGGCCTACTACGTCCCCACTTACAACTACTCGCCCTTGGGCGAGGTCCCGATCTTCCGGCGGCAACCGGTCTGATCAGGGGCAATACGAGGGTTCTCTCCAGAACCAGCACCCGCGAGGCGGGGGCTTTGTCATACCCGCGCGTCGCGCGAGGGAAGGACGTTGTCATTTTGCATGACGCAGGCGGTCCGTGTCTTGTCGGCACGGCCGATTTCACTCGATCCACTGCTCCGCGGAGCCCGGAAACGCAGGTCGGCGGACATCACCTGGCCCCGGATTTCGGCTTGTTTGAGCCGGTCGGCATCGATGTGTCGACGCCTGGCTGGCGACGCGTCGACACGGCGGAGCGATCTTCCTCACACCACCGGGCCGTGCCGATGCGTGTCACACCGATCGGAATTTCGACACCTCTAAGGGGCGTGCACACCTCCGTCACTGCTTCCACCTACCCCTCCCCTGCGCCCAAACCGCCCGCCTCCCCCATCTCGCCTGGCTGCGCCGGGTCCGGGACGTGGCCGGCGGCGTTTCGTCGCGGTGGCCGCCGCGCCGCCGCTGCGGTGGCGTCCGTCGCGTCGTCGACAGCGCGGTCCGTGCGGGGCGCGTACGGGCCCCGCTGTCGTGTCGAGGACTTCGTGCCGGTCGTCGAGGCACAACAGTGGGTCTGGACGACCCGATCGCGGATCGCGGACGCGATGTCCTGGCTCCAGGCGATGCAGTGGTCGGTGGAGATGCTGGTGCCGGGCCTGTCGACGGAGTCGACGATGCCTCTGGCGCGGGTAATGGCTCGGCTGAGCGAGTACCGGCCCGGGATCGAGTACCTCGCGCGGGCGTCCGGGGTGAAGGAGCGGACGGTCTGCAACCAGTTGCGGGCGTGGCGCGAGGCGGGCCTGATCGCCTACGTCCTCAAGGGCGGCCGGCGCGGGAAGCTGCGGTGGGCCTCGCGGTGGGCGCTGGTGATCCCGCCGATGTACGACCGCGCCCTGGGGATCGTCACCGAGGGCCGGGGCCCCGGCCGGCGCATGGTGCGCGTCGTCGGCCGCGCCGGTCGACGGACCATCGCCCGCCTGGCCCGCTTGACCGCCCGCAAGCGCCCGACCCGGACCGGCCGGCGCTCCTCACGGGTGGGTCCGGCGCGAAAGCGTTGCAGGGGAGGGGTTAGGGGTTACCAAGAGCTTTCGACTGCCGGACTTATTGGGTTCCCCCCTGAAGAACTCGGCCACGGGACCGCAGCCGGCTCGATCACGAAGGAAACGGACAAAAAGCCCCGGCAGGGCGGACCGGGGAAGCGGAACTCCTACCAGCTGCGGTGGGCGCTGGCCCGGGACCTGGTCCACCGGGTGCCCTGGCTCGCGCGGGTCGACGTCGCGCGGGTCTCGTGGGTGGCCCGGGAGGTCGCCGACGCCGGCTGGAGCGCCGATCTGGTCGTGGCCTGGCTCGACCAGGCGGGCGGCGACGTCCCCGCCCACGTCCACCGACCCTCCGGCCTGCTCAAGTACCGCCTCGCCGCGGCCGCCCGCGCCTGGACCACACCCGAGCGGCGAGCGCGGGCCCTGGAGCAGTGGCGCGACTCCCGCACCGCGGCCGCGGCCCGGCACCGCGAGTGGGACCAGGCCGCCGACGCACCGCCCTCGGGCCCGTCGGCCGAGGCCGCGGCCCTGATCGCCCGGGCCCTGACCCCGGCCGACGTCACCCACGTCGACGACCAGGAGCACGCGGACGATCTGCCGTTGCGCGAGGACGGCCTGCCCGACCCGGCCGCGATGACCCGCGACCAACTCGCCCGCATCCGCCACGAGATCAGCCACGACCGCAACGACCTCGAGATGAGCGCGATCCCGACCCTGATCGCCTTCACCGAGGACCCCGACTACGTCCGCGCCCTGTACGGCGACGACCTGGTCGACCGCGCCCAACACTGGGCTACATCGACCACGATGAAGCTCACCGGGACGGGTACCCGGTGACCGCGCCCACCGACGACGTCCGCCCCCGCGACCTGGCCCGCATCGCGCTGCGATCCGCCCTCGCCGCGGCCCGCGACCGCACCGGCGACACGGCCGCGAACCGGACCCGCACCCGCAGGCCGTCGGCGGCCCGGACCGACGACCGCGACCCGCAACCCCTGGGCGGCCTCCTCGAGCAGCTGCTCGCCGACCACGGCTGGACCGCGCCGGTCACCGGCGGGTCCCTTGCCGACGTCTGGCCCCGGGCCTGCCCCGAGTACGCGGACAAGGTCACCGCCGGCCACTACGACCCCGACACCGGCCGCTTGGACCTGCATCCCATTTCACCCACATACGCCACCCAACTACGGTTGCTGGAAAGCGCGTTGATCAAGCGGATCAACACGGCCGTTGGCGCCGAGACCGTGCGTTCGTTACGTGTGGTCCCACCCGGCAATGCACCCGGCACACCTCCGGCCCGCGCCAAACCCCGACCACACCCCGGCGCCACCGCCGCAACGCCGCAGCACCGCATCCCCGAGGCGCCGCCCCGGGAGTCGGTGCGCGACGTGGACCGACACGGCACGCACGGGCCAGGACCGGCAGGTCGGAACGCGTGGGCCCGGGCCATCGCCCGAGCCCGTCGAGAACGCCACCAGGCCCCAACGGCCCGTCGCGACGGTGAACTCGACCCATCCGGCTCGATCACGAACGACACCGACATCGAAACGAACGGAGCGGTCCGTGGGCAGGATCGGTGACGGCACTCGTCGGCCGTTCCGGACGGTGCATCACGGACGAACGCGGACGGTGACGTAGAGATCCCCGGCTTCTCCTCCGTTGCTCCCCGGTCCACCGAGTCCCTTGAGTCGTACTCGTTGTCCGTCGCGGACGCCGTCGGGAAGACGGACGCGCCTGGTCTCGTACCTCTCTGCCCGACCGGAGCCTTCGCACAAAAGGCAACCGAGGAGGCCGGCCGGCTTCGCCGCGCCGGCGGCGCATTCCGGGCAGGGCCAGGACACGCGGACGGGCACCGGCACCACCAGCGCGGAGACGGTCTCGCCTTGATGGCGGATCGTGATCTCGGTCGTGTCGTCCCGTCCTCGACGCGCTGCGGCCGCGTCGGACGGGCTCCGCCCCAGATCGGTCGTCACCTGTTCGTCGGCCGGCATGACCTTCGTCGGTGGCGGCGTCGTGGCTCGGGGCCGTGGCGAGTCCAACCCGAGGCCGGGGAACCTGAAGAGATCGTCGAACGCCCCAGCAAGGCTCCCCGTCCCGGCCCGGTTCACGCGTGGCGCGGCCCTACCGGACGGTCCGATCGGTTGTTCCCCGGTGTCGGACGGCGCTGGGGCCGGTTGGACCTTGCGTGGGCGTCGGATGTGCCGGAATTTCCGGATCTCATCGAGGATGTCCACCACCTCCCACGCCTTGCTCGGCCGTTCCTCGGGCTTCTTAGCCAAAAGCGAGGCCACGAGGTCGTCCAGGCCGGGATGGGCATCGGGATTCCGGTCCTTCAGCCGCGGTGCCTGCCGGAACCGGTGCTGGTCGGCGAGTTGCCAGGGAGTCCCTTCGAACGGCGGCTTCCCGGTGAGCATCTCCAGGAGGACACAACCGAGCGAGTACAGGTCGGAACGCGATTCGAACTCCCCGTCGAAAAACTCGGGCGCCATGTACGCCGGGCTGCCGGTGAGCACCCCGGCCACAGTGATGTCGTGTCGCCGGTCGGTGGTCTTGGTGATGCCGAAGTCCACGACCTTGGCGCTCACCCCTTGCGCGCGCGAGAACGGGACCATGATGTTGGACGGTTTGATGTCGCGGTGCACCAGGCCGCCGAGGTGCGCCTCGCGCAACGCCGACCCGACATCGATGGCGATACCCAGAGCGGTCGGCAGGATCGGCAGCCGATCCAGGAGCACGGTGCTGAGTGGGCGCCCCTCCACCAACTCCATGACGATGTAGGCGTACAGACTCCCCGAGTCCGTGACCGAACCGAAGTCGTGCACGGTGACGATGGTGGGATGCGAGAGCCGGCCGGCGAGCATGGCTTCCCTGGACAGCCGTGCCAATTGTTCGTCGACGTCCATGTGCGCGCTCACGGCTAGGACCTTGACGGCGACCGCACGTCCGAACTTGCGGTCGAGGGCCTCCCAGACCTCACCGAACCCGCCCGAACCCAGTGGCCTCAGCAACCGATATCGCCCGTCCAACAAGGTCTTTGCGCGCACGACTCCCCCTGAATCCCTGGCCACACGGTTGCGTCCTCCACGCTATGCCGAGCGAAAGCACCGGCGGCAGAGGTTTCGACGACGTTGCGGACCAATGGCCGCAGAAACGGCTCATCCCCGGCCCGCCGGCCCGACCCGTCACCGGACTCGAACGCGGACCCCGTTCGCCAGTCTGGGCGAAGTCCCGCACACGGTGCGAGGTTTCGACAACATGGAGTCACCATCGGTTCGGAGGGGACGTTCATGGGCAGCTGCCAGAGGTCGACGGCCAGGAACAACGGGAAGACCTGCGCCAACCCGACCCGACAGGGACAGCGCTACTGCGGCAAACACGGCGGCGGCAAACGCCCCGGCGGATCCAAGCGCTCGAGGAAGAACTCCGGCGACGGGTGCGGCGGCCTGTTCATCCTGGCGCTGACCACGCTCGTGCTCCTCGCGCTCGGCATCCTCATGTGACCGCGGCATCGAGGCCGCCGACCGTCATGGAACGCCGGACCCGGCGACCCCACATCCGCGTGGCCGGGCCGGCGGCGATACGGCGACCGCCCGGCGTCGTTGGACGGGTATGGACGATGACCTCCACAGCCGGATCGAGACCCTTTCGGACGCCGCCTGCGAGGTGTTGACCACGGTCACCGCCACCGGCTGGTCGCCGTGCGCCGCGACCGACGCCCTCGGGGCGATCGAGACTCTGGTCGGGGCCCTGGGCCGGCTCGGCCCGCCGGCCCGGTCCGCACTGGCGCCGGCCCTGGCCGCGACGGCGACCCTGCGGGCCCTGATCTCGGCGTCGCCACCCGGACACGACGACGCCACGCCGCGGTCGGGACACACGCACCCGGCGGACCCACACCGGCAGCCCGAGTACTGGACGACCCGCGACATGCGTGTGGCGGAAGTGTTGTGGCTGTACGCCCAGGAAGGCCGCGGCGGTGCGATCGCGGACCTGTTCGCCTCGCTGCCGCCCCAGGCGATGGTCGAGGCGGTGGACCGACGCGGCCGAGGCGAAGGCTGGCGCGCGACGGTGGAGGAGTTGGCCCACCGCCACGCCACGTGAGCCGGCCGGGCCGGGTGCGCGGTCCGGTGACCGGACGGGGGTCGACGGACACCGGACCGCGCGAGCGCCGACCACGGGGTGGTGGTGTCGACGCACCCCGTACAACGACCCGGCCCACTGCCGCGTCACCCCGAGTGCGCCGCGGCGATGCGCACCGCCCCGGGCCCGTGTCACCGGGCGGCGCGCCCTCGTTGACGCCGGCATGACCACCACCACCACCGACGGCTGCGGCCTGCTCGCCGAGCTCCTGGCCGCGAAGCAACTCGACATCGGCATCATCTGGCACTGCGCGAGCTGCCCCGTGCAGGGCCGCCGCATCCACCACCACATCGACGCCGCACGCCACGACGCCGCCTACCACGCCATCGGCCACCACCGCGACACCTTCGCCCTCACCCACATCACCCTGCGCCTGATCGGAGAACGGGAACGCCAGGTCCGCCTGACGTCCGCGCGGGACACTGCCGTGCTCCTGGTCCCGCCACTCGAGCCGTGGGACACCGACCCACTCTCCCCACTCCAACTCGAACGCGCCTGCGACGCCGTCGACTGCGCCCCGGACGCCCGCCACCGACGCCGCCGCAAGGAAACCGCCGCCGTCGACGAGCGGACCCCGGCGCCACCGATGCCGCGGCGGTGACGGGCGAAAACCCGCGCGGCATGGTTGCGCCCACCCCCCTATCCAACTATCTAGATGTTAAATCCATCAATCAAAGTATGTAACTTCCAGTGCTCATTTCCTGGTAGGCTCATGCGTGGAGGTGGAGCATGTCCGAACTGTTCGACGCCGTCGACGCTCTACTCGAGGAAGCTGCACTCGGAGACCTGCCGGTACCGGCCGAACGGGCCCGGTTGCGCAAGGCCGCAGGACTGTCCCAACAGCGCGTCGCGAACGCCCTGGGCGTCCAGCGCGTGACGGTCGTCGCGTGGGAGGCGGGTCGCACCGAACCGCGCCCGCCCCAACGCCAGGCCTACGCCCGCCTCTTGGCGGGCCTCGCCGACCGCTACCCCGCACTCGACCCGGACCCGACCCCGGCCCCCGACGGCGTCGAGGCCGTCGAGCCGGACCGGCCCGAACCCGCTCCCGACGAATCCGACGAGCCCGAGGCGGCGGCTCCACCCGCCGACCCCGCGCCCGACCCGACGCCCTCCCCGGCCGTGCCGACCACCGGCGCCGGCGCGCCGGTCGTCACGGCCGCCGCGCCTTGGACCCGCACACCGACCGCGTCCCCCGCCGCGCCGACACCGTCACACCCGGTACCGGCGGACCGCCGCGCCCCGGCCGGCCCGGCATCGCCGAGCAAGCCCGCCGGAGCGGCCGCGAAGACCGAGGACACCGACACCCGGGCCGCGAGTTTCCCGGCGGGCCCGCTCGCGGTCCTGGACGTCGACACCGACACCACCACGCTGCGGGCGCACCTGGCCGACGACCGCGTCCTGCCGTGCCCGGCGAAGACTTTGCCCGCCGTGGTCGCCTGGGCCCTGGACGCCGGGCTGGGCGCGCAGCGCCTGCACCGCGCCGGCCGCGACGCCGACCCGCTGATCGTGGTCACCCCCGCGGCCGCCGAGAGCCTGGGCCTGCCGGCCGAGCTGGAGGACCGCCGGAACCTGCGCCTGCCCGAGGACCACACACTCGTCAAGCAGGTCACCAAGAACGGGTGGAAGCTGACCAGACGCGGTTTCGGCCCGTGGACCAAGGTCTACCGGCCCCCCGCCGACGGCGGCCGCCGCCTGTGCGTGCAGTTCGCGTTCCTCGGCTGGGACGCACTCGACCCCCGCTCCTGGGCCGGCGCCGCCGACCTGCCCGCACCCGAACTCGCTGCCCTCCTGGGCACCTACGCCGCCCGCGTGGTCACCCCCCGCGGCTCCACCGCCGTGGCGGGCCTGACGCTGATGACCGAGCTGCGCCCGCCGACCCAGGCCGTCAAGGACGAAGCCACCGGCACCTGGCGCTCGGGCCCGGTCCCGGGCTCGCTCACCGACGCGGTCGACCCGGCCCCTCCGGAGGCACCCGACGAGCACCCCGTCGCACAGACCCGCGACGGCGCGGACGTCCTGGTCGAGGAGGCCTACGACTGGCACCGCCCGCTCCACCTGGTCGGCGACGACGAGGGCAACCTCGACCACGCCGTCGGCATCGACGTCAACGCCGCGTTCCTCGCCGCCGCGTCCCGCCTGCCGGTCGGCCTGGGCCCGCCGGTCCACGTCCAGGCGCCGACGTTCGACAAGAAGCTGCCCGGCTGCTGGTACGTCGACCTGTCCACCGTCAAGGTCGACCCGCGCCTGCCGAACCCGTTCACCCCGAACGGCACCACGCCCACCGGGCCCGGCTGGTACGCGACCCCCACGGTGGCCTACGCGCTCGAACTCGGAGCCACCGTCGACCCGTTCGAGGCCTGGATCCGCCCCGACCACGGCCCCTACCTGGACCCCTGGTACACCCGACTCCGCGACGCCTACCTCGCCACCATGGCCGACCTCGGCGTCACCCCCGACCTGGACGACACCGCGTTCCTGCACGCGATGAGCCACCACAAGCAGGTCGACCCGGCCCGCGCGATCGTCCTGTCCGCGATCAAGGCCACCGTCAAGGGCGGCATCGGCAAACTCCGCGAACGCCCCCAAGGCGCCCGCTACAAGACCGGCGACCGCTGGCCCGCACTGGAGCGCCCCACCTGGCGCCCCGACATCCGAGCCGCGGTCATCGCCAACGCTCGGGTGGGGATGCACCGCAAGATGCGCAAACTCGCCACCGCCGCCGACCTCTACCCACTCGCCGTACTCTCCGACTGCGTCGTCTACCCCTCGGCCGGGCCCTCCCCGCTGGACGTCCTGCCGCGCACCGCCGACGGGAAGCCGATCCCCGGCGCGTTCCGCCTCGGGGTCAGCCCCGGCATGGTCAAGCACGAAGGCACCCGCCCCCTCGAATGGGCCCTGGGCCTGCTCCTCCGGGAACAGAACCCGGCCCGCCACATCAAGGACGGCGTCGACGCCGTCGCCGAAGGCGAATAGGAACCCGCATGGGCAAGATCGGCGACGGCCTCGACCAAGCCGCCCAACACGTCCTCACCCGCAAACCACCCCAATCGACGAAGGCCCGCGTCAGGTTCCTGCTGAGCAAGAACCAGGGCCGCACCCGCGCCGTCGCCGAACGCCTCGGCGTCAGCCAACGCACCGTCGAGCGCTACCTCAAGGGCGACCGCAAACACCCACCCCGACCCGTCAACGCCAAGATCGACGCCGAAGTCCGCCGACTGTGGCAACCCCAAGTCCGCCGCCGCGCCGAACAACGCGCGGCCGCGGCCGGCGGCCTCGTCGTCGAGACCCGGGCCCGGTTCGGGTTCTCCTCGGCCGCCGGCTCCACCGACGACCCCCGCATGCGCCGCGTCACCCAACCCCTCGCACCCGGCCACGCGCGGCAGCTGCTCGACGCACACCACGCCGGAGCCACCGAAGGCGACCTCGCGCGCATCGTCGCCGCCGGCCTGCAAGAGGCGTACTTCCAGGACGGCGGCACCCGCGCCGGCGACCTGGACGCCGTCGAGCTCACCGACATCGACTACGTCGAATTCGACATTCGAGGCTGAACGGCCGGGGCGGTTTCAAAAATTCGACCTCGAACGAGGGGCGTTTTCGAAACCACCGGCAGGGAGCGCGGCCCGCCGGCTCGACGCCCTGGTGGTGCTCACCGACTTCGGCGAGCACCACCAGGAGCACGACGCCGACCCAGTCGCGACGCGTCGCGTCGCGTCGCCTCACGAGCCGGCGGACCGCCCAACAAGCCGGATCGAGGCCCCGCCGGCACTTTCACGCACGACGCGACGCGACGGGCGACTCGTGCCGGCCGACGTCGACGAGCACCACCAGGAGCACGACGCCGGCCGACTCGACGACACCGGCCCGGCCCGTGCGGATACCCGTCCAAACTCATCGGCATTACCCCCCGCGATACGGGGTCCGATACGAGGTCCGTTACGGGGTCCGATTTATATCGGACCCCCTCCGGCGCGCAAAACACCAGGTCAGAGCCCCTGTATGCACCCTCGGATGGCGCAGACTGGTATAGGAAATCGATGTTTTTCCCAATTCCACCCCGCCCGCGCGGTCGACGACCCACCCGAACGAGTGAAACCGGCGCCGGCCCGCTCCCGTCGGTGGCATGCTGCTGCCGTTCCCGGCCGGGTCCTCACATCCACCTCGCGGTGCTCGTGCGGGCTGTGCCCGAACGGGAGTCCAGGGCCTCGACCTCCATCGGTCGAGGCCCTGGCCCGTCACCGGCCCCGGCCGTATTACCCCCCGCAATACGTACAGCGATACATACGGCAATGGGGGCTGATATTTAGATATCAGCCCCCTACCGGGTGCATCAGCGCAGGTCAACCGGCCTGTATGCACCCTCGGATGCGCGCAGACTGGTATGGAAATTCACACTCCCACTCCACCCGGGCACGCTCACGCTCGGTTCGACCGGACGACGCCGGTCCCTCCTCGGCCTCGAGGCCGATCCGCGATCCGTCATCCGAAAGCGGAGATATCTTCCGAATATGAACGACAGATCGTGCGCCTGGTGCGAGCGGCCCCTGTCGGGCGACGGGAGGCGTCGGTACTGCCCGCGCCCGCGCGACTGCCGGCAGGCCGCCTACCGCGCGCGGCGACGCGCCCGAGGAGCGCTTCGTCCACGCGCCGCCATGGCCTACATCGGCGCGGAGCTCCAGGCCCGCGCTCTCGCCCTGGACGCGATGCTCCCCGAACTGGTCCACCGGGAGAACCCGGCGCCCGGAGTCCACTGCAAGGCCGCCGCCGGCCTCCGTCACCTGGTGGACGAACTCGTGCACTGCGCGGTCCTCGCCGACCGCGAGGCCGGGGCGACCTGGGCGGACATCGGCCGACACCTGGGCATCGGCGCGGACGCCGCACGACACCGCTACGGCCGGCTCCGACTGCTGTGGCCGCCACCCGAACCGGAAGACGCCGACCCCACCCCGCCTCGGCCCCCTGAAGGGCCCCGTGCGGCCGCGTGAGGGCCTAACGCGCCTCTCGGCCCCCATGGTCCGAACCGGATGCCGCGAAGGGAGTAGGGGCCGCTCAGCGCGTCGCGTCGGGACGCCATCGTGCACCCGCGCCGCCGTATTCGGCGAGGCGACCCGTACGACGACGACATCTAAAAGGCGGCCGGACCGAACCGCCACGCATTTCCGAGGGTGTGTCGTCTCAATGGGTTTGCGGTGGGTGCGTGGGTGGTCGGGTGTGTGAGCTGTGGTGCAGCAAACGGTGAGATTTCGTGGGTGGTCGTGGAGTGGGCTCGTGAGGTGTGTCGATGTCGTGGCGCGGGGTTCGAGGTCGTGTTGGTGGAGGCGTTGACCTGTGGTGCGGCATTTTGTGAGACGGTGCCGCGTTTTTGTTGAGGCGACGCTTGGCCGAACCGCACACCGATCTCACACTCACGCGCGCCCGGGCCGGTGGGGTGGCGCTGTACGCCGACGGCTGCGCCTACCAGGACGGGCGCTCCCACTACGAGCACGCGGAGCCCCCGGACGGCAGGCTGCACTGGGTATGCGACACCGCCTGACCCCACCCACCCACCACGACGGAGGGGCCGGCCCCTCCGTCGCGCGTACCGCTATGTCCAGCGCATGCCCAACGCGTCGAGCGCCGCGACCCGCTCCGCCGGCAACTTCGCCCGCCGGCTCCTGGTGGTGGTGACCCACACCCCCAACCGCACGTCCTCGGGCCACCCGTCGAACGCCACGACCGACTCGACGTGTCCGCGCGGGACCTCCAGGTGCCCCACCCGGGCCCGGTAGGCCGCCGCCGCGCCGAGCGCGATCGTGAACGCCTCCTCCCGGGTCCGCTTGGGCCTGGACCCGCCGGGCCCGTCCGCCGACCCACCCGCGCCCACCCGCCGCGCCGGGCCCACCGTCCCGGCCGGAGCGGGCGGCACGAGGCCCAACGCGGTCAACGCCGCGCGTTGTTCGTCGCCCAGGCGTTCCCAGCCGGACTTCTGCCGGGCGACCCACCGGCCGAGCGCCACCCCGCGGTGAACCACCGCCGGGCCGACGTCGCCGAGCCCGGTGCCCGCCCCGCCGCCGACTTCGCCGCCCGTGGCCAGGGCCAGGAACCGCTTCGCGCAGGTGAGGTGACGCTGCCAATCCGGCGTCCAATCCCGCGGGTTCCACTCCTCACCCTCGACGAGCGCGTCCAGGGCGACGTCACGCTCACCGGGCAGGGTGCCGGCCCGGCCCTGGGCACGCCGTTTCTCCAACCACCGCCCCACCGGATACCCCTCGACCACCGCGTCCTTCGGCGCCGCGAGCGTCCCGTGTTCGGCGGCGTACCGGCGCGCCATCGCGTACCCGTCCTCCCACGCCCGATCGTGGACCGACCACACCATGCCCAGCTCTTCCAGCTCCTCGACCTGCGGAGCGCCCAGACGCCCGGCGGCGTACTCCCGCCGCTGCTCCGAGATCCATTGGCCGAGCGGGAACTTCACTCCGTGGTGGTCGACGTCGACCTCGTCGATCTGCGCCCGCAGATCGAGGTGCGCGCGTTGGTAGCGCTGCGCGGCGGCCAGGCCGCGCAGCCAGTTCCGCGCCTGCGGGTCGACGACGCGCAACTCGACGAACCGCGCGATCTCGGCCGGGTCGCGCAGGGTGGAGAACCGCAGGATCGGCCGCCACTCCT
>NZ_WWJX01000618.1 GCF_009865215.1 Streptomyces sp. SID3343 | reverse complement strand
TGGGCGGGTGGGATCAAAACCAGCCCAGCCGGCACATGAGGCCACCCCCAACCCCGCCTAAGGACCCGAAGGGGACACCACATCCCCGTCCACCCAAAACGGCGCAAGCCGCGCCCGCAACTCACCCGCGCCCACGCGATCAAGCACCCGCAACGCCCCCATGTTCTCGACCAATTGCTCCCGCCGACTCGCCCCGAACAACACGTTCGCCGTAGCCGGATGCGTCAACGTGAACGCCACGCACACCTGCGCCGCAGTCGCCCCCAACTCCTCGGCCAACGCGGCGACCCCCGCCGAAGCGGCGACGATCCGCTCCCGCACGCCCCCCGGATCGCGACCGATCTGCCGCGCCGGCGCGACCTTGCCGGCCAGGATCCCGCCCTCCAACACGTCGGACGCCTGCATCGACAGACCCGCCGAGAACAGCTCGGCGAACGGCGCACCGTCGGCGATCGAGCGCCGGCACGGGCTGTACTTGAGCTGCGCCACCTGCGGCCCGGCCGACCCGGCGGCGACCGCGTATCCGCGGATCGTCGTGATCGCCTCCGCCGACCAGTTGTTCACGCCCCAATGCCCGATCAGCCCGCTCCGCTCCAAGTCGGCCAGATCACCGGCGAGTTGCTCCAGGTCGAGGTCCGGCGAGCGGATGTCGCCCAGGATCGCGAGGTCGGCGTGGTCGGCGCCGACCCGGAACATCGCGCGCTCCACCTGCTCACGCAAGGACTGCTCCGGATAGCCCTCCAACCACACCTTCGTCGACAGCAGGTAGTCCGCGCGGGCCAGCCCCGCCGCCCGCACGATCGCCGAGAACAACACGTCGGTGAACACCGGCGGTTGCCCCGGAATGCCGTACACCGCGACGTCGAACAGATCGATGCCCGACTCGACCGCGTAGCCGACCATGTCGACCGCGTCGTGAAAGTCCATCCGGTCGTAGGTGTGCCACGACCCCAGCGACAGCACGGGCACCTGCGGCCCGACCGTGCCCAACCGACGTCGCGGAACGGTGATGTCGCTCATCCGATTCTCTTCTTCCTTTTCCTTGAGACATGAGAAATGAGACACGAGAAGGCAGTCTTTTCGACAGCGCCGACGGCCCGAGGGCCATCACGCCGACACCGCGCCGCCGCTCCCCTCACGGCAGCCACGGATGCACGACCGCCTTGACCTGCTCCTGCCGCCCCATCGCCGCGAGAGCGTCACTCGCCCCCGACAGTCCCACCGGCGCCGAGAACAGCCGGTCCCACGCGAACCGATCGCAGAAGTCGCGCAGGAATTCCACGGCCCGGTAGTAGTCGCCCACATCCCCGTTGAGCGACCCCACGACATTGAGTTCCTTGCCCATGACCGTCCCCAGCGACAACCGCTCCGGCGCAGGCCCGGTGCTGCCCACGACCACGAACGTCCCCCCGAACGCCGCCAGGTCGATCGCCTCCGCGCCCACCCCCGGCGCACCCGCCAGATCCAGTACCAGATCCGCCCCCCGCCCCTGCGTCGCGCCGAGCACCGCCTCCCGCCGCGCGTCGCGGTCCTCGTCCAGGCTCAGGGTCAGGTCGGCGCCGAACTCGCGGGCCAGGTCCAGGCGTACCTTCGGCGCACCGATCGTGATCACCGACCGAGCCCCGCTCGCCTTGGCCATCGCGCCGGCCACGATGCCCAGCGCCCCCGCGCCCTGCACGAGCACGTTGGCGCCGGGCCGTACCCCACCGGCGCGGTCGAAGGCGTGCAGCACGGTCTTGACCGCGCACCCCGCGCACGCGGCCCACGTGTCGGGGACGTCGTCGGGTACGAGGACCTTCTCCGCGCGGGGGCCGACATAGGCGAACTCGGCCAACCCGGCTGTGGCGTAGGGCCATTGGTCCGAACGCTGACGAAAACCGTAGCCCCGGTCGGCGCATGCCACCGGCCGGCGCAACACCGTACAGCCGTAACACGAGCCGCACGTCGACTCGGACCAGCCGATCCGGTCGCCCACCCGGATCGGCCGACCCAGGGCGTCGGTGGTGCCGGCGCCGACGGCCTCCACCGTGCCGGTCATCTCGTGGCCGAGCACCATCGGCAGCATGCCGGGAAAGGTCATCGCCCCGCGCCACAGATGTACGTCGGTGGCGCACAGCGTCGCGCAGCGGATCCGGACCAACGCCGCCCCCGGGTCACACTGTTCGGGCAACGCGATCTCCTCCAGGACCAGCGGTCGATCGTGCTCGCGCAGGACCGCGGCGCGGGTCGATTCGACCGGTGCCGACGGGGTTACAGCGCTCATGAACGTGCTCCGATCCCTTGTCTTCCGAGTGTCTTGATACATCGGCCTCCAACACGGAGGCGACCGAAGCGGGCGCGACCGAAGCGGAGGCGCCCCACGCGGGCGCGACCGAACCCACTACCTGCTGTGTGCCGTGTCCCAGACCTCGTGGCGGCTGCGCCACCACAACAGGACCAGGATCACCAGGAACGGGATCACCCCGCGGTACTCGCGTACCGAATCCAGCGACGCCGACAGCCCTTCGAGGGCGCCCAGCAGCAGCCCGCCCGCGAACGTCAGCGGCAGGTTGCGAAAGCCACCGACCATGGCGACCGCGAGCGCGGTGACGATCAGCTTGCCCAGCGTGGAGAAGTCGCCGCCCAGGCGCGGCGCGACCAGGATGATCACCAGCGCGGTCAGCGCGCCGATCGCCACCCAGACCCCGGTCGCGAGTCGCGGCGCGGAGATGCCGACGACCTGCGCCGTCGAAGGCCGCTCGGACAGCGCCTGGAGCCGCAGGCCGACCAGGGTCTTGCGCAGCATCAGTTCGACGCCGACCGTGATGATCGCCGCGAAGACGAGCGAGACCAGGACGGCCTGCGAGACCACGACGTCGCCGATTCGAAACAGCGCACCGTCGAAGGGCTCGGGGAAGCGGCGCGCGCCGGTGGAGGTGGCGCCGAACAGCCGCAGGCCGACCGCCATCACCGCGACGTAGACCGCGACCGTGACGGCGGCCTTGGTACGTTCGTTGTGTTCCCCGAACCAGCGGATCAGCACCGCGCCCAGGACTCCGGACAGCACCGCGCTGACCGCGACGCCCAGCAGCAGCGCCGGCCACACGTTCAGGCCGTCGTCGGTCAGGGACACCATCGTGAAGGCACCCATGGCGCCGACCGCGGCCATCGCGAAGTTCACGACGGCGACCAGTCGATAGGTCAGGACGACACACAGGCCCAGCAGCGCGTAGCCTCCGCCGCTGCTGAGGCCGGCGATCACAGAGTTCAGCATCGAGCACTCACCTCCTGGTCACGGCTCCGGCCGCGCGCCCCGAACGAGCGTGCGGCGGCCGGGCCGCGGTGGTTGGGTCGCAACGGTGTGCGGCTACTTCTTGCCGGGCACGACGAAGCCCTCGGGCAGCACCTTCCATGTGCCGTTCTCGACCTTGACGAAGCGGCTGCCCTCGACGGGGTTGTGCTTGTCGCCGGGGCCGAACGTCCAGGGGGAGCCGACCATCGGGTAGTCGATCGGGGTCATCTTCTTGAACGCCTCGGTGACCGTCTTGCGGGTGATGTCGCCCTTGATCGACTTGAGCACCTGGACGAACACGTCGGCGGACATCACCGCGCCCTGGCTGAAGGCGGTGCGCTGGATGCCGTTCTTGTCCATCAGCTTCGCCCAGCGATCGTTGCCGGGCAGGGTGACGTCGGTGTACGGCTGCCACTCGGTGCCCACGTAGGCGTTCATGCCGGCCGGGACGAGCTTGGCGTTGGCGTCGGTGTAGCTGTTGGCGCCCATGATGAAGTCCACGTTCTGCATGCCCTGGGTCTGGGCCTGGGAGAACCACGGGCCGACCTGCGCGTTGTAGAGCACGGCCTGACACCCGGCCTGCTTGGCGGCGATCAGGTGCGGGGTCGGGTCGCCCTCGCCGACCGCGGTGTCCTTCGCGGCGAGGGTTTTGCCGGTGAGGTCGCTCCACTCCTTGATCGCGTCGCCGATGCCGCCGCCGCTGCCGGGCAGGGTCGTGTAGAACAGGCAGACCTTGTCGTGGTGCAGCGTCTCCGAGGCGTAGTAGAGCATCGCGGTGAGCAGCTTGAACGGCCCGGGGTTGACCGGCGCGATGTCGGGGCTGGAGAAGCACGCGGGGTCCACCCCGACGGCGGGGATCGAGACGATCTTGGCGGTCTTGTACCCGGCCCGGTTGACGCCACAGTCCACCGCGCTGGAGGAGCCGACGAGGGCGACCACGCCCTTGGACTGCACGAGTTCCACCGCGTTCTCGGTGGACCGCTGCGGGTTCATCGCGTCGTCCTTGCTGATCAACTCCAGCTTGCGGCCGTTGATCCCACCGGCCGCGTTGACCTCGTCGAAGACGGCCTTGACCGCCTGCGGCACCTCGGGGGTCTGGAACAGGCCGGTGACGCCGTTGATCGAGCCGACCTTGATGGCGCCGTCGGTGGAACC
>NZ_WWJX01000617.1 GCF_009865215.1 Streptomyces sp. SID3343 | reverse complement strand
GGACGACCGCGTGTGCGGCGGCGTCCGCCTCGACCTCGGCGTGCCGGGCGAGCGCGCCCACCGCGACGCCGCCGGGGTCGGTGCGGACGTAGGAGAGCTCGGCGACCCCGTTGATGTCGACGAGGTGTGCCGGGGCCGCGAGTCTCATGTTGAGCATGGGGATCAGGCTTTGGCCGCCGGCGAGAACCTTCCCGTCGTGGCCGACCTCGTCGAGAGCGTCGAGGGCCTCGGCCAGACTGGTCGGTGCGTGGTATCGGAACGCCGACGGCTTCACAGTGCTCGTCCTTCCCCTGCTGTCGCTGCGGTAGTGCTGGTTCGTGCGGTGCTGCGGTGTTGCCGTTTCCGCGGTGGTGCGGCCTGGTGCTGCTGCGGTTGTGCTGCCGGTGATTCCGCGTTTTGCGGTTCTTCGGTCGGTGCGGCTCTGCGATTCTGCGGCGCCGCCGGTTGGTGCGGTGGGCGGTTCGGTGTGGTGGTACCGGTTCGGGTGGTGACGTGGGCCGATGCGCGACTACCGATACGTGCTCATCGGGGTGGCTCGGCGTCGACGGTCGACTTTCGCGACTCGGCGGCGCTGTCCGGGTGTTCCTCGACCGTGCCCAGTGACAGCGCGGTGCCGCCTTCGAGTTCGGCGTCGCGCGGTGATTTGGGCTCGCGCATGTGAGCCGGCGCGAGCGCGTGCAGCGCGTGGTAGACGACCAGGGTGACGATCGTGCCCAGGGCGATGCCCTCGATGGTGAAGTCGTCGGAGAACTTGATCGCGACCCCGCCGATGCCGATCACCACGCCCGCGGCGACCGGGACGAGGTTGATCGGGTTGGCGAAGTCGACCTTGTTCTCGATCCAGATCTTCGCGCCGAGCAGGCCGATCATGCCGTACAGCACGACGGTGATCCCGCCGAGCACGCCGCCGGGGGTGGCCGCGATCAGCGCGCCGAACTTGGGACACAGGCCGAACAGCACGGCGACGACGGCGGCCACGTAGTAGGCGGCCGTGGAGTAGACCCGGGTGGCCGCCATGACGCCGATGTTCTCGGCGTAGGTCGTGGTGGGCGAGCCGCCCACCGCGCTGGCCATCACGGTGCCGATGCCGTCCGCGGTGATCGCCTTGCCCAGGCTGCCGTCGAGGTCGGCGCCGGTCATCTCGGAGACCGCCTTGACGTGTCCGGCGTTCTCCGCGATGAGCGCGATCACGGCGGGCAGCGCGACCAGGATGGCCGAGGTCTTGAAGTCCGGGGCGTGCGTGGAAGGAAATCCGAACCAGTCGGCCGAGGTGACCCCGGAGAAGTCGACCCGATCGTGCGCGAATTCCTTGCCGTCGTGCTGACCCGGCTGTACCGAGGTGATCTGCCCGAACCCCTTGTCGAACAGCCACGACAGCACGTAGCCGAAGACCAGGCCGAGGAAGATCGCGATACGCGACCAGAAGCCGCGCAGCAGCACCGTCATCGCGATGACCGCGGTCATCGTCAGGATCGCGATCCACTGGTCCTGCGGCCAATAGGTCTTGGCCACCACGGGCGCGAGGTTGAAGCCGATCAGCAGCACCACGGCGCCGGTGACCACCGGCGGCAGGGCCTTGTTGACGGCCTTGGCGCCGAGCAGGTGGATCAGCACGCCGCACAGCGCGAGCACCGCGCCGGCGATCAGGATCGCGCCGGTGACGTTCGCGCTGGAACCGCCGGACGCCCGGATGGTCGTGACGGCCCCCACGAAGGCCGCGCTGGTACCGAGGTAGCTGGGGATCTTGCCCTTCACGATGAGCAGGAAGACCACCGTGGCCAACCCGGACATCATGATCGCGAGGTTGGGGTCGAGCCCCATCACGACCGGGAACACGAAGGTCGCACCGAACATGGCGACGATGTGTTGCGCCCCGAGGCCGATGGTCCGACCCCACGAGAGTCGTTCGTCGGGGCGTACGACTTCACCCGGAGGTGGGGTGCTGCCGTCCCCGTAGAGTTTCCATCCCAAGCCGAGTGCCATGTTCAGCCGCCTTCCAGGCGTATGGGGGTGCGAGGGCGATTCGCGGTCGCACGACCCGGCACGGTGAGCGCGAACGGGTGTTGTTCGCCGTTCTCGCCACGAGGTTGGGGGAAGGCTATGGATCGGCCGGATGCCCAGGCTTGGGTGATAGGTGACAGAGCTGCCCGGGTGGCGTTGTGAAATTCACCCAAGGTTTGTTGCGCCTTGGTGTCTGCGTATGGATGAAGGTCCATGGGTCTGTCCGTGGGTGCGCACCGCGCTACAGCCCGCGCATGCGGCGGACCTGGAGCGCGAGCATGATGTTGAGCCGCAGATGCGAGTCGGTGGTGAACGCGCCGAGGAGGCGTTCCAGTTTGCCGATCCGATAGCGCAGCGTGTTGTAGTGGAAATGCAGGATGCGCGCGGTCTCGGCGACGTTGAGATTGGTGTCCAGGAGTACCTCCAGGGTGGTGCGCAGGTCGGTGGTCTCCTCGTCCTCGCGCGACGCGAGTTCGCCGAGGGTTTCCCGCATGAAGCTGGTCAGTTCGGCCGAGTCGGGCACGAGGGAGAGCAGGCGGTACACGCCGAGGCTGTCGAAGTCGGCGACCGCGCCGGCGCCGTGCATCTGCCGGCCGACCTTCGCCGCGCGCCGGGCCTGTTCGTACGCCTCCGGCAGCAGCGCGGGATCGGTGACCACGCGGCTGACCCCGGTGGAGAACGAGCGGCGTCCGCCGCCACCGTCCCCGGCGACCTGCGCGACCATGTGCCGCACCGCCTCGCCGGAGGGGGTGCGGCCGTTCGCGCCCATCACCACGACGACTTCCTGGCTGTAGCCGACCACGGCGGCGCGCGGATCGCGTTCGCGGACCACGATGCCCCACGCGGTGGCGAACCGTTCGTGCGCGGGCCGCAGGTCGTCGGTCTCCAGGTCGGGGTTCTCGCCGGGTTCGAGTTGGGCGACCACCACGGTCAGCGGCCGGTCGATGTCCCAGCCCAGTGACGCGCAGTGGCGCACCGTGTGGGCGGGGTCGCCGGCCCGGCCGGCGAGCAGGTCGCGCATGAAGTCGCCTTGATACTTGCTCTCCACCGCGGCGACCGCGAGTTCCTTGGTGATCACCAGCGCCGCGGTGGCGGCGGCCCGTTCCAGTACCTGGATGTCGCTCTCGTCGAAGCCGCGGCCCGACGAGATCAGCACGACCCGGCCGTGGTCGAGCGCGCCGGCCAGGATCGGGACGAGCGCGACGCCGGTGGTCGGGTCGTCCAGGGCCGAGGATCCGTGCCGGTAGCGCTCCACCCGGAAGCGGCCGGTGAGGTCGAACACGCCGCGCCCGTACGGCTTCGCGTCGGCGGGCTCGGACGCCGCGAGGATGCGGCCGTCGGGAGTGGTGACCATGACGGTGCCGGCGAGCAGCCGGCTGAGCTCGTCGGTGATCGCTTCCAGGCCGCCGCCCGCGAGGACCACGCTGACCAGCGCGCGGTGTGCCTCCTCGGAGCGGGCGAGGACGGCCGCCTGGCGGTTGAGGATGTCGGTGAGCACCTGGTTGAGGATGTCGTCGAACGCGACGTCGTCGTCGAGCCGGATGATCGGCAGGCCGACCCGGTCGGCGGCGGCCAGCATGTCGGCCGGCAGTTCGTCGAGGTAGCGTCCGAGCTTGATCCCGACGGCGGCCAATCGGCGCGATTCCAACTCGGTCACCAGGTCGCACAGCGACTGCGGGGTCTCGCGCAACGGGTAGCCGGTGGTCAGCAGTAGCTCGTGCGGCTTGGTCCACGGAAGGATGTCCGGAACTTCCATCACGTTGAGCCGCTGGACGACGCGGTCGAGGCCACGTTCGCCGGCCATCAGCGTCGCGCCGGACAGGCTCGACAGACTCAGCACGTCGCGCACCGAGACACCGCGAACGAGCGTGCCGGTACTGGCGGTTCGAACCTTGGCGTGGACGACTCCGGCGACCGATTCCGGATCGACGGCGGGGTCGATCACGGCGTCGACTCCGCCTTCGGCTCCCTCCTCGACTCCGCCGGTCGTAACGGAGCGTGCGGGGTCGCTTGGCAGATTACGCGAATCAAGTGCACCAAGGCTGGCAACTTTCTCCATTCGAGGACCATAGCCATTGGATTACGTTCACAACAGACATAGAGCCGGTCCGACTGAAGTCGCGACGGTCGAACGGGCACATCCGTACCGACCCGCCCCGGGGGCCCCACCCCCACCGTTCCCGGACGCCGACTTCGTACCGTTTCCCGGGAGGCACGCATCGTGGCAGCACAGCCGCTTCACCTCCGGGACGGCCATGTCGCGGACGCCGGTTTCGGCCGGCGATCGCCGGCCGCGGCGTCCGCTGTGGTGCCGGGCCCGGTGGCCGTTGCAGTGCCGGGCTCGGCGTCCGTAGCGGTGCCGGGCTCGGCGTCCGTTCTGTTGCGCGCCGCGTTGGAACGGCCGGAGCGGCCGGCCACGGTGCTCGGGGTCTTCCCGGCCGCGGTCTACCTCGCCGACGCGGACGGAACCGTCCTGACGGTCTGTACCCACGACGCGGTACGTCTGCCGAACGCCGTCGTCCTGGCGGCCCGCACGAGCGCGTCACCCTTCCCGCGGCTCGGGGCGCCGGTGCCCGCGCCGCCGATGCCCGGTCCGCTCGGCGACGCGCAGTGGAGCGCGCGGGTCGGCGGCGGCGGCGTGACGATCGGCCCGCTGCGGGTGGAGG
>NZ_WWJX01000065.1 GCF_009865215.1 Streptomyces sp. SID3343 | reverse complement strand
GGTTCGCGGCGGCGACCGACGGCGAGGCGTATCGGGCGGCGCACGAGGCGCTGCGCACCGCGTGGGGCGCCGAGCCCGTGCACGCGGCGGCGGGCGGTTCGATCCCGCTCGTGAACAGTCTCGCGGCGGCCCGACCCGGCGCCGAGATCCTGCTGTTCGGGGCACAGGACAGCATGTGCAACCTGCACGGCCCCAACGAACGCGTACTGGTGAGCGAACTGCGCGACGCGGTGGTGGCGGAGGCGGCGTTCTTCGCCGCGTACGGGGAGCGATTCGGCCGCGGATGACGCACGGCGCCCGGTGACCGAGCCCTCGATCCACCCCGAACCACCCGTACCCGCATAGGAGTAGCGCGTGAGTACCGATCAAGCCCCGGCCGAGGCCGAGGACGACGCCCCCGAGCCCAAACGCGGATTCCGCTTCCCCAGCGCGCTGACCGTATTGGCGATCGTGACGATCGTGGTGTGGGCGCTCGCGTTCGCCATCCCGGCGGGCGAGTACCGGCGCGGTGAGGACGGCAAGCCGGTCGCGGGCAGCTATCACCACACCGACTCCCCCGAGGACTTCGTCCAGCGGCTCAACGACCTGTTCCTGTCGCCGGTCAACGGCCTCTACGGAATCAAGGACGCGCAGAGCGGGCAGGTGGCGCCGGACAACGTCGGCGATCTGTACGGCAGCGCGGCGGTGTTCCTGTTCGTACTGGCGATCGGCGCGTTCATCACGGTGGTGTTCGCCACCGGCGCCCTCGATCGCGGGATCGCGCGGCTCGCGCACCGGCTGCGCACGCGCGGCGCGGTGCTCATCGTCGCGATCATGACGGTCTTCTCGATCCTCGGGTCGGTCGAGGGGTTCGCCGAGGAGACGCTCGGCTTCTACGGGCTGATCGTGCCGCTGATGCTGGCCCTGGGCTACGACCGGATGGTCGCCACCGGCACGATCATCCTGGGCGCGGGGGTGGGCGTGCTGTGTTCGACGGTCAACCCGTTCGCGACCGGCGTCGCCTCGTCGGCGGCCGGGATCTCGCTGGGCGACGGGATCGTGCTGCGGCTGCTGATGCTCGTCGTACTGACGGCGGTGACGATCCTGTACGTGGTTCGCTACGCGCGCCGGGTCAAGGCCGACCCGTCGCGGTCGCTCGTGGGTTTCCTGCCGGGCGATCACGAGCAGGCGGACGTCGCGGCGACCGGGGACGAACCGCAGGCGCTCACCGGCACGCACAAGGTCGTTCTGGTCGCGGTGACGATCACCTTCGTGTTCATGATCTTCTCGATCATTCCGTGGGCGCAGGTGCTCACCGGCGACGCGGACGCCACGCCCTACGGATGGGAACTGGACTGGTCCTTCGCGCAGTTGGCAGCGCTGTTCATCGTCGCGGCGGTGATCGTCGGAGTGGCGGCGCGGCTCGGCGAGAAGAAGCTCGCGGAGACGATCATCCAGGGCGCGGCCGACTTCGTCTCCCCGGCACTGATCATCATGCTGGCCCGCGGGGTGACCGTGATCATGAACAACGCCCAGGTCACCGACACCGTGCTGCACTCGATGGAGGGCGCCGTCTCCGACACTTCGTCGGCGGTGTTCGGGGTGTTGATCTTCGGGGTGAACCTGCCGTTGGCGTTCCTGATCCCCTCGACCTCCGGACACGCGACCCTGGCGATGCCGATCCTGGCGCCGCTGGCCGACTTCGCCGACGTCCCGCGTGCCCTCGTGGTGACCGCGTGGCAGGCCGCGTCGGGGTGGATGAACCTGTGGGTGCCGACGACCGCGGTGATCATGGGCGGGGTGTCGCTGGCCAAGGTCGGCTACAACCAGTATCTGCGTTTCGCCGCGCCGCTGTTGGCCATTTTGTTCGTGCTCGTCTGCGCGTTCGTGGCGCTGGGCGCGGGCCTGTCGTGACGCTCCTCCCGCCGGGGCGGCCCGGTTCGGCCGAGCGGCGGAAGGAACCGTTTCGTTCGGCGGGGTCGGGTGGCCGAAGGCGGCCCGGCGCGCGGGGGCCTGCGGCGGAAGCCGTCGTGACGGCCCTCTCCGCGGCCCCGGTCCGCCCGTCGGTCCGGCTCGGGCGCTCCCGCCACGCCGTGGAAACGACGCGCGTACGCTTCCTCGCGGCGAA
>NZ_WWJX01000616.1 GCF_009865215.1 Streptomyces sp. SID3343 | reverse complement strand
CCCTCGCCCCCTCGACCCCCTCAGCCGATCAACGTCGCCTTCGGCCGAACCACGCAAAACTCGTTGCCCTCAGGGTCGGCGAGGACGGTCCACGACTCGTCACCGGTTTGCCCGACATCCACCCGCCGCGCCCCGAGCGCGATCACCCGCTCGATCTCCGCTTCGCGCTCCCCCGGCCCCGCACCCGTCGTGAGATCCAGGTGCAACCGGTTCTTGCCGGTCTTCCGGTCCGTCACGGGCATGAAGCACATCCCCACCGGCGCACCGGGATCGGGCCCGATCACCACTTCCCGCTCGCGCTCGGAGAGAACCTGCCAGCCCAACACGCTCGTCCAGAACCGGGCAAGCCCGGGCAGGTCATGTGTGTCGACGACGATGTGATGCAGTGCGATGGCCATGCCCACCAGTGTGTCGACCCGACGACGAGGCAAGCACGCAATTACTTTGGCCAAGTCCGCCCCCGCTCCGCCGCGCAACACGTAGCCGGAGACGGTCCGCCGGCCGACAACCCCAGCCCCAACCCCAGACTCGACAATCCAAGGTGACGACCATGCCCCAGGACCGCCACACGCCGCATCACGCAATCCTCGGAACCTGGCCGACTCCCCTGGAGCCCGCCCCGAGGCTGGCCACGGCGCTCGGCCTCACCCCGGACGACCTGTGGATCAAACGCGACGACCTCACCGGCCTGGGCGCCGGCGGCAACAAGGTCCGCAAGCTCGAATGGACCTGCGCCGCCGCCCTCGCCGAAGGCGCCACGGTCCTCGTCGCCACGGGCGGCCCGCAGAGCAACCACGCCCGGCTCACCGCAGCGGCCGGCGCCCGCCTCGGCCTCGAGGTCGTCCTCGTCCTGAGCGGCGATCCCGGCGCCTCCACCTCGGGCAACCTCACCCTCGACGGCCTCCTCGGCGCCCACATCGAATGGGCCGGCGGTACGGACCTCCAAGCCGCCGCACACGAAGTCGCCGAACGCCTACGCGCCCAAGGAGCGGTCCCGGCCGTCATCCCCTTCGGCGGCTCAACCCGACTCGCGGCCCGAGGCTACGCCGAATGCGGCCGCGAACTCCTGGCCCAGGCCCCCGACCTGACCACGGTCGTCACCGCCCTCGGCTCAGGCGGCACCATGGCCGGCCTGGTGGACACCCTGGGCCCCGAACGAGTCCTGGGCATCCACGTCGGCGCCGTCGACCATCCGACCCAAACGGTCTGCGCCCTCCTGTCCGGCACCCCGCACCCCCCGGAGTCCCTACGCGTACGCCCGGACCAAGTGGGCGCCGGCTCCCCACGTTGACCCCACAGGCCACCACCGCCTTGACCCTCGCCGCCCGCACGGAAGGCATCCTCCTCGACCCGACCTACACCAGCCGAGCCCTGGCCGGCCTGACCCCGGCCGTCAAGGACGGCGACATCAAACCGGGCCAACGCACGATCTTCCTCCACTCGGGCGGCCTCCCGGGCCTCTTCGGCCACCAACAAGCCCTGGCCCTGGCCGAGACGGAATCCGCAGCGAACACCGACAAGCCGTAGCCACTCGAAGCGCAACCACAAAACCCGCGCCCCCAGGAAAGCTACCGAGCGAGTACGTCTCCGCGCTCGGCAGTTACGACCTGTCGGATCACTCGTGGCTGTGGGACTGGGCCAACCCCGGTTCGCGGGGCACACCGGTAGTCGGCGCGGCGGAGGCGGTGCGCAGGTTCGGACACGACCACGGCATCCGCGAGTTCACCGACGAAATCGTAGGCCTGCCGGCGTTCGACAATCCCCGCATGGCGGCCGAAACCCTCGCCTTCGGCGCGATGGGCATACTCGGCGCGCCAGGCTACCTGGGCATCCAAGCCAACCCCGACGGCCGTTTGCACCTGGTCCCGGACGACCCACGCACCCCCGCGCGGCACCCGACCTGCGGGCCCTCCCCCGCGCCCTGATCACCGGAGCCCAAGCCGTAGGCGGCCCGCACGCCCCGTCGTAGCAGGCTACTTCGCCCACCACGGCGCACCCCAGACCGCCGTCCCCGCCCACATCACCGCCCACCTGCCGGGACCTCCACAGTGAACGTCACCTTCGACGACCAGGGCCGCCTCACCTCGGTCGAAACCAACACCACCGGCCCCTCGTCGTCCCCCACCCCACGCCCCTGACCAACAGCAAGAAAGGGAATGGTCGGCGCTCGACCACATCCCGCCGATCCCACGCAACCAGGAGTTCCGCTTCCGCCGCACCGACTCGGCAATACGTCTGCGCCGGCTCGAATCGCGGCACGACCCGGCAGCAGTTCCTGCTCAACCTCTCCAACCTCGCTTTCGCCATTTCTTCGTGCCACGACCACGGAACGCGGAGCTCACAGACCGGTGATGCATCCTCGATGACGAGCCAAGAGCCTCGAGCCCTGAACTCGGCGAGCCGGGAAGCGGAGCCGCAGCGGTGCCGGCGTCCTTGCGCCGGCGAGGAAGGTGGCCGAGCATGGTCGCCTCGCTGACGCCCGTCGCCCGGGCCACACCCGGATCCTGCTGTGACCCTGTGCCCGGGCTTCCGCTCCTATCGTCAGACGGTGTTGCCGCTCGGCCAGGTAGTGCCTTCGACAGGGTTGAGATCGGAAGCTATGGCGGTAGGGAGACCAGGCTCAGCCAGTCGACGCGTCCGGCGAAGGCCAGCATCCGTTGACTGCCGAGATTTCTCCCAGACCAACATCATCGGGCGGGCAGTCGAACGTCCAGTTGATCCGGAGCAGTTGGCGAATCAGTCTCCGGTCGGTGACCGAGCCCGGCACCATGCGGGAGAGGCCGTTCGGGCCCATTGGGCGGATAACAGCACCAGTCGAGTCAGGTCTCTAACAATATTCGGCCAGTACCTAGCGAAAATTCCGATCGCTCTCTGAGATCGGGCGGAAGATGGGCTCCCAAATCTGGGCTCCCTCGTCACCACCGATCTCTGGAATCACATCGACGGTGATTTCTTCGGTGAAGACTCTGTATAGGAGCTCGGCTGCGCCACCTTCGAATTCGAACCATTTGGTGTCGTCGTCCGCGTAGACGACGACAGGCCATTTCTCGGGATCGGCCGAGTCAGTTTTCCACAAGAATGACTGACCATATCCGCAGAACGACCAACACAGAAGGCCGCCGGACTGGGGGTACACATCGAACGGAGGATATAGACGCGTTGCATCTGTATCTCCGTTTTCCCGACCTTCCAATTCAGCGCTGGCGAGCAAATCAAGTCGCGGATTGACGACGTCGGGGACTAGTACTCCCATATAGCCACTGAACTCACCCAACCCGAAAGTCTCGACCAGTTTCTTGTAATCCAAGGGCAATTGAGTTCCAAGTCGCGCTTCCACCGACCTCCAATCGTGATCCTTGCGCAATTCTGCCCCTGGTCGGAAAAAACTCTCGAGTTTGAGTACCCAGTCCACGTTATCTCTCCGTTGCAATCGCGGCTACTTGCGACAAGCACATGAGCTCGGTCGCCTGCGTCTGCAACCATGAGATCGTGTGCGGCTTGCGAGGCGTAGGGGGCCTATTTCCTAATCCATTTTACCTTATCGTTTTCCGGGATTAGCACGGATTGTGCCGACTATTGTTGACGTTCTTTATCGTCTCGTCGAAATTGACCGTTCTTCCACGCGCAGTGATTCGGATTCCGGTCGGTATCGGATCGACGCCATCGTATATAGGTCGGGACGTGTAGTAGACCTGATCGCCCCCCTCCAGAGCTGTTTTGACGCGCTTTTCACAGGCTCGCATTACTGGACTGTTGGCAAGTTTCTCGATGGGTACGAGGTTACGGAGTTCAACTCCGGACCCCCCGAGTTGAAGCCCGAGCAGATGCCCACGCTGAAGACCAGCCCTATAGCCGGGGGGGGTCCGCGCTACCGCTTCTGTCTGTGTCCGAGCCGATGATCGTGGTCCGCTTGCCGAAATCAACCTGCTTCTTTCGGCCGAAGCTATCGATCGACCCGCTCGTCAGACAGGCTTGGACCCCTGTGGCGCGGTCGTACTCGTCGATCGGCTGGTAGTAAACCCAAGGCTTGGAAGCCGAGCATCCATCTGCAGAAGTCGTGTCGTCGAATGAATCGATGTGCAGCAGTGCAGCACTATCTTCCGACAAGTACAAGCCGGTGTTCGCTGAGTAGTCCGCATCGCCCTTTCTGGCGTCGGATATACCCGTTTCCCCATCGATTTGCCAGTTCGGGGGTGAGAGCGGATCTACTTGTTGTGGTGCAGCGTTCTGTACCTCATTTAGAGCACGTACTCCCTCCAGGACGGCCTTGATGATCTCGAGCGTGGGATCCTTGACGGGTGTTGACGGGGTCGGGGGGCGGGACTTTGGAGCTGTGGGGACATGGGGTTTTGGTTTGGGCTTTATCGGGGCTTTTGGGCGGGGCCTGGGCTTATAGGTGGTTTTGGGGGTGCTGCTGCGGGGCGGGACTTTGGTGCGGGGAGGGGTCCACGTCCGCGGTGGTGTGGTGGCGGACGGGGGAGCACTGGTTGTCGGGGCGCTGGTCGGCGGGGTGTAGCCCATGCTCATGTCGCAGGAGCCGGGGCAGTATGAGCCGATGGAGCCCCAGTCGAAGTAGTCGGTGCGACTCCCTTGGTCCTGCTCGGGGAAGTCGGGTTCGTCGGCGTCCCTGTCCTTGCGCTTTGCGGGCTTTTGTTTTCCGCCCTTCTTCGATCCGCCCTTGACGACATTGGCCGCTTTGTCGCGGCATGCCTTACTCCTGGCGCAGGCCCTGGCTCCGGCGCCGATGACGGCTATCACGACCGGGATGAAATGGCCAGTCGGGTCGGTGTTCGTCAGCGGGTCGCCGCCTGCGTAGGCGTAGCGGTTGGCGTTGCCGGAGGGGGTTGGGTCGAGGGTCCAGGTGTCTCGGCTGTCGAAGCCGCCGTTTGTGGGGTCGTACCAGCGGCTGGCCATGTTGACGTGGCCGGTGGTGGGGTCGGTCCAGGCGCCTTGGTAGCCGAGGCCGGGTTTGGGGCCTGTTTGGGTGGTGATTTGGCCGAAGGGGTCGTAGGTCGTGGAGCTGGTGCGGGTTTTGGTGGTGGGGTCCAAGGTGGCGGTGACGTCGCCGTGTTGGTCGGTGATCGCGAGTTGGGCCGCGGTGCCGTTGCCGGTGGAGATGAGGTCGCCGCCGGGGCCTCGGGTGAACTTCGTGGTGCCGTCTGCCACGAGGTTGTTGGTCGGGCCGTCGTAGGCGAAGCCTGCTTGGCCGTCGCGCTTGATCATGCGGGCCTGCGCGTCGTAGGTGTAGGTGGCGCCGCCGTCTTGGACCATCTGCTCGAACGCGTCGAACGTGAGGGGCTTGGTCTCGGTCGGGGTGGTGATGGTGGAGCGGGAGCCGCGTGCGGTGTAGCCGTAGGTGGTGGTTCCGGCGGTGAGCAGGCGGTTGCGCTCGTCGTAGGTGGCGGTTTCGTCGGCGGCGCTGGTTCGGTTGCCGACCGGGTCCCAGGTATAGGGGGTGGCCGTCGTGCCGTCGTTCCATTGGGTGAGGCGCCCGGTGAGGTCGTACGTGTAGGTGTTGTTGCGGCCGCTGGTGGTGGCGTCGTTCTTGCCGGTCAGGCGGTTGTCGGCGTCGTAGGTGTACGCGATGGTGTTGTTCGTCTGCGGGTCGACCACGTTGGTGGTGTGGCCCGCGCCGTTGTAGCCGAACTGCGTGGTGCCCGCCGCGTCGACGCGCTTGGTCAACTGGGCTTCTGCGTCCCAGGTGTACTGGGAACTGCCGGACGAGCCGGCCGAGGTCAGCAACTGTCCGCGGTCGTTGTACGTGTAGGTGTTGGTGGTGATCGTGGCCACGACCTGCGCCATGGTGAGGCGGCCGGGTCGGCCACGGCCTACTCTCCAACCGCACAACACCCCACGAGACCAGCACCTTCAGTACCCCACACCTCCCGGCGCCGATGCGCCATGTTCTGGACGTCTCGGCGCTCGCGCACGTGGCATTGCAGGTGATCCCGTTCTCCCGGACCGCCGCGTCCTTCATCGGTGGCATGACGCTCATGACGTTCTCGGATACGGGCGATCCTGGCATGCTCTCCATCGAGTACCAAGGAGGTATGGAGTCGCGCGAGTCGACACGCGAAGTCCGTCGATACCGGCGGAAGTTCGAATATCTGCAACAGAGCGCGCTGTCTCCTGAACAGTCCCGCGACCTCGTCCGGCAAAGATTGGAATCCCTGTGAACGGTCAGCAAGTCGCCTGGCGCAAGTCGTCCTACTCCGAGCAGGTTGGGGAGTGCGTCGAAGTTGCCTCGCCCTACCCCGACTTGGCGGTACGTGACAGCAAAGACCCCGCCTCCGGCAAGGTCCGGGTCGCTCCCGCTGCCTGGCAGGCGTTGCTCAATCGGGTGCAGGCATCTTGAGGACGCACGGACCGAACCGCCGCGCCACCCCGATTTCGGAATGACGCGGCAGGTTCGGTCAATGTGGATGATCGGGTCTCAGAAGTCCTCGTCGAACGAGACCGAGCCGGTGACGGCGACATGGTAGGCCGAGACCTTGCGTTCGAAGAAGTTGGAGAGTTCCTGGACGTCTTGCAACTCCATGAAGCCGAACGGGTTCGACGAGCCGTACAGCGGGGCCATCCCGAGCTGCGCCAGCCGCCGATCCGCGACGTGTTCCAGGTACGAGCGCATGTCCGCGACCGTCATGCCCGACACGCCGCCCTGGAGCAGGTCCTCGGCGAAGGCCGTCTCCGCCTCCACGAGCATCCGTCGCACGTCGTCTGCGAGTTCGTCGTCGAAGAGGTCGGGCTCCTAGGCCCGGACCGTCTCCACCACCGAGAACGCGAAGTCCATGTGCGCCGACTCGTCGCGGAAGACCGCGTGGCACACCCGTAGCCGACCCCATGATCGGAATTTTGAAGGATATTGCCAACAGAGCCATGCTCCTCGCGAATATCCAGGATATCGCGCCCGGCGACGCATCCGTTTTCAAGTCGATTTCGTCGCTTTAGAAGTGCAGCGCGAGAGGAACCCTCATCGGCGCAGAATGTCCGCCAAGATACCGGAGGGGAAGCATATGGAAGATATTTACTCCATCACCGGGATATCCCCTGCCACTCCGACGCACCACGCAGCCTGGCAGTCATTCCCTGCAGCAGTCATGGAATGCTACCCGGAAGATTTTCGCGAGTTCATGACGACTTTCGGAGAAGGAGTACTGGACTCCTATCTCTATTTCTGGCTTCCAGACGCAGCAGCAGATTGGTCCACCCGATTCGCCAATGATTTCAGTCCCGAAGAAATTAGAGCCCTTCGCTCGGGCACCCTTCCGCATAGAGCCGCCCCCTGGGGTTCCAATGACGTGGGCGATTCCCTATGGTTCGTCATGGCCCCCGAAGCCAAGATTCCCGAGATTCGAGCATACATTCGCGGTACAGGCTGGGTCGAGTTTCACTGTCGGTTCGATGAATTCCTGGTAAAACTCTGCCGGGATCCGAGATCCCTCGATCTTTTTTCGGTTCCCCTTCCCGAACCTCATTGGTACCATCAAAGCGACAAACCTCAAATCGTCGGCGCGCTCATCGAGCAGTTGGCCACCAACAGCTGGGACACCAAAATATCAGCTCTGCGAACCTGCGGCTTCTCCGCGCTCGTCGGACCAGAATCACTCTGGCGGTGGGGCGAAATTGAAGTACGGGAAGGAATAGAGCAAATCGAGATCCTCTACGGGGAGGACCCTCCCCCTGCGTTGCGCCTTCGGCGCGATGATCTGAGTGATTACATCCTCGACTATCTGGACGAACACACAAATTCCGCCGACGAGGTCTCTGCACTTCTTACGGGTCTCCTCGGGTCTCCGCTCTTTTCAGAGAATCATGAAGTGCCGTCAGTTTCCAGTGTCGCTCGTGAAGCGATGTGGACCGGAAAAACCATTCGGGTTTCCATGACAACGCTCGCGGATGAAGATCACGACGACTGGAAGCGCACTACCGTATCGATAACCCCAAAACCACGTAACTCCGACTGAGCAGCGTGCGAGACGTTGAGGCTGCCTAGAGAATGATGCCCGAGGTTTGATCTGCACACCGAGGTGGCGCCCGGTACGGCACCTCGACGATCGACAACGGACCGGCCGCGGCATTCTTTACTCCAATAGCCCCGAGTTTTCGTTGCCGTCGCGCGGACTTTCCGCGTCACTCGCTACGGACGACGCAGCCCATCCGAGGAATTCAACTCCAACGGTCCTGTGAGCCGTGAGTCCCGGATGGCCTCTATGGAGAGCAACGCCTTGGCACCGTAAAGGCCAGAATCTTGCTATCTATCTGGACCTGCAAAGCGCGGCCGTGAACAGGGGAGTCATCTGCACATGATCGAGAATATGCTGCCTTTTCTTGGCAGGCCGACCCTGAACAACAACATCGAAGAAGATTGGGAAGAATTTGAGACAAACTTCCAGATTGCCCTACCCCACGACTACAAAACTTTCACGTCTGCATATGGACCAGGACAGGTGCGCGGCCATGTGATTTTCTTTCACCCGAAGGCTCCGAGGGAATCGGAAAGTCTGAGCCTGTCGCACGAAATTGAGGAAACCGCAGACTCGTACCGTGATATTCGAGCCTTGGATCCCAGTCTCGTCCCATGGCCGATATACCCGGAGCCCGGGTGGCTGATTCCTATTGCACGCGAGATTCGAGGTGACCAGCTCCTCCTTCGCGTAGGGGCTACCGGAACCTCGAATCCTTCGCTGATCCTGGACTGGCACCATGGTTGGCACGAATATTCCATGAGTTTCACAGAATTCATGGAGGCGGGTCTGTCCGGAACATTGGATCCGCCTTTCTTCTTCGCAGAGACGAATCCAGGAGTTGCTGGTTTCTTTCGCCTGGGAAGAGTCGAATCGTAACCTCAACATCGAGAGGAAGTAGGTCCGGGTAGGCGTACCGACATCTTCTTACCCTGACCCCTTTTCGGAGCCACCTCAGACGGCACGGGCGGAGAAAAGGTCACCACAGGCGGAGGCCGCTGCCTCTTCTGCCGACATGAAACCGGAACTCGTGGATGCCACCCACGGCTTCCGTCCGTATCAGCGTGTTCCGGCCCCGCCGGTGCCGTTTCGGGACTTGCGCAAGGCCCTACGGGTGACCTCGACGTGGTCGGCCGCCGTGTTCGACCCGGCGTTCCCGGGCCGCGACAGCACCGCGAGAGGTTCGCCGGATCCTCGCGGACCGTGGTCGGCGAACGCCCACAACGGGTGGAACCCGAACGTCCTCCTCCACATCGAACAGGCGCTTCCTTGTCGGAGTGCGCGGTGACCAGGCCCCCGTTGAGGTCGAACGTCAACCGCCCGTCCGTGACCGGCGACGCCGGTCCGGCGAGGTTCGACACGTTCCCGCGCCGCCGCGCGGGTCGCCCGGATCGCGGTCACCGCCTTCGGCCCGGCGGTGGCCGGGGCGGTGACCAGACGCGACCGGCCCGCGAGACGACACCCGAACCACCCGACTCGACCCGCACACGCGGGTAGGACCGGCTATTGCTTCTCACCTCGAAGGTGCCTCTTGGCTGGTGACGTGCAGGACTCTCGACAAGCCCTATCGTCCCAGCTCAGGGGCCCTTTTGCTTGCTGACCGCATGTCAGACGCCCCGCTCCACGAGGCGCGAGGCTAGTGGTTCACGTACGAGAGCGCTCGGGACGGGCCTCCCGGCCTCCCAGCCGCCATGCAGACGAAGCAAGGCGCGACACTGCCAGTGCCCGATCGGGTGCAGGCCATGGACGCCGACTTCGTCGCGGTCTACCAGTCGTGTGAGTTCCGGTCACTGCGCCTGTGCTTCGAAACCGTGAACGTCAAAGTCTTGCCGCCTGCTCTGCACTTCACCGCGATCTCGTCGGCCGTCGCCCTGATGACGTGCAATCCGAAGCCGCCCTCCGGTTCCTCGCCCGTCACAACAGATTCAGCCTTGCGGGTCGGTAGTCGGATGCTGCCGCTGCCGTCGTCGGCGACTTCGACTACCCAGCGGTCGTGGACGTGGTCGATGAGGAGTCGCACTCGGGCGATGGCGCCGGTGGCGTGAACGGCGGTGTTGTTGAAGGCTTCGGAAACACACATGCGGAGGTCGTCCACCGTGTCCGTGTCCGCTCCGTAGAGGTCGGCCGTGCTGCCGATGAGGTTGCGGACCAGGCGGGCGTTCTCGGGTACGGCTCGGTAGCGGACGTCGGTCAGGACGTCGGGGGCCGCCGGTGTGCGCATCAGGTGGGCGAGGTCGGATTGCGTTGACACTGGATGCCTCCCGTTGCCGATGGGACGGGGCATGGTGGCCCTGTGGCATGTGACGATGCAGCATGGGCAACGTTGCCGACAACTGGCATTAGCTCGTTCGTGTCAAGGCACGCGGGAATGCTTCGTGCCGCTCGTTCGAGTGCGAAAATGACCGCGCACTCGCACAGGGGGTCCCGATGGCGAACTCGCCGAACTACGCACGCCGAAGGCTCGGCACAGAGTTGAGGAGGCTGCGTGGGCACGCCGGTCTGTCCGCCGAGGAGGCTGCTGCGGCGTGTGGATGGGGCAACAAGTCCAAGGTCAGCCGCATTGAGACGGCCAAGATTTCGGTGGTCGCGCACGATCTTCGCAAGCTCGCTGCGGTGTACGGGGTCGAGGCTGAGGCGCTCGACTCCCTGATGGCGTGCCTTGACGACACTCAGGTACGTCGGTGGTGGACCGATTACGCCGACGTGCTCAATGTGAGCTACGCGGACTTCATCGGCCTGGAAGCGGAAGCGTCGGACCTGCGGATGGCGAACTCGGTTCTCTTTCCCGGTCTTCTACAGTCCGAGCAGTTCGCGCGGGCGATCATTGCCGAAGGCCCGCTCGTGGCCGACCCCGAGACCATCGACGCACTGGTCGAGGTGCGTATGCGCAGGCAACGACTGTTGACCGACCTGCCGGGGGTGCCCCTCACTGCAGTGGTCGGCGAAGCGACGCTGCACGTCGAGGTCGGCGGTCGCGACGTGCTGCGAGGCCAACTGCGACACGTCCTGGAGCTCTCGGAACTCGCTCATGTGGGTGTGTACGTCATTCCGTTCTCTCGGACCGCCGCGTCGTTCATCGGTGGCATGACGCTCATGGCGTTCTCGGAATCCAACGACCCTGGCATGCTCTTCATCGAGTATCACGGAGGCATGGAGTCACGCGATTCGACTCGCGAAGTCCGGCGATACCGGAGGAAGTTCGACTTCCTGCAACAGAGCGCGCTGTCTCCGGACCAGTCCCGAGAGCTCATCCAGAAGCGATTGGAATCCCTGTGAACGCGTACCACCTAACCTGGCGCAAGTCGTCCTACTCGGAGCAGGTCGGCGAGTGCGTCGAAGTTGCCGCGCCCTACCCGTACTTGGCTGTCCGCGACAGCAAGGACACCAACATGGGCAGGCTCGATCTGGCCCCGGCGGCCTGGGAAGCGCTCTTGGTTCACTTCGGGAGTTGCTTCCACGAACGGAACCGCCGCGCCACCCCGTTGTTCTCGGGATGACGCGGCGGCCGGATCAGCAGCGGGTCAGAAGTCCTCGTGGACGCGGCCGGCACCACGGAGTTCGGCTACGACCGGGCGGGCCGCACCTCCAACGTGGTCGACCCGCAGACGAACAGCACCATCTCGTACGACTACGACAGCGCGGGCCGCCCCACGGGCGAGACCTACCGTCCGACCACCACGGGCGAAGCCACCGCGAGGTCCGCGCCTTCCGCGGACCGCCGATACTCCTACGACCCTTTCGGTCGCCTGGCCTACGACGCCATCTACAACGCACAAGGCGCCGCCCAGCAGCAAACCAGCTACACCTACGACGCCGACAACCGCCTGACCGGCAGGAACGACTCCACCACGGGCGGCCGCAACAACACCTACGCCTACGACCTGGCGGGCCGCCTCACCGAGTGGAACGACGGCACGACGGTCACCCCCTACACCTGGGACCCGGCCGGCAACCGAACAAGCGCCGCCGACAAAACCGCCACCTACGACGAGCGCAACCGCCTGCTCACC
>NZ_WWJX01000615.1 GCF_009865215.1 Streptomyces sp. SID3343 | reverse complement strand
GCCCGCCGGGACCTGCCCGCCGGGACCCCCGCGACCGGGACCCCGCGACCGGGACCACCGCGACCGGGACCACTGCGACCGGGACCCGCCGGTTCAGGACGTCGGTGACACCGTGGCGGTGCTCGACGAGGACGGGCTCGCGCGCCGGTCCGCCTCGCCCACCAGTTGCAGCACGCGCGGGTCGCGGACGAAGGCCAGCAACTGCTGCGGGTCGACCGGAGCCGACGTGTCGGTGGCCTCGTCGGCGCCGACCGTCACGGTCACGTTGCTGTCGCCCACGTGGAACGACGCCTCGACGCTCGTCGCGCTGCCGCCCGAGCGCGGCAGGACGTGCACGACGACCGGCACCGCGCCCGGGAGTCGGTCCGCGACGCAGGGCACTCCCTTGCTCCCGTCGCACGAGCGCTCGGCGCTCGCGCCGGCCGCGCGGTGCACGGCGAAGGTGAGCGGGAAGATCCTGCCCTCGACGGTGATGCCGTCGAAGCCGGGGCCGGCGCCCTCGACGATGCGCACCCGGCCGATCGTCGCGGGCAGCAGGTCACGAAGTGCCTCGGCCACCCGCAGGCGATAGTCGTCGGACCAGTCCCGCTCCCCGGCGGATCGACTCGGGCCGACGGTGCCGGAAGGCGACGGGCGCGACACGACCTCGATCGGCGCGCCCCGTTGCGCCGCCACCGTCGCGGTCGGCGACGCCGACGGCCGGGACGCCGGGCCGGTCGCGGTCGCCCGGTCCGGGTCCACCACGAGGAAGGCTCCGAGCGCGAGCGCGGCGACCCCCAGCCCCGTGCCCAGCACGGCGGCCACACGGGCCCGCACGCGCTTGCGGTGACCGATCACGAGCACGCCGTGCAGGAGATCGGCGGGCGGCTCCAGGGTGTCGGTGCCACGGTTCATCGCGTCCCTGACGAGCCGGATCTCCCGCTCCACGTCGGCCGATTCGAAGGGGTGATGCGGAGTGTGCGAGTCCATGACGAGTCCTCAGTGGTGCAGGGCGTGGAGGTCGGCTTCGGTCAGGTGCGTGCGCAGGCGGGCGAGCGAGCGCGAACACTGGCTCTTGACCGTTCCGGTGCTGCAGTTCATCAACGTGGCGACGGTTTCGACACTGAGGTCCTCCCAATAGCGCAGCACCACCATCGCCCGCGCCTTGGGCGGCAGCTCGCCCAGCGCCGCGAGCAGCGTCACGCGCAGATCGGTGTCGCCCGGACCGCTCGGATTGGCCCCGAACGAGTGCGCCCGCCGGCCGATCAGGGCACGGCGCTCCTCCGCCAGGTAGGCGTGCGTGAGCACGGTGCGGGCGTAGGCGTCGAGGTTGTCCGCGCGGCTCGCGCTGCGCCAGTGCTGGAGCAGCTTGACGAGCGTGGTCTGGGTCAGGTCCTGGGCCCGATCGAGGTCACCGCACAGCAGATAGGCCATGCGGTAGAGCCGGCGTTGGCGCGCCGCCGCGTACTCCTCGAAATCCGGATATCGGTTCTTGCGCATCCACCCTCCGACCGCCCGTGTTCGTCCCCCATGTCTGATCGTCGAGACGCGCAAAAGGTTGAGAACGGTTTTCCGTGGTCCCCACGCGCCGGCCGGTAACCCCACGCCGGTCGGGATCAGGCGCCGTCGACCACGCTGCCCGCCGACGAGTTCGCGGCCCGGACTCGGCCGGTCGGCGCGGGGCGGTCACGGTCGCCGTCGGTGGTCAGGTAGCGGGCCGTCACGCCCCGCCCCGAGCGGGCCACGTCCCGAGGGGTCCCCGCGGCCACGATTCGCCCACCCGCCGCGCCGCCGCCCGGACCGAGGTCGATCATCCAGTCGGCCCCCGCGATCACGTCCGTGTCGTGCTCGACCACCACGACCGTGTTGCCCGACTCGACCAGCCCGTGCAACTGCCGCACGAGCAGCTCCACATCGGCCGGGTGCAGCCCCGCCGTCGGCTCGTCGAGCACGTACAGGGTGTGTCCGCGCCGGGCCCGTTGCAGTTCGCTCGCCAGCTTGATCCGCTGCGCCTCGCCGCCGGACAACTCGGTCGCCGGTTGCCCGAGCCGCAGATAGCCCAGCCCCACCTCGCGCAACATGGTCAGACTGCGCGCGGCGGCCGGCACGTCGGCGAGGAACTCGGCCGCCGCGTCGACGGTCAGCGCGAGCACGTCGGCAACGCTCGAACCGCGATAGGTGATCTCCAGCGTCTCGGGGTTGTACCGCGCGCCGGCGCACGTGGGACACGGCGCGTACGTGCCCGGCAGAAACAGCAACTCGACCGCGACGAATCCCTCGCCCTGGCAGGTCTCGCAACGCCCACCGGCCACGTTGAACGAGAACCGGCTCGCGGTGTAGCCGCGTGCACGCGCGGCGTCGGTGTCGGCGAACAGCTTGCGGACGGTGTCGAACATGCCGGTGTAGGTGGCCAGGTTCGAACGCGGTGTGCGGCCGATCGGTTTCTGGTCCACCCGCACGAGCCGATCGATCACGTCGAACCCCCGGCTCGCGCGCACCTCGCCCGACTCGGCGAGTTGCTCGTCCTCGTCCTCGTCGTCGGTACCCGCGCCCAGGTGCTCCGCCGTCACGTCCGCGAGGACTCGGCCGACCAGGGTGGACTTGCCCGATCCCGACACGCCCGTGACCACGGTGAACACGCCGAGCGGCAGGCGCGCGTCGACGTCGCGCAGGTTGTGCAGGGTCACCCCGTCCAGCTCCAACCAGCCCGACGGCGTACGGGGTTCGCGCGCGGCCGGTCGCGGTGCGTCCGGGAACAGGAAGCGGCGGGTCGCCGACTCGGCCACCTCGCGCAACCCCTCGACCGGACCGCTGTACAGGACCACACCGCCGCCCTCACCCGCCCCCGGGCCCACGTCCACGATCCAGCCCGCGCGCCGGGCGACCGTCATCCGATGCTCGACCACGAACAGCGAGTTGCCCGCGGCGCGCAACCGGTCCAGCACCACGAGCAGCGCGTCCGTGTCCGCCGGATGCAGCCCCGCCGAAGGTTCGTCGAGCACGTACACCACGCCGAACAGCCCCGACCGCAACTGGGTCGCCAGCCGAAGCCGCTGCAACTCGCCCGCCGACAGGGTCGGCGTCTCGCGGTCCATGCTCAGATAGCCCAGACCCAGTTCGGCCGACACCGCGATGCGCGCGACGAGGTCGGCGCAGATCGTCTCGGCCACCTCGCCCGGGACCTCGGCACCCGCGAGCGTCTCGGCGAGCCCGGCCAACGGCAACGCGACGAGGGCGGCGATGTCGTGCCCGGCGAACGTCACCGCGAGCGCCTCGGGCCGCAGCCGCCGGCCCCGGCACACCGGGCACGGGCTGCTGTGCAGAAACCGCTCGACCCGCTTGCGCTGCGTCGCGCTCTTGGACGTCGCGAACGTCTTGAGCACGATCCGGCGCGCGCTGCTGTAGGTGCCCTGGTAGTCGCGCTGGATCCGGTGCGCGTCCCGCACCGGTCGCACGGTGACCACCGGCTGCTCGTCGGTGAACAGGATCCAGTCCCGCTGCTCGCGCGACAGGTCGCGCCACGGACGGTCCACGTCGTAGCCGAGCGTGTCCAGGATGTCCCGTAGGTTCTTCCCGTACCAGGCACCCGGCCACGCGGCGATCGCGCCGTCGCGGATCGACAGGCTCGGGTCGGGGACCAACGAGTCCTCGGTGACCTCGTGCACGCGGCCCAGGCCGTGGCAGTTCGGGCACGCGCCGACGGCGGTGTTGGGCGAGAACGAGTCGGAGTCCAGCCGCGGCGCGCCGGGCGGATAGGTGCCGGCCCGCGAGTACAGCATGCGCAGCGAGTTGGACAGGGTCGTCAGCGTGCCCACCGTCGAGCGCGACGTCGGCGCCGAGCGCTGTTGGCGCAGCGCGACGGCGGGCGGCAGCCCGGTGATCTCGTCCACGTGCGGCGCGCCGACCTGTTGGATCAGTCGGCGCGCGTACGGGGCGATCGACTCGAAGTAGCGCCGCTGCGCCTCGGCGTACAGCGTCCCGAACGCGAGCGAGGACTTGCCGGAGCCGGACACCCCGGTGAACACCACGAACGTGTCGCGCGGGACGTCCACGTCCACGTTGCGCAGGTTGTGCTCGCGGGCGCCGCGCACCCGTACACAGGGGTCGTTTCCATCCATGGCACTGCTCCTCGACGGGGACGACCGGAAGCCTGTCGTATGCCCGCCGCGGGCCGCTCCACAACCGACCGTGCGCGGCCGGTCAGGCGGTCCGGCGTCGAACCTTGAGGATGTTGTCGGTGCGGGTGGCCGCCTCGCCGTCGTGGCCGGTGCTCGCCCGCTCCAGGACCTCGTCGAGCTCGACCTCCCACGCGTCGGGCACCAGGTCGAGCTCGTCGAGAATTTCCCGCGAGGTCGGGAACTGCACGTGGTACGGGTGGTGATGCGTCCCCTCGGCGGGCGCGGCGTGCTGGACCACGAGCAGCACCCCGCCCGGCGCGACGGCCGCGGCGGCCGAGCGCAGCGCGGCGATGGTGGACAGGTGCGCCGTCGCGTGCAGGAAGTGCACCGAGACCAGGTCGAAGGAACCGGTGGGGAAGGACACGGTCAGGTCGTGTCGCTGCCAATCGACGCGGTCCGTGACGCCGGCCGCCGCCGCGTGCTCGGCGGCGCGGTCGAGCGCGGCCTGCGCGATGTCGGTGCCGGTGACGCGCCAGCCGCGCCGGGCCAGCCAGATCGAGTCGGCCCCCTCGCCGCAGCCGACGTCGAGCGCGGTGGCGGGAGTGAGGTCGGCGGCCTCGCGGACCAGCGCGAAGTTGGGGTTGCCGCTCCACACCCGGTCGCTCTTGCGGTAGAACTCGTCCCAGAACTCCTCGGCCGTGGCGGCGTCGTCGGTGGTCGGGTCGGCGGCGTGGCCGTGGGCGTGCTCGGTCATCGTGCGGGCTGCCTTTCGATGCGGTGGGCGCCTCGGCGTTTAGGGTCCGAATCACCTCTGGGTCGATGGTTCGTCCCCAACCACCGTAATGACAAACTTTGTTGCCGGATCGGCAAACGGAAGGCATGGGCGCCGAACCGGAGGAGTTGCTCGCCCTGCTCGGCGACCAGGGCGAACGCATGCGTACGGGCCCGCGGTCGCGGGCGCGACGTCGAAAGCCGAGTGGCGCGAGACCGGGCCGCCCGCGTCGCCCCCGCGCGTGTTCCTCGTGCGCCGCGCGCCCTGCGCGCTCGACGCGCGGCCGATCAGTGGAACCTGTTCGTGTCGCGCGCCCGCGCCGACACTTGTCCGGGTTCGTCACCTTACGGTCGATTACATGCGCATTGTCATCGCGGGCGGACACGGAAAGATCGCACTTCGGCTGGAGCGGTTGCTCGCCGAACGCGGACACACGGTGGCGGGGTTCATTCGCAATCCCGACCAGGCGAACGAGCTGCGGGAAGCCGGCGCCGAGCCGATCGAGTGCGACCTGGAACGAGCCGCGGTCGAGGAGGTCGTCGAGCACCTGGCCGGCGCGGACGCGGTGGTGTTCGCGGCCGGCGCGGGCCCCGACAGCAGCCGCGAGCGCACCATGACCGTCGACTACGGCGGCGCGGTCCTGCTCGCGGACGCCGCCGAGGACGCCGGGGTGCGGCGCTACCTGATCGTGTCCTCGATGGGCGCCTCGACGAACCCGCCCCCCGACACCGACCCGGACTTCGCGCTGTACCTCAAGGCCAAGGGCGAGGCCGAGGAGGACCTGCTCGCGCGCGGCGCGCTGGACCTGACGATCCTGCGCCCGGGCCGGCTCACCGACGACGCCGGCACCGGCCTGGTCTCCCTGTCCCAGCGCGAGGGCGGCGGCGCGATCCGCCGCGACGACGTGGCCGCCGTGCTCGCCGAACTGCTGGAGGAGCCCGGCACGGCCGGCCTGACCCTGGAAGTGGTCGGCGGAGACGTACCGGCGGCCGAGGCGGTCAGGTACGCGGCGAGGGCGAAGACGGACCGGTGACGTCGAGGGCCATCAGCACATCGTCCACGTAGCGACCGGCGATCAGGAACTCGCCCTCCAGCACGCCCTCGATCACAAATCCGCACGACCGGTACAGCGCCCGCGCGCTCGCGTTGCCGCCGAGCACCCGCAGCGTGATCCGGCGGGCCCCGCGCCGGCGC
>NZ_WWJX01000614.1 GCF_009865215.1 Streptomyces sp. SID3343 | reverse complement strand
GTCCCGCGCCGCGGTGGACGTCGTGTCGTGCTCAAGATCCGCTCCCCTGTTCGATACCCGATGAAGGTATCCGGACAGGTGCCCCGACCTGGGCGAACACACCGCTTGTGGCTATGGTTTCCGGTCCCGCTTCGTGATTGCGTACACGGGCCCGTGCCCCGTACAGCCACGCGATCCGGAGGACCCCTGATGACCACGACGCCGGCGACCGCGCGCCCCACGCTCGACCTGCTCGACGGTGACTGGTACGCGAACGACCCCTACGCGGACTATGCGTGGTTTCGCGAGCACGAACCGGTCGCCTGGGACGCGGGCAACGAACTGTGGGGTATCTTCCGGCATTTCGACCTCAAGGACGTCGAGGCGCGCAGCGAGCACTTCGTCAACTCCGACCGGAAGAAGGGCGGTTACCGACCGAACCTGCCGGCCGACCCGGCGATCATCGGGCTGGACAATCCGCTGCACAACCAGCGGCGCAAGCTCGTGAGCAAGTGGTTCACCCCGCGCGGCGTGCGCGAATGGGAGGCGCACGTGCGCGAGACGTGCGTGGAGATCCTGGACGCGGCGGTGGCCAAGGGCACGGTCGAGGTGGTCGGCGACCTCGCGTCGGTACTGCCGGCGAAGATGATCGGGCGCCTGCTCGGCTTCCCCGACGACGACTGGCCGAAGCTGCGCGACTGGTCGGAGCGCACCATCGCGCTCGGTGGCGGACCACGCTACTTCAGCGCCGACGGCAAGGCCGCGGCGACGGAGTTCATCACGTCCGCGCTCGGGCTGTACGAGAGCAAGAAGGCGTGCCCCGCCGACGACGTGATGTCGGTGTGGACGAAGGCGCGGATCGACGGCGAACCGGTCGGCCCGGGCGATGTCGCGAGCGACTGCCTGCTGCTCCTCGACGGCGGCGCGGAAACCACGCGCACCGTCATCGCGCGCACGTTCCTGTACCTGATCGAGCACCCGGACCAGTGGGACCTGCTCCGTGCCGGCGCCGATCTCGCCGTCGCCACCGAGGAGTTCATTCGGTACACGACACCCATCCACAACATGTGCCGGGTCGCGGTCGGCGACCAACGGGTGGGCGACACGGTGATCCCCGACGGGCATCAGGTCGTTCTCATGTACGCCTCGGCCAACCGCGACACCGCCGTTTTCGCCGAGCCCGAGCGCTTCGACGTGACCCGCACGCCCAACGACCACATCACCTTCGGCTTCGGCACGCACTTCTGCCTGGGCGCGCCGTTGGCCCGCCTGGAGATCCGGGTGTTCTTCGAGGAACTCCTCAAGCGGGTGCGCGCGATTCGACTCGTGCCCGGCAGTGCCGTGGAACAGATGCCCAACGCGTTCGTGTACGGGATCCGAGCGGCTCATGTGGAGCTGATCCGCTGACCGCGGGTGAGCATTGCTCACCCTCGGTCGCAAGGACACCGCACGCCATCCGCCCTGCCGCCGTCGTCTTCACTCGGGTGGGCCGCTTCGCCCCCGGAATTACCGGGCAGCCGACGGCGGGCACGCGGGTCGGCGGGCACCGGCCCGCGTCGATCCGTCGTTTCCGGGAAAGGGATCAAAGAGGCGTAACCGGAGCAATCAGGCAAACGGATGGGCTGGAGGCGGTCATGGCAGGGTTGGACATGCCGGTCGATCATCGACTGGCGAGGGTCTACCGCTACGGCGGCGGACTGATGGGTCTCGTGCTGATCACGTTCGGTGTCCTGGGTTTCACGAACAACGTCGGCTTCTTCTCGACGAGCGGGCGCGAAGTCGCGGGCATGTCCACGAACGGCGCGTTGAGCGTGATCTCCGTCGTGGTCGGCGCGATTCTGCTCATCGGCGCGTTCATCGGCGGCAACGTCGCCTCCACCGTCAACATCGTGGTGGGCGCCCTGTTCGTGATCAGCGGGTTCGTGAACCTGGGCCTGATCGGCACGCCGAGCATCAACTACCTGTCGTTCAAGATGCCGAACGTGATCTTCAGTTTCGTGGTCGGGTTGCTCGTGATGACGTTCGGCCTGTACGGGCGCGTCAGCGGCCATCTCCCGCACGACAACCCCTACTGGCGCTCGCGTCACCCCGACGACGCGGCCCGCGAGGATGCCTACCGCTCCCGGTCGAAGCTGCTCGGCCGGGACGGCGCCTCGCCGGTCACCTCCGGCGGCTCCCGACGACGGATCGCCGGCAGTCACTGACGACTCGCGTACGCGTACGCGCAAGCGCACGTCGAAGGGGCGGTCCCGGCCGGGGCCGCCCCTTCTACGTGATCGGTCGCATCGGCGTGAGCCGGGTGCTGTGAACCGGGTGGCGTGACCCGGGTGCCGGGTCTCGTGGCCGGTCGCCGTGACCGGTCCGATCAGTGTGCCGCCCCCGCGTCGGCCCGCGCCTTGCGCGGCATCAGGAACGTCAACGCCCACGCCGCCGCGAGCGCGAGCCCGCTGCCGACCAGGCCGAGTGTGAGCGCGTCGTCGAATACCGCGCGCACCGCGTCCGCGCCGTGCGCGCCGCCCACGTTGTCCTCGACGTGGGTGAAGAACAGCGTGCCCAGCAGGGCCACGCCGAGCGCGCCGGCGAGTTGCTGGACCGCGTTGAGCACCCCCGACGCCGAGCCGATCTCGTGGTCGGCGACCCCCGCGAGGGCGATGTCGAAGAACGGGGCGAGCAGCAGGCCGAACCCCAGGCCGGCGACGCCCGTGGCCGGCAGCAGGAGCCACACGTTCACCGGTCCGTCGTGCAGGGCGACGGTCGCCCCGATGCCCACGACGCCGAGGATCCCGATCACCAGACCCGCGTGCAGCACAAGCCGACCGTACTTCGGGCCGAGCACCGCACCGGCCAGGCCCGCGCCCACCGCCGAACCGAGCGACCACGGGATCAGCGCCAGCGCCGCGTGGGTGGCCGTCCAGCCGAGGCCGACCTGCAGGTAGACGCCGAGCACGAGCATCAGCCCGATCATCGAACCGAAGATGGCCAGACCCACCACGAGGGCACCGGTGAACGCGCGGTTGCCGAACAGGCTGATCTCCACGAGCGCGTCACGGCCCGCACGGGACGTGCGCAGTTCGTACCACGCGAAGGCCGCGAGCACCGGGAGCGAAGCGGCCATGCTCGCGTACGTCCAGGCGGGCCAACCCTCTTCGCGGCCCTGTACGAGCGGGTACACGAGCAGCACCATCGCGGCCGTGACCAGGAGCGTGCCGATCAGGTCCAGGCGCGGCTTGCGGGCCGCGGCCTGCTCGGCCGTCGGCCGGGGCACGACCGCGGAACCGGCGAAGAACGCGAACACCCCGAGCGGCACGTTGACCAGGAACACCGACCGCCACCCGAGGCCGAACAGGTCGGCGTCCAGCAGGATCCCGCCCAATATCGGGCCGAGCACCGCCGACAGACCCATCGCCGGGCCGAACACCGCCAATGCCATGCCCATATCGCGCTCGTCGAACATGTCCCGGATCAGGCCGAACGCCTGCGGCACCATCATCGCCGCGGTCAGGCCCTGGAAACCGCGCGCACCGATCAGCATCTCCGGGGACTGCGCGAGGGCACACAACGCGGACGCGACGGTGAAGGCGGCGACCCCGCCGAGGAACATCCGGCGACGCCCGAAGATGTCGCCGAGCCGGGCGCCGGCGATCAGGAACATCGCGAGGACGAGCGTGTACGCGGCGGAGAACCACTGCAGGTGGGCCGTGCTGCCGCCGAGCGAATCCCGAATGCCGGGGCCGGCCACGTTGACGATGGTCGCGTCGAGCAGGTCCATGATGTCGGCGCCCATCACCACCGCGAGGCCGATCCAGCGCAGCCGGTAGGCAGGCCGTGCTTGGGGCTCCGCGAGCGTCGTCGCCTGCGCCGGTTCGGTTTCCACGTGTTCTCCCTTGGCATCGAAGATGCGAACAGTGTTCGTGCCACGAACAGTGAGTCTTGCGCGAACGCCGTTCTATTTACGAACACCGTTTTACGCGCGAACAGTGTTCGCGTCAAGTACAGTGTTCGTACAGTCGAAGGCCGACCGATCAGCCGGCCGAGGAGGTGGCGTTGTGCCCGAAGCTCCCGAAGTGCCCGTGCCGCCGTGGCGCACGACCCCCAAGGGCCGCAACCCGCGCAAGCCGGAGCTCAGTCAGGACGCGATCGTCACCGCGGCCCTGGAGATCATCGACGCGGAGGGCATGGACGCCCTGAGCATGCGGCGGATCGCCCAGCGCTTCGACACCGGCGCGGCGTCGCTCTACGCGTACGTGGCGAACAAGGACGAGCTCGTCGAGTTGGTCGTCGACCGCGTCAACGGCGAAGTGCGCCTTCCCGACGCGGACCCCGACCGTTGGCGCGAACAGATGCGCGACGCGATGTTCGCCATCCGCGACGTGTACGCGCGTCACCGCGACCTCGGCCGCGCGCTGATCGGCGCGGTGCCGGTGGGGCCCAACTCGCTCGAATGCACCGAGCGACTGCTGTCGATCCTGCGCGCGGGCGGACTGCCCAAGCAGGTCTGTTGGTTCGCGGTCGACCTGTTGTCGATGTACACCGTGATGTCGGGCCTGGAAATGGGCGTGGAGGACACGAAGCACGGCGCGGACGACGAGGAGCGCGGGGCCTACTACGCACGCATCGTGGACTACTTCGCGTCGCTGCCGGTCGAGTTGTTCCCGACGACGTTGTCCATGGGCGAGGAACTGAGCAACGGCGACGGGGACGAGCGCTTCGCGTTCGGGGCCGAGGTGTTGTTGCTCGGCCTCACCGCGTACGCCGCGCGCAAGTCCTGACGCGGCGTCATCAGCCCGGCCAGGACCGGGATCACGGCGCAGATCGTGTACGCGGCGGCGTAGCCTCCGGGGCCGGCCACGATCAGCCCGAACAGCGGCGGCCCGGCGGCCGCGCTCAGGTTCTGGCCGGTGTTCTGGATGCCCATCACCCGACCCGCCCACGCGCTGCCGGCGATCTCGGCGACCGCCGTGAACGCGACGCCGTTCCAACTCACCGTGGCCACCGAGGCGAGCAGCAGGAACCCGATCGCGATCGGTCCGCCGATCGCCGCGGTCGCCGCGAGACCGCCGACCACGACGGCGTTGACCGCGCACAGCACGCGCATCGGACCCAGGCGCGAACCGGCCACGTCCGACCAGCGACCCACCACGATGCGGGTGCCTGCGGCGACCAATTGCACACCGGCGAGCAGCCGTCCCGCGGCGGTCGCGGTCCAACCGTGGTCGGACACCAGGTAGTCGGCGCCGAAGGACACCACGACGAACTGGGACACCACCAGGAGCGCGCTCGCGCCGTGTATCCGGTACAGGATCGGCGAGTCGTAAGGAGACCCGGGCTCGGCCGCGCCCGCGGCCCGCGCCGGGCGGACCGGGTCGCGCACGATCACGGCGACCAGGAGCGCGCCCGCGACGCACAACACGGCCGGGAAGACCAGCGCCGTCCGAAAGCCCGAGTGCGAGCCGATCGGTGGTAGCACGAGTGCGCCGGCCACCATGCCCAGCGGCTGCGCCATCTGCCGCATCCCCATGGCCAAGCCGCGCTGTTCAGGCGCGAACCACCCCAATACGACCCGGCCGCTCGCCGCGTTGACCGCGGCCGAGCACGCGCCCGCGACCGCGAGCCACGCCCCCAGCCACACCGCGCCGCCCCCGGAGAGCCCGACGAGTATCGCGCCGCCGGCCAGGCCCAGGCCGATCGCCATCACCTTGCGCTCGCCCCACCGGTCGGCGGCGGCGCCCCACAACACGAGGGTCAGCAGCAGACCGAAGGTCGGGCACGCGACCACGGTTCCGGCCTGGGCGAGCGACATGCCTTCGTCGGAGCGCAGCACGGGCACGAGGTAGGCGAGGCCGTAGAGGAAGACGCAGCTCGAAAGCTGGGCGCACATCCCGATACCGAGCATCACCCAACGCCGATTCGACGACCCCATCGTGCGCACCTCCTGTGGCATTCGTGCACCCTACAAGTTTTCTCATAGAGTGAGATTTGTATCTTGGGATGCGAGACGGCGTGCGGGCTGCGGCCGGAGTCGGGGACGGGGCCGGGGGTGGGGTGGGGGCGTGGCCGGGTGTGGGCCCGGGTGTGGGCCCGGGCTCGGCTCCCTGCTCGACTCGCCGCCGGCCGGCCGCCGGATCCGCCCGGTCTCGGGGCACATGGCGCAGCATGGACACGGCAGCGCAGTTTCGACGTACGGAGGCTTGATGTTCGACGAGTACAAGGTCGGCCCGCGTAACGCGATCACCGACGTAGCCGGGCTGCGCGTGGGACACGCCGCGTATACGGACACCGGCGCGATGACCGGGACGACGGTGTTGTTGGGACCGGCCGGCGGGTTCGTGGCCGGCGTGGACGTGCGCGGCGGGGGGCCCGGGACCCGCGAGTTGGACGCGCTTGATCCGCGCAACCTCGTGCCGCGGGTCGAGGCGATCGTGCTGAGCGGCGGAAGCGCTTTCGGGCTGGACGCGGCGAGCGGTGTGATGGCGTGGCTGGCCGAGCACGGGCGCGGGTTCCCGGTCGGGGCCGAGCCGCATCAGGTGGTGCCCGTGGTTCCGGCGGTGGCGCTGTTCGACCTCGGGCGAGGCGGTGACTGGCAGCGTCGGCCCGACCCCGCGCTCGGTCGGGCGGCGGTGGCCGCGGCCGATGTCGAGGCCGAGCACGCGGTGGTGCCGATGGGCAGCGTGGGCGCGGGCACCGGTGCGATGGTCGGCGGGATCCGGGGCGGCGTGGGCACGGCGAGCGTGGTGCTGCCGGGCGGCATCACGGTGGCCGCGCTCGCGGTCGTCAACGCGGCCGGTTCGGCGGTGGACCCGGTCGG
>NZ_WWJX01000613.1 GCF_009865215.1 Streptomyces sp. SID3343 | reverse complement strand
GGCGGGGCAGAGCGCCGTGGGGCGGACCTCGGGCGAGCAGACCTCGGCGGGTCGGGCTCCGGGCGACCAGGCCCCCGCGGGCCAAACTCGCGCAGGTCAGCCCTCCTCAGGTCAGCCCCCCACAAGTCAGCCCCCCGCAGGCCGGACCGCCGCAGGTCAGACCCCGTCGGGTCAGCCCCCCGCAGGCCGGACCGTCGTCCCGCCGCGTCCGGCCGCCCCGCCTCCGCCGAGCCCGCAGCACCGACCGGGTTCGTGACGGTCGCGGCCGGGGTGACCCCCGACTCCGAGCTTCCGCCGCCGCCCAGGCTGTGGCGCCTGCGGCGGCGGGCGCGCGCACTCGCGCGGGTCCTGACCGGGGTCGGCTTCGGCGGTGCCGTCGCGGTCACCGCCGCCCGGGCGATCGTCTTCGACGCGTTCTGGCCGCTGCCGATCCTCGCGGTGTTCGCGCCCTACGCGGCGATGGTCTCGGTGCTCGTGGCGCTCGGGGCGCTTGCCCTGCGGATGCGGCTCACGCTGCTCGTCGCGCTCGGCCTCGTGGTTGTCCACACCCTGTGGATGCTGCCGCGGCTGACCGCCGACGGCGGCGTGCAGGCGGGTGGCACCCGGTTGCGGGTGATGACGTCCAACGCGTACTTCGGCGAGGCGTCGGCCGACCGGCTCACCGCCCTCGTACTGCGCGAGCGGGTGGACGTGTTGGCCGTCGAGGAACTCACCCCGGCGCTGGCCGCCGGGCTGGAGCGGACCGGCCTGACCCGCGAACTCCCATACCTGGCCGGCCGAGCCGAATCCGGTGCGGCCGGCCTCGCGCTGTATTCGCGCTACCCGCTCACCGAGGACCGCCTGCTGCCCGAGCGCACCACGATGCCGATGCCGGGAGCCACCGTCGACGTCGGCGGGCACCGGGCCCGGATCCAGGGCGTCCACACCATCCCGCCGACGCGCGGCCGGGCCGGCAGGTGGGCGCACGACCTGGACGCGGTGCGCCGCGAGGCCGAGCGGCGCACGATGCCCGCGATCTTCCTGGGCGATTTCAACGCCACGGCCGACAACGCCTCCTTCCGCTCGCTCACCGCCGCGGGCCTGCGCGACGCGTACGACGAGCGCGGCAGCGGCCTGGTCCGCACGTGGCCGATGGCGCACTTCCACGGTCTCCCGGCGCTGTTCGCGATCGACCACGTCATGGTCGCCGGCGGGATCGACGTGGTCTCGGTCTCCGAGCACCGCGTGCCCCGCACCGATCACGCCGCGGTGGTGGCCGAGTTGTCGCTTCGCTGAGCGCCGTCAAGATCGCGTCAGGAACGCCCTCACCTGCGTCGTCGCGCCGTCAAGAGGGGCGATTCGGCGCCGCGCCCGGCGTAGCGTCCTCGATCGAAGCCACTTCGGTCACGCACTTCGAGGATCTGATCGCATGTCCGCACTGCTCGCCCTGTTCGCCCTCGTCGTGATCGCCCGGGTCCTGGCCACGTGGAAGCTGTCGACCCGCCACGCGGCGACGGTCGGCCCGGCCGGCACCTCCGGCACCTCCCGCGGGAGCAAGGCGGATCGAGCCCTCGCGGCTTGACGCCGACATGCCGGCGGCCCGTCACCCACATGGGTGACGGGCCGCCGGCGTGAGCGATGACCGCCCGATCAGTGCCCCGTCGGGTGCCAGACCGTGCGGGTCTCGGTGAACGCCAGCATCCGCCCGGTACCCGGGTCGGCCGACCAGTCGGGCTCCTTGGCCTCGGGGCGCAGCACGCGCTTGAGGTTGTCGGCCGCCGCGATCTCCAGGTCGCGCGCCGACGCGACGCCCGCGTCCGGCGCGACACCGGTCAGGTCGATCGCGTTGACGTCCTGGTGGGACGCGAGCGTGGGGGCGATCTCGGCCGCGTTGCCGGTCACGATGTTGACCACGCCGCCCGGCAGATCGGACACCGCGAGCACCTCGGCGAACGACAGCGCGGGCAGCGCCGACGCACCGGCGGCCAGTACGACCGCCGTGTTGCCGGTGGCGATCACCGGCGCGACCGCGCTGGTGAAACCGAGCAGCGACGAGCGCTGCGACGCGATCACCGCGACCACGCCGGTCGGCTCGGGCGTCGACCAGTTCGCGAACGGCCCGGCGACCGGGTTGGCGCCGCCCGCGACCTGCGCGAGCTTGTCGGTCCACCCCGCGTACCAGACCCAGCGGTCCACGGCCGCGTCCACCGACGCGAGCGCCTTGGCCCGGCTGATCCCCTCGGCCGCGGCGACCTCGGTCGCGAACTGCTCGCGGCGGCCCTCCAGCATCTCGGCGATCCGGTACAGGATCTGGCCGCGGTTGTACGCCGTGGCCCCCGACCAGCCCGCGAACGCCTTGCGCGCGGCCACGACCGCGTCCCGCGCGTCCTTGCGGCTCCCGCGCGGCGCGTTCGCGAGAGTGCGGTCCTTGCTGTCGGTCACCGCGTACACCCGCCCGCTCTCGGACCGGGGGAACTTGCCCCCGATGTACAGCTTGTAGGTCTTCGACACCTCAAGGCGCTCAGACATCGAGGTAGGCCTCCAGCCCATGGCGGCCACCTTCGCGGCCGAAGCCCGACTCCTTGAACCCGCCGAACGGCGACGTGGGGTCGAACTTGTTGAACGTGTTGGTCCACACGACGCCCGCCCGCAGCCGCTGCGCGGTCCACAGGGCCTTGGCGCCCTTTTCCGTCCACACCCCGGCGGACAGGCCGTACGCCGAGTTGTTGGCCTTCTCGACGGCCTCGGCCGGCGTCCGGAAGGTCTGTACGGTCAGCACCGGGCCGAAGATCTCGTCGCGCGCGATCCGGTGTGCCTGGGTGACGCCGGTGAACACGGTCGGCGGGAACCAGAAGCCCTTGGCGGGCAGATCGCCGGCGAGCGACCAGCGCTCGGCGCCCTCGGCCTCGCCCACCGCGACCAGTTCCTTGATCCGGGACAGCTGCGCGGCCGAGTTGATCGCGCCGACGTCGGTGTTCTTGTCCAGCGGGTCGCCCACGCGCAGCGTCCTGATCCGCCGGGTCAGGCTCTCCATGACCTCGTCGGCCACGGACTCCTGCACCAACAGGCGCGAGCCGGCGCAGCAGACCTGGCCGCCGTTGAAGAAGATGCCCTCGACGATGCCGTCCACGGCGGAGTCGATCGCGGCATCGTCGTAGACGATGTTCGCGGCCTTGCCACCGAGTTCGAGCGTGACCCGCTTGCGAGTGCCCGCGATCGCGCGGGCGATCTCCTTGCCCACACCGGTCGACCCGGTGAAGGCGACCTTGTCGACGTCGGGGTGCGCGAGCAGCGCCCGCCCGGTCTCGCCGGCGCCGGTGACGATGTTCAGCACACCGTCGGGCAGCCCGGCCTCGACGCAGATCTCGGCGAACCGCAGCGCGGTCAGCGGGGTGGTCTCGGCCGGTTTGAGCACGACCGTGTTGCCCGCGGCCAACGCCGGGGCCACCTTCCACGCCAGCATCAGCAGCGGGAAGTTCCACGGGATGACCTGACCGGCCACACCGATCGGCCTGGGGCTCGGCCCGAAGCCCGCGTGCGCGAGCTTGTCGGCCCAGCCCGCGTAGTAGAAGAAGTGCGCCGCGACCAGCGGCACGTCCACGTCGCGCGACTCGCGGATCGGCTTGCCGTTGTCGATCGACTCCAGGACCGCGAGCTCGCGCGCGTGTTCCTGGACCAGGCGCGCGATGCGGAACAGGAACTTGGCCCGCTCCGCGCCGGGCAGCGCCGACCACGACTTGAACGCCTTGCGCGCGGCCTTGACCGCGCGGTCCACATCGGCCTCGCCGCCGACCGCGATCTCCGACAGGACCTCTTCGGTCGCCGGGTTCACGGTCTTGAGCCGGCCGCCGTCCGCCGCGTCGGCGAACTTTCCGTCGATGAACAGCCCGTACGCGGGGGCGATGTCGACGACCGCGCGCGACTCGGGCGCGGGCGCGTATTCGAAGGGGTTGCCCATGGGTGTCAGTCCACCGTCACGTAGTCGGGGCCGGAGTAGCGGCCCGTGGCCAGCTTCTGGCGCTGCATCAGGAGATCGTTGAGCAGGCTGGAGGCGCCGAGCCGGAACCGGTCCGGGTCGAGCCAGTCCTCGCCGACCGTCTCGTTGACCAGGACGAGGTACTTCATCGCGTCCTTGGTCGTGCGGATCCCGCCGGCCGGCTTGACGCCGATCTGCCGCCCGGTGGCGGCCCGGAAGTCGCGCACGGCCTGCAGCATCACGAGCGTCACCGGCAGTGTCGCGTTGACCGCCACCTTGCCCGTGGACGTCTTGATGAAGTCCGCCCCCGCGAGCATCGCGAGCCACGACGCGCGGCGAACGTTGTCGTACGTCGACAGTTCACCGGTCTCCAGGATGACCTTGAGGTGTGCGCCGCCGCCCCCGGCGGCCTCGCCGCGGGCGCACGCGGCCTTGACCGCGACGATCTCGTCGAAGACCTGTCGGTAGCGCCCGGACAGGAACGCGCCGCGGTCGATGACCATGTCGATCTCGTCGGCGCCGGCGGCCACCGCGTGGGCGACGTCGGCCAGTTTGACGTCGAGCGAGGCACGCCCGGACGGGAACGCGGTCGCGACGGCCGCGACGTGCACGCCGCTGTCGCCGAGCGCGGCCTTCGCCTCGGCGACGAGGTCGCCGTACACGCAGATCGCGGCGGGCCGCGGCGCGTCGGGCGCGCTCGGGTCCGGATGAAGCGCCTTCGCGCACAGGGCCCGGACCTTGCCCGGGGTGTCGGCGCCCTCCAACGTGGTCAGGTCGATCATCTTGATGGCGAGGTCGATCGCGGCGACCTTCGCATCCGTCTTGATCGAGCGGGTCGCGAGCATTGCTGCCCGCGCTTCGGTCCCGACCCTGTCGACGCCGGGAAGCCCGTGCAGAAAGCGTCGAAGGGCCGCTTCGGACGAGGTGACCTCGACCGGATCGGCGGGGAATGCAGACGGCATGCTCACAAGACGAGCATATCTACTCGCGTAGCGTCGGGCCCAGTGGCGTAGTCGAGCGAAAGTCGGTGGCCCGCGTGGGGCACAATCACCGGTCATGAGCAGCGACGAGGACATCACCACGTATCGCTCCCGACCGGCGCTGGCCGTCGGGGTGCTTCTGATCGCCGTCGGGATCTGGATGGTCATCGACACCCTGGTCCGCGGTGAGGGCAAGACCAAGTGGCTCGCCATCGTGGTCGTGATCTTCTTCGGGTTCCTGGTGGTGGCTCTGACGCTGCGCTCGGCGGTGCTGATCGGCGAGAAGGGGTTGGTGATCCGCAACCCGTTCCGGACGATCTCGGTGCCGTGGGCCGCGATCGAGCACGTGCGCGCGGAGTACTCGATCGAGGTCCGTGCCGACGGGAAGTCGTTCCACATCTGGGCCATCCCGGTGTCGCTGCGCGAACGCAAGCGCGCGATCCGGCAGCGCAGCCGCTCGGCGGCCGAGGACCCGTACGGCCACACCACCCACGACCTTCCGCAGCTCTCGCACGCCGACCAGGTCGTGGACGACCTGCGGGGCATGGGCGAGCAGTTCGCCAAGACGTCGACCGGCCCGGTCGAGGTGCGCTGGTCCCCGGAAATCCTCGCCGGCCTGGCCCTTTCCGCAGTGGCCGCGGTCGTTCTCGCCGTGGTCTAGTGCGGCACCGGTGCCGTGGTCCGTCCCACCGGACTCCACCCGGAAACGATCTTGGAGCCGAGGCGACGACACGCCGTGTCGAGGCCCTGCGGCTCCAAGATCGTTTTTTTGTCGACGGGTCAGATGCCCAGCGTGCCCGCCAGGTCTCGCTTGAGGTTTTCCAGAGCGTCGAAGGCAGCCGCCCGGGCGACCGGCAGGCCGACCTCGGCGATGTGTGTCGGGTCGACCACGACCTCCAGATACGCCTTCAGCTTGGGCTCGGTGCCGGAGGGACGGACGACGACGCGGCCCGCGAGGATGTGCTCGCCGTCGCCGGCCAGGACGTAGCGCAGGCCGTCGGTCGGCGGGAGGGCGCCGGGCTCGGGGTGCAGGAGATCCTCGGCGCGGGCGACGGCCAGGCCGCCCAGCGACGTGGGGGAGTCGGCGCGCAGGCGCTCCATCGCCTTGGCGATCAGGTCGAGGCGATCGACGCGGACCGAGTACTGGTCGGTCGAGTACAGGCCGTAGCGGGTCGCGACCTCGTCGAGCAGGTCGAGCAGCGTACGGCCGTCGCGCTTGGCGCCCGCCGCCGACTCGGCGAGCATGAGCGCGGCGGTCACCCCGTCCTTGTCGCAGACCCCGGCGGGGTCCACGCAGTAGCCGAGGGCCTCCTCGTACGCGAACGCCAGGCCCGGCACGCGCGCGAGCCACTTGAAGCCGGTGAGGGTCTCCACGTAGGCGATGTTGTTGTCCCGCGCGATCGCGCCCAGCAGCGACGAGGACACGATCGTGGTGGCCAGCACTCCGATGGTGCCGCGACGGGCCACCTCCGCGCCGAGCAGCGCGCCGACCTCGTCGCCGCGCAGCATCCGCCACCCGCCGGCGGTCGGATCCGGCACCGCGACCGCGCACCGGTCGGCGTCCGGGTCGTTGGCGATCACCAGGTCGGCGTCCTCGGCGCGCGCGGTACGAAACGCCAGGTCCATCGCCCCCGGCTCCTCCGGGTTGGGGAAGGCCACGGTCGGGAAGTCCGGGTCGGGGTCCGCCTGCTCGGGCACCGGCCGTACGTCGGCGAAGCCCGCGCGATCGAACGCGCCGAGCATCACGGCCGTGCCCACGCCGTGCATCGCGGTGTGCACGATGCGCACGTCGCGCGGTCCGTCCGGGTCGACGACCGACACGGCGCGCTCCAGGTAGGAGTCGATCAGCGCGTCGCCGAGCGTCTCCCACCCGTCCTGCGCCAGGGGTACGTCCGCGAGCGAGCGCACCGCGGCGATGTGCCGGGCGATCTCCTCGTCGGCGGGCGGCACGATCTGCGACCCGTCGCCGAGGTAGACCTTGTAGCCGTTGTCCGCCGGCGGGTTGTGGCTCGCGGTCACCATCACGCCCGCGACGCAGCCCAGCCGGCGGATCGCGAACGCGAGCACCGGCGTGGGCAGCGGGCGGGGCAGCACGAGCGCGTGCAGGCCGGCGGCCTCCAGCACGGCCGCGGTGTCGCGCGCGAAGGCGTCCGACTTGTGCCGTGCGTCGAACCCGATCACGACCGAGTTGCGGGTCGTGGGCGGTGCGACCGTGTCGGTGACGTACGCGGTCTTGAGATAGGCGGCCAGACCCGCCGCCGCGCGGATGACCACCGCCCGGTTCATCCGGTTCGGCCCCGCGCCCAACTCGCCGCGGAGCCCGGCGGTGCCGAACTGGAGCAGCCCGGCGAAGCGGTCCGCCAGGCCCTCCCGGTCGTCCGCTTCGAGCAACGCCTCGAGCTCGGCCCGGGTGTCCGGGTCGGGGTCCTCGGCCAGCCAGGCACGCGCGGTCTCGATGACGTCGCTCAACACGGACTCCTCGGTGCGGAAAATCGGTGCGGAAAGGGGGTGGTCACCATCGGGTGGTGCTCAGATGCGGGGGAGTACCCGGGTGAGCAGGCGGCCCATCCGCTCGGCCGACGCGCGCCCGGCGGCGAGCACCTCTTCGTGGTTGAGCGGTTCGCCCGTCATGCCCGCGGCGAGGTTGGTCACCAGCGAGATGCCCAGGATCTCCGCGCCGGCCTCGCGCGCGGCGATGGCCTCGATGGTGGTGGACATGCCGACGAGGTGCCCACCGATGGCGCGGACCATGCCGATCTCGGCCGGGGTCTCGTAGTGCGGGCCGGGGAATTGGACGTAGACGCCCTCTTCGAGCCCCGGCTCGACCTCGCGGCACAGCGCGCGTAGACGCGGCGAGTAGAGGTCGGTCAGGTCCACGAAGTTCGCCCCGACGATGGGCGACGCGGCGGTGAGGTTGATGTGGTCGCTGATCAGGACCGGCTGACCGGGCACGAACGACGACCGTAGGCCGCCGCACCCGTTGGTCAGCACGACGGCCTTGCAGCCGGCGGCGACGGCGGTGCGCACGCCGTGCGCGACGGAGGCGACGCCGCGGCCCTCGTAGAGGTGCGTACGGCCGAGGAACACCAGCGCGCGGCGGTCGCCGATGACCAGCGAGCGCACGGTTCCGGCGTGCCCCTCGACGGCGGGCGGCGGGAAGCCGGGCAGGTCGGTGACCGGGAACTCGTGCTCCGGTTCGCCCAGCATGTCCGCGGCGGGCACCCAGCCAGAGCCCATGACGAGCGCGATGTCGTGCGTCGCGGCACCGGTGATCCGCTGCAGGCTTTCGGCGGCCTCGGCGGCGGCCGTGTACGGGTCGTGGCTATCCAATACGTTCACATCGATGAGCGTAAATGCTGTACCCGGGAACGGCGCGAGCGGGGTCTATGCGCGTAGAAGACTGTGATACGACCGCAATGACAGCCGGGGACGACTCGTGCGGGTAAGCAGCGATACGTCCGTTCGGGGGCGCCCACCGCTGGTCCGTGAGCGGGACCGGCGGGTTGGCCCGTTCGACGCGGGCGGGGGCGGGGCGGGCGGTTCGTACGTTCAGCGACCCGCCTCGTCCGGTGGCGCCGCCGGTTGACGGTGGGCGGCCCACGCGCCGGCCAGGGCTTCGAGTTTGGCGTCGAACGCGGGGTCACGCTGCAGCGGTGAGGAGATCGGGGCCGGGAGGGCGATCGCGTCGCCGTCGGCGAGGACGAGCCAGATCATGCTCGTGCGAAACCTGGTCCGCGCCCGCACCTCGACGACGCGGTCCCACGGGACCACTCGGCTGCGGCCCCACCGGCGCTCGGTGACGCCGACGTCGGTCACCACGGTGTGACAGCGCATCAGACCCGCGTTGATCAACACGAGCAGCAGCAGCATGAGCACGTCGCCGACGGGCAGCACGTCGTCCGCCAGGACATCGATCACCAGACCCGCGCACACCAGCGCGGCCCCGGCGGCGAAGATCCAACGCTGCCTCAGGCCCAGGGTGTAACGGATGTCGTCCACGCGCCCCCACCTCGCTCGGCTGTGTGCCGACGCGAGTGTCGCAGGCCCGCGAGGGCCGCAACAGGGGTGGAAGCACTACCCGCAGGGGCGGTTGCGCAGTTCCTTGACGTAGTCGTCGGGGGCGCCGGCGGATTCCGCCGACTCGGCGACCATGCCCAGGTAGCGCGCCGAGGGCAGGCCGCCCTCGTAGTCGTTGAGCACGTACAGCCACGCGAGCTGCTCGCCGAAGAGGGACTCCACCCGGACCCTGACCTTGCGGTACAGGCCCAGTGGCATGCCTTCCCAGCGGTCGAGGTCGGGCTCGTCCATCTCGGCCAGGTCGTACAGCGCGACGAACACCTGGGACAACTCGTCCTCGACGACCGTGGCAAGGGAGCCGTCCCAGCCCAACTGCTCGCCGCCGAAGGTCAGCCGCCAGCCGGGCAGCCAACCGGTGTGGCGCAGAGGGGAGTGTGGGGCACGCCGTGCCATCTGCCGCGCGTCGAGGTTGCTTGCGTACGCGGCGTAGAGGGGCATGGCCGCAGCCTACGCGACGCACGGGCATGGGAGAGAATGACACCCGTGACTCGGATTGTGATCGTAGGCGGAGGACCCGGCGGGTACGAGGCGGCGTTGGTCGCGGCACAGCTCGGAGCCGAGGTGACGGTGGTAGAGCGGGAGGGCGTGGGGGGTGCGGCGGTACTGACGGACTGTGTCCCGTCGAAGACGCTGATCGCCACGGCCGAGGTCATGACGAATTTCGCCGACTCGCACCACGAGCTCGGCATCTATGTGGACGACGGCACCCCCGGCACGCTCGACCGGCCGATAGTGGGTGTCGATCTGGGCGTGGTCAACCGCCGCGTCCTGCAACTCGCGAAGGCGCAGTCGAACGACATCGCGCAGAGCGTCACCCGCGCCGGCGTGCGGGTGCTGCGCGGCACCGCGCGGCTCGACGGCCCGCGTCGCGTGCTGGCCACGCTCGCGGACGGCACCGAGCGCACGTTGGAGGCCGACGCGATCCTGATCGCCACCGGCGCCCACCCGCGCGAGATCCCGGGTGCCGAGCCGGACGGCGAGCGGGTCCTGAACTGGAAGCAGATGTACGGCCTGTCCGAACTGCCGCGCGAGCTGATCGTGGTCGGCTCGGGTGTCACCGGCGCCGAGTTCGCGGGCGCCTATCAGGCGCTCGGCTCCAAGGTGACGCTCGTCTCCAGCCGCGACCGGGTGCTCCCGGGCGAGGACCCGGACGCGGCCGAGGTGCTGGAGGGGGTGTTCCGCCGGCGCGGCATGCGGGTGATGTCGCGCTCGCGTGCGGAGAGCGTCAAGCGCGACGGGGACAGCGTCATCGTCACGTTGACGGACGGTCAGATCCTGGAGGGCAGCCACTGTCTGGTCGCGGTCGGGGCCATCCCCAACACCGCGGGCATCGGCCTCGAGGAGGCCGGCGTCTTCCTCAAGGACACCGGACACGTGCGGGTGGACCGGGTGTCGCGGACCACCGCGAACGGCGTCTACTCGGCGGGCGACTGCACCGGCGTGTTCGCGCTGGCGTCGGTGGCCGCGATGCAGGGCCGGATCGCGATGTACCACATGCTCGGCGACGCGGTCGCGCCGCTGAACCTCAAGGCCGTGTCGTCCAACGTGTTCACCGACCCGGAGATCGCCACCGTCGGTTACACGCAGGCCGCGATCGACGCGGGCGAGATCGACGCGCGCGGAGTGAAGTTGCCGCTGTCGCGCAATCCGCGCGCGAAGATGCAGGGCATCCACGACGGTTTCGTGAAGCTGTTCTGTCGTCCGGGTACGGGCATCGTGGTCGGCGGCGTGATCGTCGCCCCGCGCGCGAGCGAGTTGATCCACACGGTCGCCCTCGCGGTCGACCTGCACCTGACGGTGGACCAGATCGCCAGCGGATTCACGGTCTACCCGTCCCTTTCGGGTTCGATCGCCGAGGCCGCCCGCCAATTGCACCGCCGAGAACGTTCCTGATCGAGCCGAAATCCGGGGCGAGGATCTCCCCCCGTGACGATCTTGGAGTTATGGGCTTGATCCGCCGGATCCATGCCCCTTAACTCCAAGATCGTCTCCGTACGCCGTGGTGCTCCCGGCGTGCGGGGGGCGCGCGTAATTTGTGGGCCGCGCTACCACGTACTCCACTTACGAGTGGCTTTTCCCGAACAACGGATGGGCCCCCGCAGCGCCGCGCATACTCGGAATCGAACCGGGTGTGATCGCCGCCTCGCGGTGTGTCCGACGTCGGCCGACCTGGCCTGACGGGGAATCAAAATCCGTGTGGAGAAGCAGTATCCGGTGCACCCCGAGCAGCGTTATGGTTGGCCGTCCCGAACGCTGTGGCTTCGCTGCGCCCGAAACCGAAGCGGTCTTATCACTTTGGTGAACAAGTTCGGGTTAAGAGTGGCAACCTGCTGATACGAGCCGGTCGTTCGCGTTACCTTCATCACGTGTTCGCAGCAGAGCGTCGTCAACTGATTCTTGAAATGGTGCGGGCCAACGGAGCGGTGTCCCTACGGGAACTCGCCCGGGTGGTCCAGACGTCCGAGGTGACGGTTCGGCGAGACGTGCGGGCCCTGGAAGCCGAGGGGCTGCTCGACCGTCGGCACGGCGGAGCGGTACTGCCCGGTGGGCTGTCCCGTGAGCCGAGCTATTCGCAGAAGACTCACCTCGCGGCGGCCGAGAAGGCGGCCATGGCCGACCTCGCGGTTTCCCTCGTGGACGAGGGCGATGCGATCGTCGTGGGCGCCGGCACCACCACGCAGGAGCTGGCCCGCAGGCTGGCCCGGATTCCGGGTCTGACCGTGGTCACCAACTCGCTCCTGGTCGCGCAGGTACTCGCGCACGCCAACCGGGTCGAGGTCGTCATGACCGGTGGCACCCTGCGCGGGTCCTCCTATGCCCTGGTCGGCAGCGGTGCCGAGCAGGCCCTCGCGGGGCTGCGCGTGCGTCGTGCGTTCGTGTCCGGCAACGGGCTGACCGCCGAGCGTGGACTGTCCACCCCCAACATGCTGTCCGCGAGTGTGGACCGCGCCCTGATCCAGGCCGCGCACGAGGTCGTCGTCATGGTCGACCACACCAAGATCGGTGTGGACACGATGTTCCAGACGGTGGCTCCCGAGCGCATCACGCACCTCGTCACCGACGAGGACGCGCCGGGCCCGGAGAGCGAGGCCCTGGCCGAGCTGGGTGCACAGGTCCACATCGCCCCCCTGCCGCAGCGTGCCGTTCCCGGCGCGCGCGCGGAGTTCAACGGGGAGCGCATGCGCGACATGCGGGTCCCGGGGGTGATGCCGGAACAGTGAGCGGGGCTTTCGAAAGCCGGCTCGCGAAGCACCACTTTCGTTCCGTTTCGCTCCACAAAAGCGGCACTCCGCTCGCGACTTCGGGTCC
>NZ_WWJX01000612.1 GCF_009865215.1 Streptomyces sp. SID3343 | reverse complement strand
GTCGTGCTGCGCGCCTTCGAGCCGCCGGCCGCGGTGTGGCTCGCGGGCCATCGTGGGGTGGATCTGGCGGCGGAGGTGGGACAACCGGTGCGCTCGGCGGGGGACGGGGTCGTGTTGTTCGCGGGTCCGGTGGCCGGGCGCGGGGTGGTGACGGTGCGGCACGGCGCCGTGCGGACGACCTACGAGCCGGTGCTCGCGTCGGTGGCGGCCGGGGGTGTGGTCGCGGCGGGCGACGTGCTGGGGGTGGTCGGGCCGGGGCCGTTCCACTGCCTGCGGGCGTGCCTGCATTGGGGGTTGCTCGTGCCGGGGTATCGCGATCCGCTGTCGCTGGTGCGGCCGGTGCGAGTGCGGCTCTACCCGACGCGGGCGACGCCGCCCAGGACGAGGGCCAGCGTCGCGGGTTCGACGGCGGCCGGGTCCGCGCCGCCCTCGATCCGGCGAACCGCCGCATCGACCATGCCTTGGACGAGCGAGGCGACGAGCATCGGTTCGGGGTGGCCCAGGTCGGCGAGTGCGTCCACGACCAGTTCGACGATCCGCCCGTGGGCGGCCCGGATGCGCTCGCGCGCGTTCGTGTCCAGCTCGCCGGTGGAGATGGCGACGACCACGCGATGACGGCGATCACCGACCAGTTCGAGCTGGCGCGCGACGTAGGCCGCGATCTTTTGGGCCGGGTCGTCCGTCGCGCCCATCGCGTCCTCGACCTCGGCCACCCAGGCCGGCAGGTCGACGGCGCACAGTTCCTCGATCACGGCCGCGCGGGAGGCGAAGTATTCGTAGACCGAGGAGCGGGCCAGGCTCGTGCGCTCGGCGAGGGCGGGGAAGGTCAGCGCCGCGAATCCGCCCTCGTCGAGCAGGCTCCGCGCGGCGTCGAGCAGCGCGGCGTGCTGCATGGCGCGGTGCTCGGCGACGGAGGAGGCTCGAATCTTGGGCATCTCATCACTGTACGACGTCCGGTCCGCGGGTTCCGAGGTGCTTGGCGGATTCGACGCGAGCGGGTGCCGGGCGCGGGTGGGTACGCCCGGTGCGGGCGAAGCAGGCGATGCGGGCGGCCGGGTCGGCCGGGCGCGGGGTCAGCCGCCGGAGTGGTCGAGTTCGGCGTCGAGCGGGGGCAGCGCGCACTCGGGATCGTCGAGCCAACCCTCGGGCAGGATCACCCGCTTGCCGCCGGCGGTGCGGCCGCGCGGGCCGTCGGCGCCGGCCGGCCAGGGCTGGTCGAGGTCGAGTTGCCCGAACCAGTCGTCGAGTTCGGCCAGGCTGCTCGACGTGGCGAGGCCGCGACGGATGGTCCCGCCGACCGAGAAGCCCTTCATGTACCACGCGACGTGCTTGCGCAGGTCGGTCACGCCGTGCGTCTCGTCGCCGATCCACTCGGTGAGCAGGACCGCGTGCCGGCGCATGATCGCGGTCACCTCGCGCAGAGTCGGGCGGGCCCGTTCGGCGCTGCCCTCGAACGCGGACACCAGGTCGCGGAACAGCCACGGCCGGCCCAGGCAGCCGCGGCCGACCACGACGCCGTCGCAGCCGGTCTCGCGCATCATCCGCATCGCGTCCTCGGCGTCCCAGATGTCGCCGTTGCCGAGCACGGGGATGTCGGTGACGACCTCCTTCAGGCGCGCGATCGCCGACCAGTCGGCGGTGCCGCCGTAGTGCTGTTCGGCGGTGCGACCGTGCAGCGCGACCCACGTGATGCCCTCGTCGACGGCGATCCGGCCGGCGTCGAGGTAGGTCAGGTGGTCGTCGTCGATGCCTTTGCGCATCTTGATGGTGACCGGCACGTGCCGGGCGTTCTTGACCGCCGAGCGCAGGATGTCGCGCAGCAGGTTGCGCTTGTACGGCAGCGCCGAGCCGCCGCCCTTGCGGGTGACCTTGGGGACGGGGCAGCCGAAGTTGAGGTCGATGTGGTCGGCGAGGTTCTCGTCGACGATCATCGCGACCGCGCGGCCGACGATGTCGGGGTCGACGCCGTAGAGCTGGATGCTGCGCGGGCGCTCGGTCTCGGCGAAGCGGATCAGCCGCAGCGTCTTGGCGTCGCGCTCCACCAGCGCGCGGGTGGTGATCATCTCGCTGACGTACAGCCCGGCGGGCCGAGTCTCGGTGGCCGATTCGGCCTGCTCCTGGCACAGCGTGCGAAACGGCGCGTTGGTGATGCCCGCCATCGGGGCGAGCACGACCGGGGGCCGGATCGTCGCGCCGCCGGCGGCGCCCAAGCGCAGGGGCGCCCACGGGCCGCCGGTCGCGTCGGGGGTGGTTGCGTCGGCGGATGCCATGCGACGGTGCTCCAGGAAGGGTGGGGGTGCGTGGACGGATTCGCTCCATTGTCCCCCACCGGGAAAACGGCTTTCCGTGTATCGGAGCCTCCCGCGACAATCGTCGCCATGACCACGGACACCGGCACCGCGCCCGACGCCTCGGCCGAACCTCGCGACCTCGCGGCCCTGCTGGTCCGGGCCCGGCACAGGCCCCGGGTGAAGTACGTCTACTTCTGGGGACATCGCGAGCCGCTCGTGGGGATCGACGCGAGTTGCTTCAGTCAGTGGTACCCGTCCGCCTTCACCGTCGACGGGGTGACCTACCCCACGGCCGAGCACTGGATGATGGCGGGCAAGGCCCGGTTGTTCGGGGATGCCGACGCCGAGCGGCGGGTGCTCGCGGCGCCGCATCCCAAGGCGGCCAAGGCGATCGGTCGTCAGGTGCGCGGCTTCGTCGAGCAGCGCTGGCTCGACGAGCGGTTCGAGTTGATCGTGCGCGGCAACGTGGCGAAGTTCGAACAGCACGCGGCCATGGGCGAGTTCCTGCTCGGCACCGGCGAGCGGGTCTTGGTGGAGGCCAGTCCGGTGGACCGGATCTGGGGCATCGGACTGGCGGCCGACGACGAGCGGGCGGGTGATCCCGAGCGGTGGCGCGGGCTCAACCTGTTGGGATTCGCGCTGATGGAGACCAGGTCACGGTTGGCGGCCGGCTCGCGGTGACGAGCCCGGTGGCAGGCCCGATGACGAGGGCATTCCCCGGTTCGCGCGTCGTGACCATGAACTAATCTCCCCAGGCATGAGTTCCTTCCCGCCCCCGCAGCCGCCGAACGAGCCCGGCTCCGGCTACGGGCAGCAACCGTACGGACAACCGCCTTACGGGCAGCAGCCGCCACCCGGTGACCAGCCGCACGCCGGCCAGTCCTACGGCGGGCCGGCCCAGGGGGGACCGGCCTACGGGCAACAGCCGCCCTACGGACAGCCGCACCAGCCGTACGGGCAGCAGGCGCCCTACGGCGGACAGCAGGCGTACGACCGACAGCCCTATCCGAATCACCAACACGCGCCCCAGGGCTACGGGCAACCGCCGCCCCCGCCGCGGGGTCGATCGAAGTGGATCGTGCCGGTCGCGGCTGTGGCGGCGCTCGCGGTGATCGGGGGCGGGGCGTTCTTCTTCCTGTCCGGCGACGACAAGAAGGACAAGGACGACGACAAGGCGGCCTCGGCGTCGGTCTCGGCGCCCGCTCCCGGTGGGGCTCCGCAGTCGCAGGCCGCACCGCCTACGGGTGGCACGAACGACGAGTCACCGCAGGCGTTCCAGTCGAAGAAGCCGGACAGCACCACCAAGATCGACGACTCGCGCAGCGACAAGTTGCCGTTCACCACGGACCAGTTCCTCAAGGACCTGACCGTGAACAAGTCCAAGAGCGGGAAGCCGCACAAGCAGTTGGCCGTCGACGCGAGCGGGGCGGGCGACTGCTCCAAGGCCGTCACGGCCACCGGCACGGTGATCACCCAAAACGGCTGCCTGGGCGTGCTGCGCGGGTCGTTCAAGGACGCGAGCGGCACCTATGTGACGACGGTCTCGCTGATCTCGATGCCGGACAAGACGAAGGCGCAGACGGTGGCGACCGCCTACAAGTCGGCGGTCCCGGTCCCGTCGCCGGTCGCGTGGCTCCAGCCGCCGGCCGCGAGTGGGGTCACCTTCAAGGAGGGCTCCAACCACGTCGCGGTCGCGTCGTCGTCGGGTCACTACGTCGTGCTGTACGACATCGGCCGCGTCGACGGCGGCGCCCTCCAGGGCCAAGGCGCCGCGGCGGGCGCCGTGTTCGCCGACCTGGACACCGCGATCAACGACCGGATCTCGGCCGGTATCTGGAAGTAGGACGAGGGTCTCGGCCGCTGTCCGGAAGTAGTCGGCACCTGCCCGCCCGGGAGGAAGCCGGGGGCTTGCCCCGCCGGGCCGAATGCCTTGGCGCCGAGGCGGTGGAACACGTGAGGGGCGCCGTCCGCGACGGCGCCCCTCACGTATGTCGTCCCGGTGTCAGCAGCCGGGAAGGCGCGCCGACAGATAGCCGACCACCTGGTCGAGCGCCACGCGCTCCTGCTGCATCGTGTCGCGCGAGCGCACGGTCACCGCGTCGTCCTCGAGGGTGTCGAAGTCGACCGTGATGCAGAACGGCGTGCCGATCTCGTCCTGGCGGCGGTAGCGACGGCCGATCGCGCCGGCGTCGTCGAAGTCGCAGTTCCAGTACTGCCGCAGGTCGGCGGCCAGGCCGCGCGCCTTCGGCGAGAGGTCGGTGTTGCGCGAGAGCGGCAGGATCGCGGCCTTGACCGGCGCCAGGCGCGGGTCAAGGCGCAGCACGGTGCGCTTCTCCAGCTTGCCCTTGGCGTTGGGCGCCTCGTCCTCGAAGTACGCGTCGAGCAGGAACGCGAGCATCGCCCGGTTCAGGCCCGCGGCGGGCTCGATGACGTACGGGAACCAGCGCTCGCCGGCCTCCTGGTCGAAGTACGACAGGTCGGTGCCGGACTTCTCGGAGTGGGTGCGCAGGTCGTAGTCCGTGCGGTTGGCGATGCCTTCGAGCTCGGAGAACTCGGTGCCGCCGAAGTTGAAGCGGTACTCGATGTCGACGGTGCGCTTGGAGTAGTGCGACAGCTTCTCCTTCGGGTGCTCGAAGAAGCGCATGTTGTCGGGGTTGAGGCCGAGACCGATGTACCAGTCCCAGCGCTGCTTCATCCAGTACTCCTGCCAGGTCTCGTCCTCACCCGGCTTGACGAAGAACTCCATCTCCATCTGCTCGAACTCACGCGTGCGGAAGATGAAGTTTCCGGGCGTGATCTCGTTGCGGAAGCTCTTGCCGGTCTGGGCGATGCCGAACGGCGGCTTCTTGCGCGAGGTCTGCTCGACGGCCTTGTAGTTGACGAAGATGCCCTGGGCGGTCTCCGGGCGCAGGAAGGCGCGACCGGACTCGTCCTGGGTGGGGCCGAGGAAGGTCTGCAGCAGGCCGTTGAACATCTTGGGCTCGGTGAAGGTGCCCTTGTTACCGCAGTTGGGGCACGTGATGTCGGCGAGGCCGTTCTCCGGCAGCCGGCCGCGCTTGGCCTCGTACGCCTCTTCGAGGTGGTCGGCGCGGTAGCGCTTGTGACACGAGGTGCACTCGGTCAGCGGGTCGACGAACGCCTCGACGTGACCGGACGCCTCCCACACCTCGCGCGCGAGGATGACGGAGGAGTCGAGACCGACAATGTCGTCACGCGAGGTGACCATCGTGCGCCACCACTGGCGCTTGATGTTCTCCTTGAGCTCTACGCCGAGGGGACCGTAGTCCCAGGCGGCCCTCTGGCCGCCGTAGATCTCACTACAGGGGTAAACGAAGCCTCGGCGCTTGCTCAGGCTGACGATGGTGTCGATCTTGTCGGCGGCCACAGTGCTCTCTTCGGTACGACGATGCGGGCAGTGACAGTGTCGGCACAGGCTACCGGCGCGCCGGTCACCGCCGTAAATCCTCAACCGCCGCCGACGCGTCGCCACGGTTGGCCCAATCACCCTTAATTGACAACGATTGTCATTTGAGTTGATAATGATTGTCATGAAGATACGTACCGCCGCGCCGGCCGCCCTGCTCGCGGCCACCGCCGCCTCCGCCCTCCTGCTCTCCGGATGCGCGGGCACGGACGACGCGAAGGCCGACACCGGCGGTGCGTCGAAACTCAAGGTGATCGCCGCCTTCTACCCGATGAAATTCGTCGCGCAGCAGGTCGGCGGGCCGCACGTGAAGGTGACGAACCTGACCAAGGCCGGGGCCGAGCCGCACGATCTGGAGCTCACCCCCAAGCAGGTCGGCTCGCTGTCGCAGGCCGATCTCGTGGTCTACCTCAAGGGTCTGCAACCCGCCGTGGACGAGGCGGTCAAGCAGAACAAGCCCAAGCACGCCGTGGAGGCGAGCAAACTCGCCCCGCTGGAGGAGCACGGCACGGAGGTCTACGGCGCCGAGGACGAGCACGCCGGCCACGACCACGCCGACGCCGAGCACGGCGACCCGCACGTGTGGCTCGACCCGACCCGCTTGGCGGCCGTCTCCACCGGGGTGGCCGAGTCGCTCGCCACCGCCGACCCCGCCAACGCGCCCGACTATCGCGCCCGCGCCGCCGACCTGGTCGCCCGGCTGAACGGCCTCGACGGCGAGTTCACCGCCGGCCTCGCGACCTGCGCGCGCAAGGACGTCGTCACCAGCCATGCCGCGTTCGGCTACCTCGCGGAGCGTTACCACCTGAACCAGATCGCCGTGAACGGCGTCAACCCGGAGTCCGAGCCCTCCCCCGCGCGCCGGGCCGACATCCAACGGCTCGCCCGGGACAAGGGCGTGACCACGATCTTCTTCGAGACGCTCGCCGAGCCCAAGACGGCCAAGACCCTCGCGCAGGACCTGAAGATCCAAACCGCGGTCCTGGACCCGCTGGAGGGCATAAAAGACGAGGCGAAAAGCGATTACTTCTCCGTGATGCGCGCCAACCTCGACGCGCTGCGGAAGGGGCTCGGCTGCTCATGACGAAACTCGAGACGCCGGTGGCCCGGCTCGTCGCCGGCACCGCCTCCCTCGGCGGCCGGCCGGTACTGCGCGGCGTGGACCTGGACGTGCGGCCCGGCGAGGTGGTCGCGCTGCTCGGCGCCAACGGCTCGGGCAAGTCCACCCTCGTGCGCACCCTGGTCGGCCTGGTCCCGCTGAGCGCCGGCCACATCGAACTGTTCGGCGAGCCGTTCGCGAAGTTCCGCGACTGGTCGCGGATCGGCTACGTGCCCCAGCGCACCACGGCCGCGGCCGGGGTGCCGGCGAGCGTGCGCGAAGTGGTCACCTCCGGGCTGCTCGACGGCCGCCGCCTGTGGGGCCCCGGCCGGGCCGGCCGGGCCGCGGTGGACGAGGCGCTCGACGCGGTCGGCATGCTGGACCGCGCGCGCGACGGCATCGCGCACCTGTCCGGCGGCCAGCAGCAACGCGTGTTGATCGCCCGCGCGCTGGCCCGCCGCCCCGACCTGCTGATCATGGACGAACCGATGGCCGGCGTGGACCTGCGCAGCCAGGAGGTCCTGGCGGACACGCTGCGCCGGCAGAAGGACCAGGGCCGCGCGGTGCTGCTCGTCCTGCACGAACTGGGCCCGCTGGAACCGCTCATCGACCGCGCGGTGGTACTGCGCGACGGCTGCGTGTGCCACGACGGCCCACCGCCCAGGGCGATGGGCCAACACGCCCTCCCGGGGCACGACCACGTGCACCCGCACGACGACCACATCGCCCACGGCGCCGGAATGGGACTGCTCTCGTGACGATCCTGGACTTCCCCTTCATGCAGCGCGCGCTGCTCGCGGCCCTGCTCGTGGGCATGACCGCGCCCGCCGTGGGCGTCTATCTCGTCCAGCGCCGTCAGGCGTTCATGGGTGACGGCATCGGACACGTCGCGCTCACCGGGGTCGGCCTGGGCTTCCTGCTGAGCACGTCGCCCGTGCTGACCGCGGTACTCACCGCGTCGGCCGGCGCGGTGCTGATCGAGCTGATCCGCGAGCGCAACAAGGTCAGCGGCGACGTCGCGCTCTCGGTGCTCTTCTACGGCGGCATCGCGGGCGGCGTGATGCTGATCAACCTCGCCCCCGAGGGATCCAACGCGAACCTCCAGTCGTATCTGTTCGGGTCGCTGACCTCGGTCTCCCCCGAGGACATCCGCGTCATCGCGGTGCTGGCCGTCGCCGTGCTCGCGGTCACCATCGGGCTGCGCCGCGCGCTGTTCACGATCTGCCAGGACGAGGATTTCGCGCGGGTGACCGGGCTGCCGGTGCGCGCGCTCAACCTTTTGCTCGCGGTGACCGCCGCGGTCACCGTGACGGTGGCGATGCGCGTGGTGGGCCTGCTGCTGGTGAGCGCGCTGATGGTGGTGCCCGTGGCCGTCGCGCAGCAGTTGTCGCGCACGTTCTCGATGACGGCCGCGGTGGCGATCGTGGTGGGCGTACTGGTCTCGGTGTCCGGCACGGCGCTGACGTACTACGTCGACGCGCCGCCCGGGGCGACCATCGTGCTGCTCGCCATCGCGCTGTTCGTTCTGGTGGGGCTGCTCGCGACGCCGCTCAATCGGCGCCGGGCCCGACGGGCGGAGGCCGCGGCAGTCGAAGCCGACGAGGCCCGCGCGGATGACGTGCAGGTGGACGCGAAGGCATCCCTCGCCGGCACAATGGCCACAGGAAGCACCATCCCGCGGGCATGATCGAGGAGGCACCACGGTGACCACCGTCAACAGCACGAGCCCGGCGAGCCCGGTACGGGGTCGATCCACCCGGCAGCGTGCGGCGGTGTCCGCCCTCCTCGACGAGATCGAGGACTTCCGCAGCGCACAGGATCTGCACGACCTGTTGAAGCAACGCGGCGAGGCGGTCGGCCTGACCACCGTCTACCGCACGCTCCAGGCTCTGGCCGACGCCGACGAGGTCGACGTGCTGCGCACCCAGGACGGCGAGTCGGTCTACCGGCGATGCAGCCGCGGCCACCACCACCACCTCGTGTGCCGCGTCTGCGGGCGCACGGTCGAGGTGGAGGGCCCGGCGGTCGAGCGGTGGGCGAACCGCATCGCCGCCGAGCACGGCTTCGGAGACGTTTCCCACGAGTTGGAGATCTTCGGCACGTGCGCCGCGTGCGCGAGCGCCGCGACCTGACGGACGGGCCCGCGCCCACTTTCGGGCACTCCCCTTTGGGCCCGCCCTCGGGCGGGTCTATTCGTACGTGTCCTTGGGCTCCGGGATCCGCTCCACGGTCGTCGCCGTCAGGGCCGGCATCGCGTCGTCCGACTGGAGTTGCCCGTTGGGCAACCACTTGCCGGTGACCTGGACCCACGAGTCGGCGGGCGGCGCCGGTGCGCCGTGCACCTCGACCTTGCGGGCGAACGCGTCGGCGGCGCAGCAGCTGATCACCATGCGCGTGACGTACCAACCGCCGTTCCTGCCCGGCGTGACGAATCCCGTCAGCTGCACGTTGCGGTCCTTGAGCGGCGCGGCGGTGTCCCACACGGACCGGATCAAAAAGTCGGCGAGGGTCATCGGCAGCGGATCCCCCGGCGGCAGCGCGGGAAAGCCCGCGTCGCTGGACGCGGCGGCCGGCTTGGCGACGACGTTGTCGGAGCGCGACGCGGTGTAGGACCCGAGCGCGGGCGGCGCGATCAGGAACAGCGCGAGCACCGGCAGGCACAGCAGCCACGCCGCGCGCGGCCCGGACGCGTGATCGTGCCCGTGCCCGTCGTCGTGCGCCCGGTCGTGCCCGCCGTCGGGCGTCTCCAGGTGCCCCGGCCGGTCCTCGTGGCCGCCGTCGTGCGCCCCGTCGTCTCCGGGCGACCCGCCGCCGTCGGACGCCGTCGCCCGCGCCACCTCCGTGGCCTCGTCGCGGCGCTGTATCCCGTCCCGCACGGCCGCGATCAAGCCCACCAGGAACAGGATCACGCCGGCCGCGATCAAGGCCGGACGCAGCCCCTCCTTGACGTAGCGCAAGTACATGTCGGTGAGTGAGATCCGCAGCAGCGCGCCGCCGATCAGGATCAGCACGACCGCCTGGACGTCCCGCCTCACAGCAACCACCATCCGACCACGTAGCTTGCGACGATCGCGACCACGAAGGTCGCCGAGGAGAACCGGGCCGCGAATCCGCGCCCGAACGTGCCCGACTGAAGGGCGATCAGCTTCACGTCGACCATCGGACCCACGACCATGAAGGCCAGCTTCGCCGTCGGCGAGAAGCCCAGCAGGCTCGCGGCCACGAACGCGTCGGCCTCCGAGCACACCGCGAGCACGACCGCCAGGAACGCGAGCGCGAGCACCGCGAACCACGGCGATCCCGCGACCGTGTCGATCACGTGCTTGGGCACCGTGACGTTGAGTGTGGCCGCGGTCAGCGCGCCGACCACGAGGAAGCCGCCCGCGTGCAGGAAGTCGTGCTGGAGCGAGAGTCGGAACGTCTCGAACTTGCCGTTGCCGCCGTGGTCGTGCGGCCGGCGCATCGGCTTCATCCACTCGGGTCGGCCGAACCGGGCCCACAGCCAGCCCATCACCACGGCCGTGCCCAGCGACGCGACGAAGCGCGCGAACACCATCTCGGGCTGCTTCGGGAAGGCCACCGCGGTCGCGGTCAGCACGATCGGGTTGATCGCCGGTGAGGACAGCAGGAACGCGAGCGCGGCGGCGGGCGCCACCCCACGCGCCATCAGCCCGCTCGCGACCGGCACCGAGGCGCACTCGCAGCCCGGCAGGATGGCGCCCGCGGCCCCCGCGACCGGTACCGCGAGCGACTGCCGCTTGGGCAACACCTTGGTGAACACCGACGGTGGTACGAACGCGGTGATCGCGGCGGAGAGCAGCGTGCCCAGCACCAGGAACGGCAACGCCTGGACCGAGATCGCCACGAACACCGTCGCCCACGTGCGCACCGCGGGCGAGCCGAGTTCGTCCACGAGCCACGGCTGCGCGAACAGCAGCACCAAGAGCGCGAGCACGAAGAATTCGAGCTGGCCGGGCCGCCACCGCCCGGCGCTGGGTCTCGCGTGCCCGGCCGACCGGGTGGTCACGGGCACCGTTTCGAGGGTCGGCGGCGGTGCCGAGCGAGCGGCGTCGGGGCGCGGCGGCGCACTCTTGTCGAACATGATGGTCATGTTCGCATCGATCCGGAGCTCGCCGCTCGCCCCACGCCCCGTTTTACGAAGCTTTCACTCCCGCATCACCCGGATCACGCTCGGCTCAGGAGCCCGACGGCACCGATTCCGCGGCCGCGACCGCGTTCGGGAGGGCGCCGCCGTAGCGGCGGTCGCGCGCGGCGTAGGTCTCGCACGCCTGCCACATGTGCCGGCGGTCGAAGTCGGGCCACAGCACGTCAAGGAAGACCATCTCCGCGTACGCGGACTGCCACAGCAGGAAGTTGGACGTGCGCTGTTCTCCCGAAGACCTGATGAACAGGTCGACGTCGGGCATGTCCGGCTCGTCGAGATACTTCGCGAACAGCTTCTCGTCGACCTTCTTCGGGTCGAGCCGGCCCGCCTTGACCTCCTCGGCGATGGCCGCCGCCGCGTCCGCGATCTCCGCGCGCCCGCCGTAGTTGATGCACATCGCCAGGGTGAGCCGGGTGTTGTCCTTGGTGCGCTCCTCGGCGATCTCCAACTCCTTGATCACGCTCGCCCACAGCCTCGGCCGCCGGCCGCACCAGCGGATCCGCACGCCGAGTTCGTCCATCTCGTCGATCCGCCGGTGGATCGTCTCGATGTTGAAGCCCATCAGGAAGCGCACCTCCTCGGGCGACCGCTTCCAGTTCTCGGTGGAGAACGCGTACGCCGAGACGTACTTGACGCCGATCTGGGCCGCGCCCTCGACGACGTCGAACAGCGACGCCTCGCCCGCGGTGTGCCCGTCGGTGCGGGCGAGGCCGCGCTCCTTGGCCCAGCGGCCGTTGCCGTCCATCACGAGCGCGATGTGCCTGGGCACCAGGTCGGCCGGAATCTCGGGCGGCAACGCGCCTGCGGCGTGCGGTTTGGGGTCGCGCCATTGCCGCTGCTCGCGAGCGACCCGAGTCGACGCCGACTCGTGCTTCCTGCGACCGGAGAACAATCCCCAACGGCCCCGCGACGAACTCACGATCTCTCCACCAATCTCAACGAGCGGATGCCCCGCTCCAGGTGCCATTGCAGGTACGCGGCCACCAGGCCGCTGCCCTCGCGCCGATGCCGCGGCTCACTCGCGTCGGCACACGCCCAGTCGCCGGTCAACAGCGCACCGAGCAGGGCGAGGGTCTCGGGTGAGGGTACGACGGATCCGGCCGGTCGACAGTCACCGCACACCGTCCCGCCTCCTTGGACGGAGAAGAACCGGTTGGGCCCGTCGAGCCCACAGCGCGCGCAGTCGGCGAAGCTCGGCGCGTAGCCGGCGACCGCGAGCGAGCGCAGCAGGAACGCGTCGAGCACCAGTCCGGGCTCGTGCGTGTTCGACGCCAGGGTGCGCAACGCGCCGATCAGCAGCAGGTATTGCTGAAGCGCCGGCTGGCCGCGCTCGTGGTCGGTGAGCCGCTCGGCGGTCTCCAGGATCGCGGTGCCCGAGGTGTAGGCGGCGTAGTCGAGAGCGAGCCGGCCCCCGTACGCGCCGAGCGTCTCCGCCTGGGTGATCAGCGGCAGGCCCCGCCCGGGGAAGTCACTGTTGCGGGTGAAGAACTGGAGATCGATGTGCGAGAACGGCTCGACGCGCGCCCCGAACTTCGACTTCGTCTTGCGCACACCACGCGCGACCGCGCGCACGATCCCGTGGTCGCGGGTCAGCAGGGTGATGATGCGGTCGGCCTCACCCAGCTTCTGGGCGCGCAGTACGACACCCTCGTCACGGAGGAGACTCATACCCCCATTGTGCCGCGCCGGGGCGACGCGCCGCGGCAGCACCGGCGCTCACGGGCCCGCGAGCACGTGATCGACGCGGGCCCGGCCGAGCCCGAGTTGATCTCCCGCGTGGTAGAGGATCACCCGGTGCGCGGGATCGTACGCCCCGCCCGCGAGCGCGACCCTGGCCGCGACGCCGACCAGGTGCTCGCGTCCGGCGACCGACAGGTGCGGCGCGATCTCGGCGAGCGCCCACGCGGTGTCCTGGGCCGTGTGCGCGCCGACGTCCGCGGCGAGCGTGCACGCGTCGTAGCTCGGCATGCCGGCCGACCGGACCGCCTCGACCGCCGCCGCGCGCACCACGTCGGCGTCGTGCGGCTCGTCGTGCACCACGGCGACCACGGCCACCACGAGGGAGCGCACGGCCTCGCGCAGCAACAGCGTCAACGCCCGCGCGGTGAGCGCCTCCAGGACCGCGACGTCGTGCCGCGTGCAGCACACCGCGCATTCGACCCCGGAGCCGGCCCGGCCCAACGGGATCAACGCGACGCCGAACACGACGAGCCGGCGGCGGCCGGCGCCCTTGCGGTAGCGGCGGTCGCCACCGCACGCCGGGCAATGGAACTCGCCGTCACCGATCGCCGATCGGATGGTCCGGATGCCCACGAAGACGAACATGGCGCGCCCCCTGCGTCCCGCACGGCGAAAGCGATATTCCCGCCTGATTCGATGCTGCCACGATTTTTACGAAGCGTCATGGAAAGCGGACAGATGGTTACTTTTCTTACGGAAGAACCCATCCGAACCGTGCGGCCCCGGAGCACAGCAGGTTTTCGAAACGCACGACGGCGATCCCCAAACGCACGACGGCGGCCCCGGCCGAAGCCGGAAACCGCCGTTCGCACACCGCGAGGGATCGTCGAGGATCAGTCGCGAGCGGCCCGGTTCACCGCGCTGACGATCGCCTTGAGCGACGCGCGCACGATGTTCTCGTCCACCCCGACGCCCCACAGCACCCGGCCGTCGACCGCGCACTCGACGTAGGCCGCGGCGCGCGCGTCCTCGCCGCCGCTCATCGCGTGCTCGCTGTAGTCCAGCACCCGCGCGTCGAAGCCCAGGCCGCCCAGCGCCCGCACGAACGCGTCGATCGGACCGTTGCCGACCGCCTCCAGCGTCTGCGCGACGCCGTCGACGCTCATCTCGACGGTCAGCACGTCCTTGCCGTCCTCGCCCGAGACCGTGCGGTGGCCGCGCAGCGCGAGCCGACCCCAGGCCGCGTCGGGAATGGGCAGGTACTCGTCCTGGAACGTCGCCCAGATCTGAGCCGGCGTCACCTCGCCGCCCTCGGCGTCGGTCCTGGTCTGGATGATCCGCGAGAACTCGATCTGCGCGCGCCGCGGCAGATCCATCTTGTGGTCGGCCTTGAGCACGTACGCGACGCCGCCCTTGCCGGACTGGCTGTTGACCCGGATCACGGCCTCGTAGGTGCGGCCGACGTCCTTGGGGTCGATCGGCAGGTACGGGACGGCCCAGTCCATCTTGTCGACCGACGTGCCGGCGGCAGCCGCGTCCCGCTCCAGGATCTCCAGGCCCTTCTTGATCGCGTCCTGGTGCGAGCCGGAGAACGCGGTATAGACCAGGTCGCCCGCGTACGGGTGGCGCGGGTGGACCGGCAGTTGCGTGCAGTACTCGACGGTGCGGCGGATCTCGTCGATCTCGGAGAAGTCGATCATCGGGTCGACGCCCTGGCTGAACAGGTTCATGCCCAGCGTGACCAGGTCCACGTTGCCGGTGCGCTCGCCGTGGCCGAACAGGCAGCCCTCGACGCGGTCGGCGCCGGCCATCACGGCCAGTTCGGTGGCCGCCACGGCCGCGCCGCGGTCGTTGTGCGGGTGCACCGACACGGCGACGAACTCGCGCCGGGTCAGGTTGCGGCACATCCACTCGATCTGGTCCGCGTACACGTTCGGCGTCGAGCGCTCGATCGTGGCGGGCAGGTTGAGCACGATCTCGCGACCGGCCTGGGGCTGCCACACGTCCATGACGGCCTCGCAGACCTCCAGCGCGAAGTCGAGTTCGGTGTCGATGAAGATCTCGGGCGAGTACTCGTAGCCGAACTCGGTCTCCGCGCCCAGGTGCTTGTCGGCGAAGCGCATCACATGCTCGGTGCCCTGTACCGCGATCGCCTTGCACTGCTCGCGGTCGACGTTGAACACCACCCGGCGAAACTCCGGCGCGGTCGCGTTGTACAGGTGCACGGTGGCCTTGCGCGCGCCGATCAGCGACTCGACGGTGCGCTCGATCAGTTCCTCGCGGGCCTGGGTCAGTACCGAGATCGTGACGTCGTCCGGTACCGCGCCCTCTTCGATGATCGAGCGAACGAAGTCGAAGTCGGTCTGCGACGCGGCCGGGAAGCCGACCTCGATCTCCTTGTAGCCCATCCGCACCAGGAGATCGAACATGGTCCGCTTGCGCGCCGGGCTCATCGGGTCGATCAGGGCCTGGTTGCCGTCGCGCAGGTCGGTCGACAGCCAGCGCGGCGCGACCGTGATGGTCTTCGACGGCCACGTGCGGTCGGGCAGGTCGACGCCCTGGAACGGCTTGTACTTGTGGATCGGCATCCCGGACGGCTGCTGCGTCACGGAAGCGGCGGTGATCGGGGTGGGGCGATTCGCGGAAGGCATCCGGCTGGTCTCCTGTATGCGAGAAACGGGCTCTGCAAGGGGCAGGCGGCCGGCGACGGGAGAGAAACGACATCCCGGAGGCTCCGTGTGCACGGACATGCCTCTATCCCCGCGACGGGGGAGCCGGTCTGACCTCTGTCAGAGGGATGAGCCCCCGGCGCGGCAGCTAAGAAGAAGCAGCCACTGACGCATGATGCCCATCAGCGTACCCGACCCGGTCGAAGGGTCGAGCAGGCATCCGACATACGAACAGACGGGATCTTTTCCGCCCGTCCCCTCCCGCTGTGCACGGCTTTGCTCCTACGCTGCCTGACCATGAGCGACTACAACCAGGGCCCATACGGGCCACAGCCGGGTCAGGGCCGGCCCGGCGACTACCCCCAGCAGGGCGGTCAGCCGGGCTACGGACAGCAGCCTCAGCAGGGCGGTCAACCCGGCTACGGCCAACAGCCGCCGCCCCAGTACGGGCAGCCGCAACAGGGCGGGTACGGACAGCCGCCGCAGCAGGGCGGCTACGGACCGCCGCCCGGGCAGTACGGGCAGCAGCCGGGCTACGGGCAGCAGCCCGGCGGATATCCGTCGCCCGCGCCGGGCGGAGGCGGCGCGGGACTTCCGACATTCGGGCCGGGTGCGATCGGCGGGGCGATCGCGGCGGTGCTGGTGATTCTCGGCTCGTGCGTCGACTGGATCGGGGCCGACAAGGGCACCGGTGCGATCAAGGGTCTTGACGGTGACGGCAAGTGGACTCTCACCGCAGGGATCATCGCGGTGATCCTCTTCGGGCTCGGCGTCTTCCTTCGCAAGGGGATCGTGTCCGCAGCCTCGGGCATCCCGATGGTCGTCGCCCTCGGTTTCGCCATCTGGAACGTGGCGGACAAGCTCCGTCTGCCGATGCTCAAGGACGACGTCTCCAGCGACGATAAAGACAGATATCAGGACCAGTTGGACAAATTTGGCGTCACCCTGCAGGTGGAGTGGGGTTTGTGGCTGGTTCTGGCCGGCGCCGTTCTCGCGATCGGCGCTGCGGTGTTCGTCCTTCTGAACGCCAACCGTAGGCAGGCCGGCCCGTACGGCCATTGACCCACTGAACATCGAATCGGCCGGCCCCTCGGGGCCGGCCGATTCTTGTATCGGTTCTCTCAGAACCCCAGCTTGCGCAGTTGCTTCGGGTCGCGCTGCCAGTCCTTGGCGACCTTCACGTGCAGGTCCAGGTAGATCGGCGTGCCGAGCAGCGCCTCGATCTGGGTCCGGGCGCGGGTGCCCACGTCCTTGAGCCGCGAGCCCTTGTGGCCGATCACGATGGCCTTCTGACTCGGGCGCTCGACGTAGAGATTCGCGTGCACGTCGAGCAGCGGCCGGTCGGCCGGGCGGTCGGCGCGCGGGATCATCTCCTCGATGACCACCGCGAGCGAGTGCGGGAGTTCGTCCCGGACGCCTTCGAGCGCGGCTTCGCGGATCAGTTCGGCGGCCATGATCATCTCGGGCTCGTCGGTGAGCTCGCCGCCCGGGTAGAGCGGCGGCCCCTCCGGGAGCATCGGCACCAACAGGTCGGCCACCAAGCCCACCTGGCTGTCGCCGACCGCGGAGACCGGGATGATCTCGGCCCACGCGATCCCGGCGTCCTCGCCCATCTTCTGCACGGCGAGCAACTGCTGGACGAGCGTCTGCTGATCCACCAGGTCGGTCTTGGTCACGATCGCGACCTTGGGCGTGCGCTTGGCCTCGGCGAGCTGGGCCGCGATGTACTTGTCACCGGGGCCGACCTTCTGGTCGGCCGGGATGCAGAAGCCGATCACGTCGACCTCGGCCCACGTCGCGCGCACGAGGTCGTTGAGGCGCTGGCCGAGCAGTGTGCGCGGCTTGTGCAGGCCCGGGGTGTCCACGAGGACGAGTTGGCCGTCGGCACGGTGCACGATGCCGCGCACCGTGTGGCGGGTGGTCTGGGGGCGGCCCGACGTGATCGCCACCTTCGTGCCCACCAGCGCGTTCGTCAGGGTGGACTTGCCGGCGTTGGGGCGGCCCACGAAGCACGCGAAGCCCGAGCGATGGACGGGCGCGGAGGGGTTAGGGCGGTCACTCATGAGTGACATTGTCGCTCAAGACGCGAGCGTTTCTTGCGTCGCGGGTGTCGGGCCGCTCTCGGGACGCCCTCAGACGGTCACGACCGCACGCACGACCGCGTCCGGGCCGGCCACCAGGATCGGGGTGTCCGCCCCGCCGAGGTCGCGCACCGCCGCCAGGTCCGCTTCGGCCACGTGCTCGACGTCGCCGACCAGCGCGGCCGCTTCCAGCCC
>NZ_WWJX01000611.1 GCF_009865215.1 Streptomyces sp. SID3343 | reverse complement strand
GAGCGGAACGGCGACCGCGGTGACCGCGGCGGCGGCGAGACCGCGTTTGGCTCGGGTGGATCCGTACACTTCGATAACTCCCTCGGTGGATGAACCGGAGTGGGGTCGGGCCGAGGCGGGGGCAATCCGCCACAGGCCCGCCGGGCCGATCGCGTTCACGCGGTCGGCCCGGCTGTTCTTGTCGGTGGTGCTGCGGGTGAAGCAGGTGGAGCGGTGCCGAACTCCGCGACGTGCGGCCCGAGTCGCCTGTCCTACCGGACCGCCCGCGAGAGCGTGCGCGACCACTGTGCAACGGCCCGGGGATCGGCCACCCACGAACGCCCGTCGCTCGGTTGAACAGGGAACGAACTTCTGGTCCGAACCCGTTATCCTTCCGTGATCTCCGAGGTCGGTGGAAAAGTCCGAGACACCGATGTCCCGTCCGGGATCGGCCGCTTCGGTCGCCTCGTCCATCCGATGCGGGGCGGGAATCGGGGAGTTGCCCGGTGTGCCTGGACTCACGAAGGGGTGGGGCCAGACCTACTCCCGAGGCCGAGCGGCGGGAGTCGGGCTTCGTGCGGTGCACAGTGAGAGCACCAGGCCGTACCGACCGGATCGCGCATCGCGCGAGCCGCAGGTACCGCGATCGAAGTCGTGAAGTGGGAGGAAGAGGTCATGCGACAGGTGGTGTCGTGGTCGGCGAGTGTCTGCGTGGGGTTCGTACGGGCGTGTGTCGTCACGGTCGTCGCCATGCTGGTTCCGGCCGTCTGGGCCGGCGCCGTGGCGCTGATGATCTGGTGGGCGAACCCGTGGTCGTGGATCGTGCCGATCGTGTGGGCATGCATCGGCACGTTCGCGCTGTCCCGCCCGGTCTGCCGAATCTTCCGCTTCCTGGTCGCGCGGTGGACGACCACCGTCGTTCCCGCCGGATACCGCGAAGTCGGGCCGGTGACGCGGATGTCGACCGGATACTGGTGGAACGGGTCCTCCTATTCGCGCACCAGCAAGGAGGCTCGGGAGGATCAGGAGTTGCGGCTCCGGTGGAGCGACCCCGCGACGTGGCGTGACCTGCGTTTCACGGCGATCGCACCGATCACCGCGGGCGTGCTCTCGGCCGTTCCGCCGGCCGCGGTCGCGGCGGCGGTGCTCGGCTTCGTCCATGCGACGCTCTTCGGGGTCGTCGTCGGGGTGCTCGGTTCGGTCGTGGCCGTCGCGACCGCCCCGTACGCCTGGCGGACCGTCGAGCCGGTGGCTGTTCGCTTCCTGAGCGCGTCGTCGGCGATGGTCCTGGCGGACCGGGTGGACGAGTTGACCGCCCAGCGCGCCGACACCACGGTCGCGCAGGCCGCCGAGATCCGCCGCATCGAGCGGGACCTGCACGACGGGGCGCAGGCCCGCCTGGTCGCGCTCGGGCTCTCGCTGGCGACCGCGGAGAAGCTGATGGAAACCGACCCCGACCAGGCCAAGGCGTTGATGCGCAAGGCGCGAGCAGGCGCCGCCCTGTCACTGACCGAGATACGCGAACTCGTACAGGGCATCAGTCCGCCGGTGCTGACCGAGCGAGGGCTCGTCGACGCCGTTCGCGCCCTCGCCCTGGACAGTCCGCTCGAAGCGGAGGTCGACGCCGCCGCCCGACTGCGCCTGGACCCGGTGATCGAGTCCGCCCTGTACTTCGGCATCGCCGAATTGCTGACCAACGCGGCCAAGCACGCCGACGCGACCCGAGCGCGGATCCTCCTCGCCCGGGACGACACCGACACCGAGGTCGTCGTCGACGTCGAGGACGACGGTCGAGGCGGGGCCGACGTGCGAGCCGGCGGTGGGCTCGCGGGGCTGCGCCGCCGGCTGGCGGTCTTCGACGGAACCCTGGAGGTCACCAGCCCTGCGGGCGGCCCGACCCGGGTGAGGATGATGGTGCCATGCGAATCGTTGTAGCCGAAGACCTCTATCTCCTGCGCGACGGGATGGTCCGCCTCATCGAGGCTTACGGACACCGGGTGGTGGCGACGGCGACCACCGGACCCGAGACGCTCGACGCGCTGCTGAGCACTCGGCCCGATGTCGCCGTCGTCGACGTCCGCATGCCGCCGACCCAGTCCGACGAGGGCCTGCGGGCCGCTCTCGCCGCCCGCGGCGAACTGCCCGGACTGCCGATCCTGATCCTCTCCCAGCACGTCGAACAGCTCTACGCGCGCGAGCTCCTGGCCGACGGCGCCGGCGGCATCGGCTACTTTCTCAAGGAAAGCGTGTTCGACGGCGATCAGTTCATCGACGCCCTCGAACGCGTCGCCGCCGGCGGTACCGCCATGGATCCGGTCGTCATCGCCAAGTTGCTGACCGGCGGGACCTCGAACCGACGACTCGAACGACTCACCGACCGCGAACACTCGGTGCTCGCCCTCATGGCCGAAGGACTGTCCAATCAGGCCATCGGGCGACGGCTCTTCCTCAGTGACAGCGCCATCGGCAAATACACCACCTCGATGTTCGGCAAGCTCGGTATCACCGACGACGACGACAACAACCGTCGCGTCCTCGCCGTCCTCACCTACCTCAACACGCCCTGACGTGCCGCGCCGTCGCCGCGCACGCCGAATTCCGCTGCGGGCGGACAACGCGGAAACGAAGGCGGGAAGCGGCCTACCATCAGGCATGGCCGAGACTCCTGCTTCGCTTCCGCCCCGTGTCGACGACAACGAGCAAGGCGCCCCCGCGTCACGCCGACCCACCGCACCGAGGCACGAGCCGCTGTGGCGGCACGTGCTCGGCGACCACTTGCGCTCGCTGCGACACGAGCGCGGCGAGACCCTCGCCGAGACGGCGAGCCGCGCGGGCCTTTCCCCGCAGTACCTCTCCGAGGTGGAGCGCGGTATCAAGGAGCCGTCGAGCGAGATGATCGCGGCGGTCGGCGGGGCGCTGGGGGCGACCCTGGTGGATCTGACCCTCGCGGTCACCGAAAACCTGAAGAGCACCCGGCCGGTGGGCCGTTCGACCACGGTCTGCCGCTCCGCGTTCGCGCTGGTGGCGTGAGCGTACGGCGACGGAGAGCGGGCTCGCGGCGGTGCGGGAGCGTCAACGCTCCTCGAGCACGACGTCGATGAGCCCGTACTCCTGTGCTCCCGCGGCCGTGAAGACCCGGTCGTGGTCGGTGTCCGCGCGCAGCGTCTCCGTGCTTCGGCCGGTGTGCCGGGACAGGATCCGCTCGATGTCGGCGCGGACGCGCACCACTTCGTCCGCTTGCAGGATCAGATCCGGGATCGCGCCGCGACTTTGCGCGGCGGGTTGATGCAGCACCACCCGTGCGTGGGGCAAGGCGGCGCGCTTGCCGGGTTCGCCGGCGGCGAGCAGGACCGCGCCCACCGCGACGGCCTGTCCCACGCACGTGGTGGCGATCTGCGACCGGACGTAGCGCATCGTGTCGTACACCGCGAGCATCGCGCTGGGGTCGCCGCCCTCGCAGTTGATGTAGAGCTGGATGTCCTGCTCGTGGTTGTCCGCCTCCAGGAACAGCAGTTGCGCCACGAGCGCGTTGGCGACCCCCGCGTCGATGGCGGTCCCGAGGTAGATGACGCGTTCCGCGAGCAGGTGCGAATAGACGTCCATGACGCGCTCGCCGCGGGAGTCGCGGGTGGTGACGTTCGGAATCGTGTACGTGCTCATCCCAAATCCCCCTGGAATCCGGTGGTCTGTGCGAACCGGCGGGCACCGCGCGGTGCGATGTCGTCGAACTTCTCCACGATCGCGTCGATGAAGCCGTAGTCGAGGGCCTCCTTCGCGGTGTACCAGCGGTCGTGGAGGGAGTCCTCGAAGACGCGTTCGACGGGCTGTCCCGTGTCCTGCGCGATGAGACCGATCACGGTGTCACGCGTGTGACGAAGATCGTTGGCCTGCAACTCGACGTCGACCGCGGTCCCGGCGATACCCGCGGAACCCTGGTGCATCAGCACGCGGGCGTGCGGCAACGCCCGACGCTTGCCGCGTGTCCCCGCCGAGAGCAGGAACTGACCCGCGCTGTAGGCGATTCCGAACACCAGCGTGGACACGTCGCACGGAACGACGTGCATGACATCACGGATCGCGAGCATCGACGGCACCGACCCACCGGGCGAGTGAATCCACAGCGCGATGTCCGCGGTCGGATCCTCCGCGGCCAGAGTGAGCAACTGCGTCGTGAGCAACGTGCCGTTGTCGTCGTCCAACGGTCCGTCGAGAAGCAGGACGCGTTGCGCATACAGGGCGCGCCGCGTGCTTTCGGGAAAAAGCGTGGCCTTCGTGTCTTCGCTCATGCCACCACCCTGACCCGCCACCCCCGACATCCGCCGGCACATCCGCCCTGAGCAGATCCGCCCTGAGCAGATCCGCCCCGGCGGTCGTGGTCGGCGCGGCCGACGCGGTGGTGAGGCAGGCCGTGACAAGCAGGCCCGCGGCGCCGTCGCGCGCCGTGCGGCTCGCCGTACACCCGGGCGCAACCTGCGCTCGTCGTGCCGTACACCTGCCGTTCGGCCGGACGCCAAAGGCGTGGCCGGCGGCAGCCATCAGCCACGCCGGCCGAGGTCGCGGCGTGTCGTGGCCGTCCCGCCCGTCGCCACCAGCAGGGCTGCGTCGTGCGTGAAATCCCTTGGTACCAAAGGGAGTTCGGTGGGCCGCCAGGACCGTCCGACGTGACGGCGAACCGTTTCGGCGCACCCCGGCGCGAGCGCGGGCGGTGCACGGGGTGGAGACGGCAGCAGTGCGGGGATAGTAGGCGCGCTGCGTTTCTACGTCCCTCGTAGTACGAGATGTCAAGCCCTGCGGGGGAGTCGTGGCAGTGATCCGGCCGCAATACTTTCTAGAGTCAGACCCATACACCACACGCTCGCCGACCCCGAGTCGGCCGAGCAGCCACCACCCAGTCAGGAGACCCGCCGCATGCAGCATCCGCACCGTCGGCCCGGCACCCACGACGACCGTCCGGCCGAGCGCCGGGGCCCGTCGACTGCCCGGTCGCTCGGCGGAAGCTGTCCGGCCTGACCTGCATTCGGTTCGATCCGCGCCCGACCCGTACTTCGGGGCTCGCCCCACGCCCCACCTGATCGTTCCACCGACGCGCAGGGCCCGCCCCACGGGCCTGCCCTGCCCGAACTCCCGCCCGCCGCGGTGAGTTCTCCCTTGGCTTGACCGACGTACTTCTGTTCCCGGCGTGCCCGCTGGTCTTTCCTCGGCGCGCCGACACTTCCGCGTTCCGCCCGACCGGTGATGCCTGCCGCCCCGGGCTGGTCCCGCGGGCCGTTGTCGACCCCTCGACCGACCCGGAGATCCGTTTTCATGGCTACCTTCCTGTATCGACTCGGGCGCTTGACGTTCCGTCGAAGGCGACTCGCCCTCCTGATCTGGGTGGCGATCCTCGTCGCCGTCGGCGTGGGCGCCGCATCCGCCTCCAAGCCCGCCGCCAAGCCGTTCTCGATCCCCGGGATCGAAGCGCAGAAGGCCATCGACCTGCTCGAGGAGCGCAGCCCCGACGCCGGCGGCGGCGGTGCCACCGCGCGCATCGTCTTCCGGGCCCCCGCCGGGCAGCAGATCGACGCCCAGCCCAGCAGGGCCGGCGTCGAGAAGACCATGGGCGCTCTGAAGGACACCCAGGAAATAGCCGGCGCCTCCGACCCCTTCTCCGACGCCACGCTGAGCAAGGACAAGTCGACCGCGTACGCGACGGTGGACTACCTGGTCGGGGCCGACCTGCTGAAGGACTCGTCCCGCGAGATCCTCAAGGCCGCCGTGAAGCAGGGCCAGAGCGCGGGGCTCAAGGTCGAGGTGGGCGGCGACGCGCTGGTGGCCGAGTCGAGCGTCGGCAACGGCGAAATCATCGGCGTGGGGGTCGCGGCCGTCGTGCTCGCGATCACCTTCGGCGCGATGATCGCCGCCGGGCTGCCGCTGCTCACCGCGATCCTCGGGGTCGGCATCGGCATCGCCGGCATCACCGCGGTGGCCGGCATCTTCGACCTCTCGGAGAGCACGTCCACGCTGGCGATGATGATCGGACTCGCGGTCGGCATCGACTACGCGCTGTTCATCGTCTCCCGATACCGCAGCGAACTGAAACTCGGTCGTGAACCGGAGGAGGCCGCCGGGCGAGCGGTGGGCACCGCCGGTTCCGCGGTGGTCTTCGCCGGGCTCACCGTCGTCATCGCGCTGTCCGGCCTGGCCGTGGTGAACATCCCGGTGCTGACCGAGATGGGCCTGGCCGCGGCCTTCACCGTCGTCATCGCGGTGCTCGTCGCGCTCACCTTCGTACCGGCGCTGCTGGGCTTCGCCGGCAAGCGGATCTTCGGCCGCAAGGACCGCAAGCGCGCGGCCAGGCACGAGGCCGGTCTCGGCCACGGTCACGACAAGCCGAACATGGGCTCGCGCTGGGCCCGCTTCGTGCTCAAGCACCCGGTGGCCGTACTGCTGATCTCGGTGGTCGGGCTCGGAGCCGTCGCGCTTCCGGCGGCGAGCATGAACCTCGGCCTGCCGGACGACAGTGGGCAGCCGACCAGCACCACGCAGCGCCAGGCGTACGACATGCTCGCCGAGAGCTTCGGCCCCGGCTTCAACGGCCCGCTGCTGCTGGTGGTGGACACCGCCAAGAGCACGGACGCTCCGGGCGCCGCGGAAGCGGTCCGCCGGCAGGTCGAGGGACTCAAGGGCAAGGGCGTCGCCTCGGTCGGCGCCGCCGCCTTCAACGACGCCGGCAACCTGGCCACCTTCCAGGTCACGCCGACGACCAAGCCGAGCGACCCCAAGACCGAGACGCTTGTCCACGACATCCGTGCCGCGGTCAAGAAGGTCGAGGCCCCCACCGGGGCGAAGACGCTGGTCAGCGGCACCCCGGCGTTGAACATCGACTTCTCGCAGAAGCTCAACGACGCGCTGATCCCCTACCTGATCCTCGTCGTCGGACTCGCCTTCCTGCTGCTCATCGCGGTGTTCCGGTCGATCCTGGTGCCGCTCAAGGCGGCCCTCGGCTTCCTGCTGTCGGTCACCGCGGCACTCGGCGCGGTCGTGATGATCTTCCAGTACGGATGGCTGAACGAACTGTTCGGAGTCGAGCAGACCGGCCCGATCATGAGCATGATGCCGATCTTCCTGATCGGCGTCGTCTTCGGCCTCGCGATGGACTACGAGGTCTTCCTCGTCACCGGGATGCGCGAAGCCTTCGTGCACGGTGAGAGCCCACGCGAAGCCATCGTCAGCGGCTTCAGGCACGGCGCACGCGTGGTCACGGCCGCGGCGATCATCATGATCGCGGTCTTCGCCGGCTTCATCGGAGCCACCGACTCGATGATCAAGATGATCGGTTTCGGCCTCGCCGCGGCCGTCTTCCTCGACGCCTTCGTGGTCCGCATGGCACTCGTCCCCGCGGTACTCGCCCTGCTGGGCAAGTCCGCGTGGTGGCTGCCGAAGTGGCTCGACCGCATCCTGCCGAACGTCGACGTCGAGGGCGAGAGCCTGCGCAAGCACATCGACGCCCAGGCCGCGAACACACAGGAGCCGCACCCGGATCGGGACCTCGAACCCGCGGGCGTCTGACCCCCGACCGGCACTCGCCGGCCGCCACCGACCACCGCCGTCCCCGGCGAGGTGCATCCCGCACTTCGCCGGGGACGGCGGTGCGTGCGGTGGCGGTCGTGCTCAGGACGCGGGTGCGTCGGCGTAGCCGGCGAGGCGGCGGGCCAAGGCGTGTACGTGCTCGCGCAGGGCGTCGGGGGATTCGATCACGAACGGGCG
>NZ_WWJX01000610.1 GCF_009865215.1 Streptomyces sp. SID3343 | reverse complement strand
AACAGGCCCGCGAAGCCGCCGCGCCCGCGCGAGCCCGTCACCAGCAGCGCCGCCCCCCGCGACGCGTCCAGCAGGACGTCGGCCGGCGACCCGAACTCGACCCGCCCCTCGACCGCCAGGCCCGGATGGCGCTCCAGGGCCGTCTTCGCCGCGGCCTCCACCACGTGCGCCGCCGCCGCGCGGACGTCGTCACCCGGCTCGATCGGCTCGAAGCCGGGCACCCTCTCGGCCACCCGGAGCGCGTATACGACGCAGAGCAGCGCTCCCATCCGGGCGGCCTCCGCGGCGGCCCGGGCGACCGAACGCTCACCGTGCTCCGAGCCGTCCGTACCGACGACGACCAGGGGTGTCGCGACCGCTTCCGTGTTGTTCATGCCTGCTCTCCGCTGTGCTCCGTGGATGGTCCGTCCTCCGGGCGATACCCCGTTGGTGACCGAAGGCGCGCGAACGGGAACCGAGTGAGCAACCTCACCGGTGCCCGGACAACGCCGACCGGCTCGGCGACGATGCCGCCGAGCCGGTGGGGGGTGACCGTCACGCCGAGAACCGGCGGAACCGGCGGAACCGGCGGAACCGATCGGCAACGGTCGAGAACTTCGCGACGCGTGTGCTCGCGTTCAGAAGTTCAGACTGCTCAGCAGGTTCGCGACGCTGTTGCCGCTGCTGTGGATGCTCGGCGCGATCGAGGTACTCGCGAGGTAGAACCCGAGCAGCGAGCACACGATCGCGTGTGGGATGCGCATGCCGCCCTTGCGGATGAAGACGAACACGATGACGCCAAGGAGGACGACGGTGGAGATCGACAATGCCATGGGGTGGGCTCCTCGTGAGGTCGCGCTCGGGGGCGCGCGGGGGACGGGGTGTTCGCGCCGAATCGGGGACAGCGCGTGGAGTTGTCGGTTCGGGCGGCGCGCCGAGGCGAACCTCGGGTGTGGGTTGCGAGCCCTCGGGCCCGAGGGCCCCGGGTCCGCGCCTTCCGATCCCGGCGTGTGCCGGTGCGTGAGTCGGTGCCTGCGTGTCGGTTTGTGTGCCGGTTCGTGCGTCGATTCGTGCGTCACCGTCCAAAAACTAACGGAAAGTGTCTACAAAGTAGCAAAAAGTCACGCTCTCGCTCGGCGAGCCACAATGGCGCTCGGCGTGTCCCGGCGTGTCGGGCGCCGACACGCCGGGCCGCTGCGCAGTTCCTGGGGCCGGGTCGTTCTCACCGCGCCCGGCAGTCGTCGACGGCCCGCTCGAAGTGCCGAAATCGCCCCCCGATCGGCCTTCCGGACCCTCGCGGGCCGTGGAAGCCTGGGCCGCGCCCACGCTCCGCCAGTTCCACTGCCGGAAGGTCCGCCGTGTCCGAGATCGACAGCCGTGACAGCCGTGACACCCGCGACAAGCGAGACAGCGCCGACTGCGCCCCCGACCTCGACGTCTACAACCCCGACAGCTACGCCGACGGCATCCCGCACGCCACGTTCGCCGAGTTGCGCCGCCGCGCCCCCGTGTACCGCCACGACGATCCGCAGCGCCCGGACGGGTTCTGGGCCGTCACCCGGCATGCCGATGTGGTCACGGTGTCCCGCAATCCGGAGATCTTCTCGTCCAACGAGCGGTTGTCGCTCCTGGACGAACCGGCGGATGAGGTGCTCCTGACCCAGCGACTGATGATGCTCAACATGGACCCGCCCGAGCACTCCCGACTGCGCAACATCGTCAACAAGGGCTTCACCCCGCGCACGACGCTGACCCTGGGCGACAAGGTCCGCGAGGCGTGCGACCGGATCGTGGGCGCCGCCGTCGACAAGGGCGAGGGCGACTTCGTCTCGATGTGCGCGGCGGAACTGCCGCTCGTGGTCATCGCGGACCTGATGGGCGTGCCGCAGGACGACCGGCACAAGCTCTTCGAATGGTCGAACAAGCTGGTCGGCGACGCCGATCCCGATCTGTCGGTCGGTGATCCGGGCGGGGTCGAGATGGAAATGTTCGGCTATGCCGACGCGCTGGGCGCCGCGCGCCGCGCGTGTCCGGCCGACGACATCGTGTCCAAGCTGGTCTGTCCAGACCGCGACGGCCAGGAGTTGACCGCGCTCGAATTCGATCTGTTCTTCATGCTGCTGGCGGTGGCAGGCAACGAGACCACGCGCAACGCCATCTCGGGAGGCATGCTCGCGCTGATCGAGAACCCCGAGCAGTGGGAGCGCCTACGCGCCGACCCGGCCGGCCTCGCGGCCACCGCGGCCGACGAGATCGTGCGTTGGGTCAGCCCCGTCAACGCGTTCCGGCGCACCGCGATGCGGGACACCGAGCTGAGCGGGCAGCCGATCGCCGCGGGGGACAAGGTGGTCGTCTACTACGCGTCGGCCAACCACGACGAGGACGTCTTCGTCGATCCGTACCGACTCGACATCGGCCGCGACCCCAACCCGATGCTGGGCTTCGGCGGTGGTGGCCCGCACTTCTGTCTCGGCCGCCACCTGGCCAAGCTCGAACTGGAGGTCATGTTCCGCACCCTCGCGGAACGCGTCGAGCGGGTCGAACTCCTGGGCCCCGCACGTCGGATGCGCTCGAACTTCCTCAACGGCATCAAGGACATGCCGGTGCGGATCGTGCCTGCCTGACCCGCCGACGGGGCCCGGGGTCAGCCGCCGTACGCGGCTTGGCGCCGCCGCTCGTACGACCGGCGCCACCCCGCCCGCCACAGCAGGGCCGTGCCCGGTGGGATCCAGCGCAGGACGCGGGCCCGTTCGGCGTCGGTGGCGTGGTGCAGGTGGAACGCGACGAACGCGGGCAGATCACGGCCCCACACGCGAACGGTACGGCCGGGCATCCGGCCGGCCGGGGTCGCCCGCACGTGGCGGCGCATGAGTGGGAAGAGCTGGTGTTCCTCGGCCAGGCTGTGCCGGGCCACGAGGTGGTACAACCGGGCGATCTCGGGCGAGCGGTCGCGCAGCGGCACCTGGGTGTCCGCGGTCCGGCGCATCGCGTCTTCCAGGGTCGAGTGGTCGACCTGGAACGCGGTCACCGTACGGGCCGCGCGCGGCGATCCCGCCTGCACGGGGGGATACAGGACGGTGTGTTCCTCGCGGTGGTGCGCCGCGAGGAAGCGCAGCACGAGTGCCAAATGCTCCTCGACCGCTCGCACGCGCAGGATGTCGACGGGGTCGAGGTGGCGGGTCGCCTCGGTGAGGCGGGCCAGTTCCTCGCGCAATCCGCGGTGCGCGACGTAGCCGGGAGTGAGGTCGAGATGGGGGGTGACGGGCTGATCAACGGTCGTCGACACGATGGGCCGCCTCGTGAGGCAGGGAAAAGGGGAGCCTCACCGTAGACGCACTTCGCGGGAACGGAACCGGAATGGAAGGAGTTTTTCGGCCATTCCCGAACGCGACGGTTTCCGGTCCGATACCGGCCGAGCCGATACCGAACCGGAACGCCGGTTGTCGTTTTTCTTGCGTGCCGCGCAGACCGCGACGACGGCCGGATCCACTACCTGCGCTCGACCCCGGCCGTAGCGGTAACCGTAGCCGTGGCCCTGACCGTGGCCGTGAAGCCGAGTAGCGGGCTACTTCTTGAGGTTCGGGATCGTCCAGTCGACGGGCTTGTGGCCCATGCCCTCAAGCGCGGCGTCTATCTGCGAGAACGGCTTGCTGCCGTGGAAGAGCTTCGCGGACAGCGGCGACGGGTGCGCGCCCTGCACGATGACGTGCTTGGTCGTGTCGATGAGCGACGCCTTCTTCTTCGCGTGCCCGCCCCACAGCACGAACACGACCGGCGCGTCGCGGTCGCTCACGGCCTTGATCACCGCGTCGGTGAACTTCTCCCAGCCGCGGCCCTTGTGCGACGCGGCCTCGTGCGCGCGCACCGTGAGCACGGTGTTGAGCAACAGCACACCCTGGTGGGCCCACGGCATGAGGTAGCCGTTGTCGGGGATCGGCAGACCGATGTCGGCGTGCATCTCCTTGTAGATGTTGCGCAGCGACGGCGGGATCCTCACCTCGGGCCGCACCGAGAAGCACATGCCGTGCGCCTGGTTGTCGTCGTGGTAGGGGTCCTGGCCCACCACGAAGACCCGCACATCCTCATACGGCGTCGCCTCCAAAGCCGCGAACACCTCTTCCTCGGGCGGGAAGATCTGGTGTTCCTTGCGTTCCGCGTCCACGTACGCGGTCAGCTCGGCGTAGTACGGCTTCGCCAACTCGTCCGCGAGAACGGGCTGCCAGGACTCGGGCAACGTCTGCACAGCACAACCTCCACACAAGGGCGTGGGAACGCCCATGGATCCATGTGGAATCCAACGTAGTGGCTCGGCCGGACACCGCGTCCCGCATCGTGATCGTCGATGCGGGACGCGCGGGCGCGGGCGGGCCGCACGGCCGTGTCTCGGGTGTGAGCGCGGGTGTGGCCCGGGGTCTACGCCTCGACCTTCTCGTCCGGCTTCGGGTCGGGCTTGTAGCAGAACTTCATCAGCAGCGCGGCGTTGGCGATGCCGACGCCGGCCGCGAACACCGCCGGGCGCAGGCCCGACTTGCGCCGACCGATCAGGTTGTCCACCGAGTACTTGCCGTTGCCCAGCGCCGCGAGCGCGACCGCCGCGCCGCCGACGATCGCGGTGTACTCCCAGCCGCCCTTGAAGACGAAGAAACCCTTGCCCTTGTGGTCGGTCTGCGCCGCGACGCTCATCAGGCCGACCGTCGCCGCTGCCGGCAGCGGATTGGCGATGCCGAGCACCATGCCGACACCGGCAGCCATCTCGGTACCGGCCGCGAGGCGCGCGTGCACCTCGGCGGGCTTGAGGCCGAGGGCCTCGAACCAGCCGGTCGTTCCCGCGAGGCCGCCCGGTCCGGCGACCTTGTTGTAGCCGTGCGCGAAGAGCATCGGGCCGATCGTCGCGCGGAGCACGAGCGCGGCCACGTCTCGGCTTTCGGTTGCCGCCTCGACAACCGCCGCGGCTTTCTTCTTCTTGCCGAACATCGCCCACCTCATCAACTGACTACCCGTCACATTGCTGTCGGCAACCTACCGGAGCAACGCGCGAAGCACCGTGTCCCACGTCATCCCGAGGCCGACGAGATCACGCTCGGCGCCGTGGCCAGGCGCGGCACGACGACCGGGGTGTCGTCCCCGGGAGCGCGCAGGATGTCCGCGTCGACGTCGTACAGCGCCCGCACCAGGGGCGCGTCCACCACCTCGCGGGGCGGCCCGGACGCGAGCACGCGACCGTCGCGCATCGCGACCAGGACGTCGGCGTAGCGGGCCGCGGAGGCGAGGTCGTGCAGCACCATCACCACCGTGCGTCCCTGCGCCGCGACGTGGCGGACCAGGCCGAGTACCTCGACCGCGTGGCCGAGGTCGAGCGCGGACGTCGGCTCGTCGAGCAGCATCACCGGGGCCTCCTGCGCGATCACCATCGCGACCCAACACCGCTGCCGCTGACCGCCGGACAGCCGGTCCAGGCGCCGATCGGCGAGGTCGAGCACGCCGGTGGCGTCCAGCGCGTCGCGGCACACCCGCTCGTCCTCGCGCGACCACTGACGAAACAGACCCTGATGCGGATGCCGCCCGTAGCGCACCAGGCCCGAGACGGTGACCGCCTCGGGGGCGGTCGGGTTCTGCGGCAACATCCCTACCCGGTGCGCGGCCTGACGGGGCTTCAGCTTCCACACGTCCTCGCCGCCGACCGTGACGCGGCCGGATTCGGGCTTGTGCAGGCGGGCGATCGAGCGCAGGAGGGTGGACTTGCCACAGCCGTTGGGCCCCACGATCGCGACGACGCTGCCGCTCGGCACGGACAGGTCGATGCCTGCGACGGCGCGATGGCCGGGGTATCCGGCGTACAGATCTTCCACGAGCAGTTCCACGGGGCGGGGCCCTCCCGACAGACACACGAACGGTTAGGCGAGCCTAACCTAACCGGCATTCCACGGGTAGCGGGTCGTCGATCCCCCGGTCCCGGGGCAGGCCCCGTCCCTTGGTTCAGCGGGCGCCGACCTCCGCGAACCACTGCGCGGCGACCCGGCCGGTACGGTCCGCGAACAGCAGCGCGTCCGAGCCGTGCCACGCGAGCGCGGCCACGGGCGCCGAGACGTGCCGACGGGCCAACGGGGTCGCGGCCCTGCGCGCGGAGCGGTGGCGCACGTCCCAGACCACGAGCATGCCGTCCCCGCCCCCGGTGGCCATCAATCCGCCGCTGCCCGGACGCCACTTCGGCGCGCACGCGTGCGGTTGCGCCGGCAACCGGCGTGGCCGCGGCCTGACTCGGCCGCCGCGCGCGGCGAGGTCCCACACGGTGAGCCCCGTCCGGTCCTCGGCGGCCAACCACCGTCCGCTCGCGTCGATCGCCAGATCCGCCACGGGCGTGGCGCCGGTCGCGCCGAGATCCTCGTGCGTCCCGCCGGCCCCGCGCACGTGCACGCCGGGCATCTCGCCCGCGGCGCACAGCCAGGCCCCGTCGGGTGCGCCGGCGAGCACCCGAACCGGAATCGGGTACGTCCACACGTTGGTTCGCCCGCGCGGCCCGTACATGTACACCTCGCCGCCGAGCGCGACCGCGAGCCCGCCGCCCGGGCCGGACCACACCGCGTCGTCCACCACGACGGGACCGTCCACCGCCCGCCACAACTCGGTCCCCGAGTCGCCGTCGTACACCCGCACCGTGCCGCCGAAGCTCACCGCGCACCGATTGCCCGCCGACCACACGAACCGCGTGGGCAGACCCGTCGTCCGCATCAACACCGCGCCGTCGGTGACCCGCCACAGCCCGTACCCCGACGGCCCGGCCAGCGCGACGACCGTGCCGTCCGGGCAGAACCCGGCCCGGCTCACCCCGCCGGGCAACACGATCCGGGCCAGTAACCGGCCGGTCGCCACATCGAGCAGACAGACCCCGCCGGCCGTCCCCGCAACCACGCACACACCACCGGAAACCGCGACGGCGGACGGTATGTCGTCGATCCCGTGCTCCCAGCCCAGCCCCGTACGTGTCGCCCTGACAGTCATCGTGGCCCCCTTGTTCGCGGGGCGATCCTCGCGCGCTCATGTTTCCGCCAAGAAAACTGCACGACCCGGAAAACTCGGCGCGGCGACTGCGTTTCCCTGGGTTCGTCGAGTCTGCTAGTAAGGCGATCGGACCTGTTCGCCGAGGGATCGGAACTTAACCGTTGAGGACGCTCGAAGGCACGTCTCCGGCCGCAGCGAACCTGGCGGGCGCGAGCGGCAACGAACCCAAGATCTTCGTGGCCGGCCTGGTCCTCCTGGTAGCCGGCGCCCTACTCGCACTAGCCGGCCGCCACCGCTTCGCCGACACCGACGAAGACCTGGACCTGGACCTGGATTTGGACCCGGACCCGGACCTACCCACCCCCGCCCC
>NZ_WWJX01000609.1 GCF_009865215.1 Streptomyces sp. SID3343 | reverse complement strand
CTGCGGGAGCGGTACCCGCGACGCGGCCCGGGCGCACCGGTCACCCTGTCCCGCGGCGCCGACGGCCGGCCCGCGTTGGTGTGCCTGCCCTCCTTGGTGGCGCCGGCCACGCCCTACCAGTACGCGCGGTTCGCCGAGCCGTTCCACGGTCGCACCGCGGTGACCGCGCTGGCCCCCACCGGCTACCGTGCCCACGAGTACCTGCCCGAGACACTCGACGACGCGGTCGAGTTGCATGCCGAGGCGATCCGCCGCGCGACCGCACGCCCCTTCGTGCTGGTGGGGTACTCCTCCGGCGGATGGCTGGCGCACGCCGTCGCCCACCGGCTGGAGCAGGACGGCGCCGGCCCGCGGGGCATCGTCCTGCTCGACACCCACCTGCCCGGCGACCGGGCGATGACCGAACTGCAGGACCGGCTCTACCGCGAGCTCGCGGGCAAGCCCGAACTGGTCGCCCTGCTCGACGACATCGCACTGCCCGCCATGGGCCACTACCTGGACCTGTTCCGCGACTGGCAACCACAGCCGATCGCCGCCCCGACGCTGCTGGTCGCCGCCGCAGGCAGCGCCGCCGACTGGCCCCTGCCGCACGACGTCGTCCCGGTGCCGGGCACCCACGCGAGCCTGATCGAGGACCTGGCCCGCGACACCGCGCTCGCCGTCGACAGCCGGCTCGGCTGACACCCGAGACCCGACACCGGAGACCTGACGCCCGATCCGACACCCGAGACCCGACGCCGGAGACCTGTCGCCCGATCCGACGCACGAGACCTGACGCACGATCTGACGCCCGAGAGAGGAACTGCCATGCCCCGATCCGGATCGGCGGTGAGCGACGTCGACCTGCTCAGCCGGGATTTCGCCCAGGACCCGCACGCGCGCTACACCCTGCTTCGCGAACATCCGCAGGTGCGCAAGCATGTGGTCAAGACCCTCGCCACCGAGATGTACGCCTGGGTGGTGACCGGCTACGACGACTCGCGGGCGCTGCTGGCCGACCCCAGGCTCGCCAAGGACGTGGACCGGTTGTTGGACGTGATGGCCGCCAACGCGGTCAACCCCGACGACAAGCCGGCCGGTACCCCGCGCAGCATGCTGTTCAGCGACCCGCCCGACCACACCCGGCTGCGCAAACTGGTGGGCAACGTGTTCACCATGCGCCGAGTGGAGCGGCTGCGGCCGTGGATCGAGCAGGCCGTCGATCGCCTGCTCGACGCCGTGCCCGTGGGCGAGGAATTCGACCTGGTGGAACGGATCGGCATGGCCCTGCCGACCTACGTCATCGGTCGCCTTCTCGGGGTACCGCCGGACCGGCACGACGACTTCCGCGCGTGGAACAGCGTACTCGCCGGCCTGGAGAACACGGCGGCCGAGAAGCGCGAGGCCCACCGCCGCACGTTCGAATACCTCACCGGCCTGATCGCCGACAAACGACGCGACCCCGGCGACGACATCGTCTCCGCGCTCGTCGCCGAGAGCCGCGACAACGGTTCGATCGACGATCAGGAAGTGCTCTCCGCCGTGTTCCTGCTGATGAACGCCGGCTACGAGACCACCGCGCACATGATCAGCAGCGGCGTCTTCAACCTTCTTCGCCACCGCGACCAACAAGCTTTGCTGCGAGCCGACTTGGACCTGGTGCCGGGCGCCGTGGAGGAGTTCCTGCGCTACGAGAGCCCGCTGAACATGGCCACCATCCGGTTCACCGCGGCGCCGGTACGGATCGGCGAAGTCGTGGTCCCGGCGGGCGAGATCGTGTTCGTCGCCCTGCTGGCCGCCAACCGCGACCCGGCGAGGTTCGCGGACCCGGACGCCTTCGACGTCTTGCGCGCGGAGAAGGCACACCTGTCCTTCGGACACGGCATCCACCACTGCATCGGCGCGCCGCTGGCCCGGATGGAGGGCGACATCGTCTTCCGCAAGCTGCTCGCGCGCTTCGCGAACTGGGAGCCGGTGGTACCGGAGACCGAACTGCGGTGGAAGTTCAGCGCCCAGTTCCGCGGCCTGGATCGATTGCCGATCCGGCTGTCCTGACCCGACCCGACCCGACCCGATCCGATCCGATCCGACCCGAGTAGATCAAGCCGGACCCACCCAAGGAGCCCGACATGTCCAACACCGAGCTGGTCGCAGAGTTCATCCGCGCGAGCGAGGCCAACCAGGTACAGACCGCCCTCGATCTGTTCGCCGCCGACGGCGTGTGGATCGACCCCGCGGGCAAGGTGTACGAGCGCGACGAGATCGCGCCCTACCTCGTGGAGCAGATCGAACTGCTGCACACCTTCCACGCCCAGGGCACCTCGGTGAACTACACCCAGTCCGTCGAGGTCGCCGAGCAGGACGAGGCCCGGGTGTACCTGAGCGCCACGGTGAACCAGGCCGACGGCATCGAAGTCCGCCGCTTCGTCGACGTCTTCAGGATCCGCGACGGAAAGATCGTCGCCAAGGACGTCTTCGCCAAGTAGCCCCGTTCGCTCGCGCAGGAGGCCCCCGGTGACCGCACCACGCATTGCCCCAGCACCGCCCGAACCGTTGAAGTACCCGTTCAACGACGAGGCGGGGCTGGCCATCGACCCCGCTTACGCCCGGGCCCGCGCCCGGACCGGCCTGACCCGCGTCCAACTGCCGTTCGGCGGACCCACCTGGCTCGTGACGCGCTACGAGGACGTCAAGCTCGTGCTGTCCGACACCCGCTTCAGCAGGCAGGGCGCGCTGGGCCCGGACGAGCCGCGCATCCTCGCCTATGTCCACCGCCCCGACACGCTGCTCAACCTGGACCCACCCGACCACACCCGCCTGCGGCGGGTGGTGGCCCGGGCGTTCTCGCAACGGCGGATGGAGCGACTGCGGCCGCAGATCGAGACCATCGCGACCGGGCTGCTCGACGACCTGGCGCGACACGGCGGACCGGTGGACGTGTTCGAGGCCGTGTTCCGCAGCATGCCCACCATGGTCGTCTGTGAACTGCTCGGCGCGGACTACGCCGACCACACCAGGTTCCACCGATGGGGCGTGATCATGGGGTCCACCGAGGGCTCCGAGTACACGGCCGAGGACATCCGGCGGGCCGACGCCGAACTGCGCGAGTACCTGGCCGCGCTCGCCGAGCGCAAGCGCGAACACCCCGGCGAGGACCTGATGACCGTGCTCGTGCAGGCCGAGGAGGGCGAGACACCGCTGACCCAGGCCGATGTCGTCGGCCTGGCCTGGTCGGTGCTGCTGGCCGGCATCGGCACCACCACGAACATGATGGCCAACGCCGCGTACCTGTTGTTGACCAACCCCGAGCACACCCGGGTGCTGCGGGCCGACCCGGAGTCGGTGGACCGGGCGGTGGAGGAGATGCTGCGGTACACGCCGTTCACCGTGGGCTCGCTGTTCCCGCGGGTGGCGCTGGTGGACATCGAACTGGGCGGCACGCTCGTGCGTGCGGGCGAGACCGTGCTGCCGTCGCTGATGTCGGCCAACCGGGACGAGACGGTGTTCGCCGACGCGGACAGGCTGGACTTCACCCGGGAGCAGAACCCGCACCTGGCGTTCAGCCACGGGATCCACCACTGCCTGGGCTCGCAACTGGCCCGTGCCCAACTGCAGGTGATGCTCCGGTTCCTGTTCGAGCGGTTCCCCGGCCTGCATCTGGTCGCGCCGGACGAACTGCCGTGGCGGCGTGGGGTGACCCTGCGCGGTCCCGGCGCGCTGCTGGTGGACTGGTGAGCGCGACCGTGGCCGACGGGGTGTGGGACGTCGACGTCGACGGGCACATGTGTATCGGCTCGGGGGTGTGCGTGGGCATCGCACCCGACCGGTTCCGGCTGGAGTACGGCCGTTCGCGTCCCGTGCCGGGGCGGGGCGCGCCCCAGGACGACGCGATCCTGTACGCCGCCGCCATGTGTCCGGCACTGGCGATCACGGTGCGGCTGGCCGGCGGTGGTGTCGTGATCGCGCCCGACGAGGCGATCGAGGACTGACCGCCGCGCGGAAGGCAATCGGGTCCGGGACCCCTCGGTATCGTTGCGGATACCGGGGGGTCGCCGGATAGTTTCGATGTCCCAGCCCGTCACCGGGTCCGGCCTCGCGGTGCGGGTGGAGCCGGGCCGTCCAGGCTTGCGAGGAAACCGGCATGAATCACAGACGGTGCCCGACACGACATGCCGCCCGCGGGGTCCACCGGCCCCCGCCCGGCCGAGATTCGCTGCCGTGCCCGGCAGGCCGGGCCCGTCCGACACGACAAGTGATTCTCTCGTCACCACAAGCCGGTTAAGGTGGAAAGATGCCTGAGGCTCTGGACGCAGCCATGTTCGACGGGGTCGAGGACGTCGAACTCCCCATCCGCTTCCGCAACAAGTGGATGGGCCGGATCCTGCTGTGTCTGGAGGAGGGCCCCCGCCGGTTCACCGAACTGCGGGTGCCCCTGCGGGGCATCACCCCGAAGGTCTTGGTGGAGTCGCTGCGGGCCCTGGAGCGGGACGGCATGATCACCCGCACGTCGTACCCGGGCATGCCGCCGAAGGTCGAGTACGCGCTGACCGAGCTGGGCCGCTCGCTGCGCGAGCCGCGCGAGGTGTGGTGCAGGTGGGTGGACGCCCACGTGCACGAACTGCTGCGCGCCCGGGCCGAGTCCGACGCCGCGAGGGCGGATCTGGAAGAGGCCGGCTGACCTGCTGCCCGGTTCCGGCACGGGCCGACACGGGGGGGAGACGCTTGCCTCGTGCCGTACTCGCGGAACGGGCGTGGTCACGGCGCGGTCGTGGGACGCTCGTAGGACGCTCTGGAGTGAACGAAATACGGTGCACACAATGCGGCTGGGGAATGGGGAAACAGCGTTGGCGGATCGACGCATTTCGGTATCGGACGTGCGGTCGCCCGGAATTGTCCGCCGGGCGGTTCACCCGCGAGTCGCCCTTCGTCGCGCGCTCACCGCACCGGCTGGTCGTTCGACCTCTCCCGCCGCCGAGATGCGCTTGACCAAGTGCCTGCCGATCGACCTCGTCCGGTCGGCCAGCTCACTCTGTAGCTGACCCCACCCCTCGGCCCGGTCGGGCCGAACCCCCCTGTTTCCCCGGGGCGTTCCGTGCTGCCCCGACCGTTGTGCCGACAGAGGTGGGCGCTCCTGTCGCCCTCGGTTGCACCTCGCGTGCGCCGGGGCCGGGTACAGCTGTCGTCGGCTCCGCCGCGACGTGACCGCACGCCGACCGCCGTCCCCGGCATCCGCCCTCCCGCATCGACTCGGTGACCCGGGCAACTCCCGTTCCCGGCAACAGCGGTGTCGTTCGTTCGGCGTTGCCGACCACGCCGGCTCCGCGTCGTCCGCGACCTTCGCACCCTCGGGTTCGGTCGGGTCGTATGCCGCCGAAACGCGGGCCTGTTCGCCCGTCCCGGCCTTGCCCCTTCACCATGATCCGTGCCGCGCGGTACGTGATCACCCGCACCCCGCCAAGGAGAAGTCCCGTCGTGTCCGGCATACGCAAGACCCGTGGGCGCAGAGCCCGGCTGCTCACCGCCATCGCCCTGACCGCAGCCGTCACCGCCGCATGCGGCGGCTCCTCCGGCGGTGGTTCCGACACCGACGCCGAAGCGGGTCCGCCGGTCGGCGGCGGCACCCTGTCGTTCGCGATCAACGTCGACGCGGACTGCCTCGACCCGCATCAAAGCCCCGCCGACGTGGCCGGATTCTTCGCCCGCCCGGTGCTCGACTCGCTGGTCTCCCTCGCCGCAGACGGCACGATTCACCCGTGGCTGGCCACCGAATGGTCGGTGTCCCCGGACCAGTTGACCTACTCGTTCACCCTGCGCGGCGACGTCACGTTCACGAACGGCGAGAAGTTCGCCGGCGACGCCGTCAAAGCCAACCTGGACCACGTGGTCGCACCCGAGACCAAGTCGAAACTGGCGGCCAACACGATCGCCGGCTACACCGGCACCACAGTGCTCGACCCCACGCACATCCAAGTGCGCCTCAGCGCGCCCAACTCGGCCTTCCTGCCCTCCCTCGCCAGTTCCTACCTGGGCATCGAGGCGCCCGGCACGCTCAAGCAGTCGACCACCGAACTGTGCAGCGGCATCGTCGGATCGGGACCCTTCGCGATCAGCGGGGGATACGTCAAGGGCAAGGGCATCGACTACCGGCGCAACGCCGACTACAACTGGGGACCCGGCACCGCCGAGCACACCGGACCCGCCTACCTCGACGGCCTGTCGATCAAGGTCATCACCGAGGACTCGTCCCGCTACGGCGCGCTCACCAGCGGCCAGATCGACTCGATCGCCTCGGTACCACCGGTCAACGTGGCGCAACTCAAGTCCACGCCGGGCTTTCGCATCCAAAGCGCGCTCGGGCCCGGCGGCAACTACAACATCTATCCGAACACCACACACGGCGTGTTCACCGACCAGCGCGTGCGCAAGGCATTCCAGGTCGGCATCGACTGGGGCACCATCGTCGACAAGCTGTACTTCGGCGTCTTCCCCGTCGCGCGCAACCCGATCTCGCCGTCCACCGTCGGCTACGACGCCTCCATCGAGTCCCGGTACGCCTTCGACAAGGTCGGGGCGAACCGGCTGCTCGACGAGGCCGGTTGGACCGGCCGCGACGGCCAGGGATACCGCACCAAGGACGGCAAGCGCCTGACCATCCACCGCGCCTACCTGAAGAGCTACATCCGCGAACAGCGCGACGTCCTGGCCGACCAGATCCAGGCCGCCGCCAAGGACATCGGCATCGACTTCGTCAACGACGTCGTCGATGTCGCCACCTACCGGGCGCAGTTGGCCAACGGCGACTACGACGTCCGCGACCACAGTTGGCAGCGCGCCTCGGCGGACGCCCTGCGTACCCTGTTCGGCACCGAGAACAGCGCCGCGCGCGGCGGGGTCGGCACGAACGCCTCCAACCTCGCCGACCCGGTCGTCGACCAGCTCTTCAAGGACGCCCTGGGGGCACCGTCGACCTCGGGCAACAGGGCCGGCTGTACGGCCAGGCCCAGCAGCGGATCGCCGACGCCAACGCGGTGTTCCCGGTCTACGTCTTCAACTACGTGCTCGGGTCCGCCGGCAAGGTCCACGGCATCACCTTCGAGCCGCAGGCGTTCCCCGACTTCTACGGCGCCTGGAAGTCCAAGTGAGCACCGCGGCCCCCACGGTCGACGGACCGGCCGCGACCGCACCGATCGGCGCCCCGTCCCGCGCGCGCGACCTCGCGCGTCGGTCCGCGCTGCGCCTGGGCACCGGCGTACTCGTGGTGTGGGGCGCGGTCACGGCCACGTTCATCGCGCTGCACATGGTCAAGGGCAGCATCGTCGACGCCATCGTCGGAGCGACCCCGGTCACCCCCGCGGTGCGCCGGCAGATCACCGAGGACTACAAGCTCGACCGACCGGTGCTCGTGCAGTACTTCGACTACCTGTGGCGGCTCCTGCACGGCGACCTGGGCCGCTCCTACCACCAGGGCATGCCGGTGTCCGAGGCCATCGGTCAACAACTCGGATCCACGCTCGCGCTGGTGGCCGCCGGAGTCACCCTGGCCGTGGTCGGCGGGGTCGTCGTCGCGCTGCTGACCGCCAACCGCTCGCGTCGCATCCGCGGCCCGGTGGTCGTCCTGGAGGTGGTCAGCGTCGCGGTGCCCGGCTTCTGGCTCGGCATCCTGCTGCTGACCGTGTTCTCGTTCCAACTGCACTGGTTCCCGGCGATCGGCACGAACGACCTCGACGGACTCGTGCTGCCCTCGATCGCGCTCGCGGTGATCCCCGGCGCGACGCTGAGCCAAGTCCTGCGCCAGGGCCTCGAACGCCCTGTCCGAACCGTTCATCGTCACCGCCCGAACCCGCGGCGTCGGGACCACCGCCGTCCTGGTGCGGCACGCGCTGCGGCACGCCCTGATGCCGGTGATCACGCTCACCGGGTGGATGACCGGCGCGTTCCTCAGCGGAGCCGTGGTGATCGAGAACGTGTTCTCCCGGCAGGGCCTGGGGCGGCTCGTCGCCGGCGCGATCGACGTACGCGACTTCCCCGTGGTGTCCGGAGTAGTGCTCATATCCGCGGTCTTCTTCGTCGTCGTCAACGCGCTGATCGACGCGCTCTTCCCGCTCCTGGACCCGCGCCTGCGCGACCAGGCGCCCAAGGCCGTCGCCCGAGGTGCCCGATGACCACGCGCCCCACCGCCGTTCCCACCGCCTTCGACGTGGACGACATCGAAGACGACGCACCCACACCCGAACCGGCCTGGACCCGCCGCCGCACCCCCCGCCCGCCGGCCCTGGCCCAATGGCGACCCGGCGTCGCCATCGGCGCCCTCGTCGTCGTGCTGCTCGCGCTCGCCGCCTGCCGGCCCGACCTGTTCTCCTCGATCGACCCCAACCGGGCCGTCATCTCCGAAACCCTGCAAGGGCCAAGCGGCCGGCACTGGTTCGGCACCGACCAAAACGGCCGGGACATCTACTCCAGAGTCGTCCACGGCGCCCGCCTGTCCCTGCTCATCGGACTCGGCGCGTCCGCCCTCGCGCTCGTCGTCGGCTCGCTGGTCGGCATCCTGGCCGCGTCCACCGGTCGCGTCGTCGGCGCCGTCGTCGACCGGGTGCTCGACAGTGTGCTGTCCATCCCCGGCCTGCTCATGGTGCTCCTGGTGATCGCGGTCCTGGGCACCGGCACCCGCAACTCCGTCATCGGCCTGGCCCTGGTCACCGTCCCCGGCTACGCCCGCGTCGTGCGCGGCGAGGTCATCCGCATCCGCGGCTCGGTGTACCTGGAAGCCGCGCACGCCCTCGGCTGGTCCCGCTTCCAGGTCCTACGGCGCCACCTGGTGCCCAACGCGCTGGGGCCGGTGTCGGTCCTGGCCACCATCGGGGTCGGCTCGGCCATCAGTACCGGCTCGTCGCTGAGCTTCCTGGGCCTGGGACCGCAACCACCCGCCGCCGAATGGGGCGCGATGCTCTCCACCAGTCGCACCTACTTCGCGGTCGCCTGGTGGCCCGCCGTCTTCCCCGGCCTGGCCATCACCCTCACCGTGCTCGCCGTCACCGTCACCGGCCAGTACCTGCAACTTCGCGTCGAAGGGCGGAACACCCGATGACCGCTGTGCACCCCACGGCCCTCGACCGCGCCGTCACCACCGCCGGACCGCTCGTCGAGGTTCGCGACCTGCGGGTCACCTTCGGCAGCGCCCGCCATGCGGTGCACGCCGTCCGAGGCGTCTCGCTCCGCGTCGAACGCGGCGCCGCCGTCGCCATCGTCGGCGAATCCGGATCCGGCAAGAGCGTCACCGTCCGCAGCCTGGTCGGCCTGCCCGGGCGCGGCGCGCAGGTCGACGCCGAACGGCTCGACGTCGACGGCAACGACGTCCGCCGATGGACCGACCGCCAATGGCGGCACCTGCGCGGGCGGCGGGTGGGCTTCGTCCTCCAGGACGCCCTCGGCTCCCTCGACCCCGGTCGTACCGTTCGCGCCGAGATCACCGAGAGCCTGCGCGCCCACCACGTGGTGCGCCGCGAACACGAGCGCGAACGCGTGATCCGACTGCTCCGCGACGTCGGCGTCCCGCAGCCCGAGGCGCGCGCCGCCCAGTACCCGCACCAACTCTCCGGCGGCCTGCGCCAGCGCGCGCTGATCGCCTCCGCGATCGCCGCCGACCCCGCCCTGCTCATCGCCGACGAACCCACCACCGCCCTGGACGTCACCGTCCAGGCCCAGATCCTCGAACTCCTCGCGCAGCGCCGTGCCGACGGCACCGCGCTGCTCCTGATCAGCCACGACCTCGCGGTGGTCGCCCAAGTCGCCGACCACGTGCTCGTCATGAAGGACGGGGAGGTGGTCGAATCCGGCCCCACCGCCCGCATCCTCGCCGACCCGCAACACCCCTACACCAGACAACTGTTGGCCGCCGTCCCGGCCGCCCACGCGCGCGGTACCCGGCTGTCTCCGCCGGCGCAGGACGTGCCGGCCGGCGTACCCCCGACCCCCAAGGCGGCGGCCGTCCCCGCCGCGCCGCGCCCGGCCGACCCCGGCGAGATCGTGCTGCGCGCCGACCACCTGGTCAAGACCTACCGGCTGCCCGGTGGTCACGGCGAACTGCGCGCCGTCGACGACGTCTCGCTCACCCTGCGCGCAGGTCGGACGCTGGGCATCGTCGGCGAGTCCGGCTCGGGCAAGTCCACCACCGCCCGCATCCTGCTCGACCTCGAACGCGCCGACCAGGGCAGCGTCGAGATCGAAGGCCTGCGCTGGACCGACGTCGACGAACGCACCCGCCGCACCCTGCGCCGCCGCATCCAGGTCGTCTATCAGGATCCGCTGAGCTCGTTCGACCCGCGCTACACGGTCGGTCGGATCATCGGCGAACCTCTGGAGGTCACCCGCACCCCGCGTGCCGAACGCCGAGCCCGCGTCCGTGAACTCCTCGACCAAGTCGGCCTGCACTCCACGGTGGTCGAACGCCGACCCTGGCAACTGTCCGGCGGCCAGCGCCAACGGGTGGCCATCGCCCGCGCACTCGCCCCGAGTCCGCGGGTGATCGTGTGCGACGAACCCGTCTCCGCGCTCGACGTGTCCATCCAGGCCCAGGTTCTCGACCTGCTCGCCGACCTGCAGGCCGAACTCGGCGTCGCCTACGTCTTCATTTCGCACCACCTCGGCGTCATCCACCACGTCAGCGACCACGTCGCGGTGATGAAGGACGGCATCGTCGTCGAATCCGGCGACGTGGAGCAGATCTTCGACCGCCCGGCGCACGCATACACCAAGGCGCTGCTCGCCGCCGTCCCCACCCTCGACGGGGCGGCCCTGCGCTCGCGCGAGAGCGTCCCGAAGGAGCGTGCCTCGTGACCGGAGCCGACATCGGCATCATCGGCGCCGGCGCGCACGGCGCCGCGGTGGCGCACCACCTGGCCGGCCGCGGAGCCCAGGTGCACGTGTTCGAGCGCGGCGACATCGCGTCGGGGCCGACCGGGGCCGCCAGTGGCGTCGTCCGCAACTACTACACCAACGCGTTCCTGGCCGAAGCCGCCCGCGACGGCACCGCGTTCCTGGCCGAACACGCCGACGACACCGGCTTCGTCCGCACCGGCGGCCTGTACCTGCACGGCCCGCACGACACCGACGCCGTCACCGCCACCGTGACCGGCCTCGGCGACCTGGGGATCGCCGCCGAACTCCTGCCCCGCCGCGCGCTCTCCCTGCGCTTTCCCGGCCTCGACCTCGACGGCGTCGGCATCGGCGTGTGGGAGGAAGGCGCCGGACACGCGGACCCGGCGGCCACCACCCGTACCCTCGCCCGCAGCGCCGAACAACGCGGCGCGCGGTTGCACACCGGCGCGCAGATCGTCGACATCCGCGAACACACCCACGCCGTGACGCTCACCCGCGCCGACGGCACCCGGCACGACGTCGAACGCCTGCTCGTCGCCGCCGGACCGTGGACCGCGCCGCTGCTGCGCCCACTCGGTGTCCACCTGCCGCTCACCGCCGAGAGGCACGTCGTCGCCGCCTTCGCCCACCTCGCCGAGGACACCGGGCGAGCCGTGCCGCACGTGCTCATCGACGTCGCCGGCGGCTACTACGCACGGCCCGGATCCGCGCCCGGCACGTTCTGGCTGGGCGCGCTCGACCCGACCTTCGACGTCGACCCCGACCACTACGACCGGACCGTCAGCGCCCGCGAACAGGCCGATCTGGGCGCGCGTGCCGCCCGCCGCGCCCCGGTACGCGCGCACGCCTCGTTCGGCCACGGCTGGGCGTCGCTGTACGACGTCAGCCCCGACTGGCAACCGGTCATCGGCCGAGTCACCGACCGGGTGTACGTCGACGCGGGCACCAGCGGGCACGGCTTCAAGCTCGCGCCCGCCCTCGGAGCCCACGTCGCCGACCTGCTCACCGACCGCGCCGACCCGCGCCTGCAGCAGTTCTCACCCGGGCGGTTCGCGGCGGGCGCCCGCCTGGCCGCCGGCTTCGGTTCGGCTCGCATCCTGGGCTGAACCGACCCGGCGCACCCCCGGGCCACCGCCGGAAAGCCCGGCGGCGACCGCCGGTGCGCCGACGAAGGCAAGACCGCACACGCCGCACCCTCGGCCCTCCCGGGCCGTCGAACACGTTGTCGAACACGTTATGGAGACGACCATGAGCCGCACCCCGTTGTCCGTCCTCGACCTGTTGCCCCTCAGCCAGGGCGACACCCACCGCGACGCCGTCTCCAACGCCATCGACCTGGCCCGCCGTGCCGAGGAGTTCGGCTACCGCCGCTACTGGTTCGCCGAGCACCACTTCCACCCCGGCGTACTCGGCGTCTCACCCGCGCTGGCCATCGCCCTGGTCGGCCAGGCCACCGACCGCATCCGACTGGGATCGGCCGGCGTGCAGTTCGGCCACCGCACGGCACTGTCCGTGGTCGAGGAGTTCGGCCTGCTCGACGCGCGCTACCCGGGCCGCCTCGACCTGGGCATAGGCCGCTCGATAGGCCGCAGCGCGCCCACCGAGCAGGGCGCCACGGGATCCGCGGGCGGCGCGGGCGCTGTGGACAAGGCGATCGGCGACTACCGCGCGCGTCGCGGCGCCGCTGTCCACGACACCGACCGACACACCCCCAACGGGCTGCTGTTGCCGAAGCAGTTCGACTTCTCCAAGATCCTCGACCCCGCCAGGTTCACCGCCATTCTCGGCCTGCTCCAGCAGCCCGGCGCGTGGACACCCGACTACGACGAGCAGCTCGGCCAGGTCCTCGACCTGCTGGCGGGCACGTACCGGTCGGCCGAGGGCGTCGCCGGTCACGCCCACCCGGGCGAGGGCGCCGACGTCGAGCTGTGGGTGCTCGGTGCCTCCGGCGGCGAGAGTGCTCGCGTCGCCGGCGCACGCGGGCTGCGCTTCGCCGCGTCCTACCACCACAGCCCGAGCACCGTCCTGGACTCGGTCGAGGCCTACCGCGCGGCGTTTCGCCCGTCGGCCGACCTGCCGGCGCCGTACGTGTCGGTCTCCGCCGACGTCGTGGTCGCCGAGGACGACGCCACCGCGCGCGAACTCGCCGCCGGCTACGCCAGGTGGGTACGCAGCATCCGCAACGGCCACGGCGCCATCCCCTTCCCGCCGTCGGACGACACCCCGGCCCACGAATGGAGCGACGCGGACCGCCAATTGGTCCGGGACCGGGTCGAGACCCAATTCGTCGGATCGCCCGAGACCGTCGCGGACAGGCTGGAGGTACTGCGCGAGGCCACCGGCGCCGACGAACTGGTCGTCACCACGATCACCCACCGCCACGCGGACCGGGTGCGCTCCTACGAACTACTCGCCAAGGCATGGGCCGACCGCGACTGATACTCCAGCAGCACTTCGGTATCCGTGCAGGTCAGGGCTGCTCGAAGCCGGTTCCGGTCCATCCGGGCCGGTTGGTGGGGCGCCGTATGTGTGCGGATTCTGCGTTGACGGCGGCAGCGGCGGGCGATGGCCTGGCGTCTTCTGCGCCACGTCGACCAGTGGAGGAGATGTCGGGGCAGACCGTGTGTCGGGGTGGGTTCAAAGCTGCCGGGAGTCGCCGGATCTCCACCGCGGTGAACGGGACAACCTCGGCTCGGGTGGGGCCGCCACGCCGTCTCCGTCGCCAGGGCCGGTGTGCGCAGGGCGGGAGTGCGGCCGCGCGGCGCGGCGCCGCCGGGAGCGAGGGCTGCCTCGATCGGGGGGATGAGCCACGGCGCGATACTCTTTTTCCTGTACAGGAATAGATCGGGTCGGGCGCGTCGCCGTGTTCGCCGGGGAACGGGCAGGTATGGGCACCAGCATCGAGGACAGGTCGTGGCGGGGGCTCAAGGCGTCGCAGCGGTTGGCGCAGGTACTGGCGCGGCCGATTCTCACCGGTGCGCTGCGCGAGGGCGACCGCATGCCCAACGAGCAGGAGATGATGCTGCGCTACGAGGCCGGCCGGCCGACCGTGCGCGAGGCGCTTCGCCTGTTGGAGGCGCGCGGGTTGATCGTGCTCAAGAGCGGCCCCGGTGGTGGGCCGATCGTGCGGCGCCCGGCCAAGGAGAGCCTGGGCGAGTCGCTCAGTCTGCTGCTTCAGGTCGAGGGCGCGTCGTTCGGTGACGTCGCGGACGCCCGGCGGGCGTTGGAGCCGATGCTCGCCCGGCGGGCTGCGGAGCGGATCACCCCGGACCGGTTGGACGAACTCGACGAGACCGTGCGCCTGTTGCGGGAGAATCCGGGTGACCAGCAGGTGTTCACGGCCCAGAACCAGCGTTTCCACACCTTGGTGGCCCAGGCGGCGCGCAGCGTGGTGCTGGACGTGTTCGTCAGCTCCCTCAAGGCGCTGGCCGACGGCGTACGGGTGGGCGTGACGTATTCGGCGCGCAAACAGGCCGCCGTGGCCAACGCACACGAGGCCATCGTGGCGGCGCTGCGGTCCGGCGACCCGGACGCGGCGGACGCGGCGATGCGCGAGCACCTGGAGGAGGCCGAGCGGTATTGGCGTCGCCGCTACCCGGATCTGATGGGCCGTCCGGTCGAGTGGACGTACTGAGCGCGTCCGGCCCCG
>NZ_WWJX01000608.1 GCF_009865215.1 Streptomyces sp. SID3343 | reverse complement strand
CGGCGTGCTCCTCGCGGCGCGGCTCGCGCTGCCCGTGACCACCGCCGACCTCGACGACCCGGACGCCGTGGTGGCCGCGGCCGACCGGCTTCGGGAGATGGGCGCGGGATCGGTCGCGCTCGCGCCGCATGTCCTGGGCCCCGATATCGAGGCCGGCCGGATCGCGAAGGTCGCGGAGGCGGCCGGCTGTACGGCGGCCGAACCGATCGGTGCGCACACGTCGATCGCGAAGCTGATCCTGCACAAGTACCTGGAAGCGTGCGAAGGGTAACGACGACGCCCGGGCGGCGCACGGTCCCGGTACCTTGCGCCGCCCGCACGTGCCCGCCCGCACGCCCGCACGCCTGTTCGCCCGCACGCGTTGCCACGTGCACCCGATTTCGAGTCGTCGCGCGTCCGCGCTTTGGCGTGTCCGCGTGTCCGCGCCTCCGCTTTTGCTCGACCGTCGTCATTCGATGCCCGGTTGTGACCCGAGCGCCATGGAGCGCTTTCGAGCGTGCGTGCGAGAGTTCCCCCGAACGGCCGTGAGCCGGCTGTGCACCGCGCTTGGGGGGAACACGGGGCCATGCACATGTCGAACAAGCTTTTGCGTGCCGCAATCGCGTTGGTGGTGGTCGGTCTGCTGGTCGGAGTGATCACGTTGGTATGGGACTCGGACAGCACCAAGAACGCGGCCGAAAAGGGTGCGAACCCGCCTCCCGGGAAGTCCGGAAGCCCCGGAAGCCCCGCGAACGTCCCGCAGGTGCCGCCGGGTAGGCAGCCGACGAGCTTCACCCTCACCACCACCGGCGACGTGCTCGCCTATCCGACGATCATCGCCCAGTCGCAGCTCGACGCCGGCGCCGGCGGATACGACTTCCACCGGATGTTCGAGGGCGTCGCCCCGCTCGTACGACAGTCGGATCTGGCGATCTGTCACATGGAGACGCCGTACGGCCCTCCGGAGGGACCGTTCACCGGATACCCGATCTTCGCCGCGCCGCCGCAGATCGCCAGGACCCTCGCCGACACCGGCTACGAAAGCTGCTCGACCGCGTCCAATCACACCCTCGACGGCGGTTTCCCCGGCATCGAGCGCACGCTGCGCACGCTCGACGAGGCCGGCGTCGAACACGCGGGCAGTGCGCGCAGCGAGCAGGAAGCCGCGCCGACGATCCTCGACGTCAAGGGCGTCAAGGTCGCGCACCTGTCCTGGACGTACGACACCAACGGCATCCCGCTGCCCGAGGACAAGCCGTGGTCGGTCAACGTGATCGACAAGCAGCGGATCATCGAGCAGGCCCGCACCGCGCGCCGCGCGGGCGCCGAACTCGTCCTCCTGAGCATCCACTGGGGCACCGAGTGGCAGGGTGAGCCCGACGAGCAACAACGCGCCTTGGCCAAGGAGTTGACCGCCTCGACGGACAACGGCCGCAAGGACGTGGACTTGATCATCGGCACACACAACCACGTTCCGCAGGCATACGAGCAGGTCAACGGCACCTGGGTGATCTACGGAATGGGCGACGAGCTCGCGAATTTCCCGGACAAGCCGAAGGGCAACTACAGCTCGGCCGGGCTGTTCACGTTCACGCGGGACGCCGCCGGTACATGGAGCGTGACCAAGGCGCAGTTCCGCCCGCTGTACGCCAGTCCGGGCCCGCCGTTTCGCATCCTGGACGTGAATCGGGCCTTGGCGGACCCGGCCACGGACGCCGGTCTGCGCGAACAGTTGCAGACCGTGCGCGCGACCGTCGCCGACGCGGTGCTCTCCGAGGGCGCGGCCAACGCGGGACTGACCGAGGCGAAGGTCGACTAGCGACCCTCGCCCGCGCCGCGCTCACGTGATCGGGAGGGCGTCCCAGAAAGCCAGTTCGTAGCCCTGCATCATCCGGGCGGCGAGCTTGGCGCCTTCCTGGTCGTCGCCCGCGTCCAGACCGGTCTGCAGCAGAGTCAGCGCCGCGTCCTCGAACCCCGGTGGCAGGGACGAGAAGAACGTGAAGAACGCGACCTGATCCTCGGTCAGTTCGTGGTGGCGGCCGAGGGCCTGCGCGAACCGGGCGCAATAGCCGCCCCAGAAACCGAAGTTGGCGAGCAGCGCGAGGGCGACGTCACTACGTGAGCCGAACTGTGCGAGCCACGCCAGGTAGTGGGGGTAGCCCTGCGCTGCCGGACTCGGGTCGTAGGCCACGAGGTCGCCCACCGTCAGGCCCACCGCTTCCGCGTACGGTACGAGCAGGCCCAGGGCCTGCCCCTCGCCGGCCGCGAGCGACAGGAACAGCGGTGCCGCGTCCGGGTATCGCGCCGCGAGCAGCGCAAACGAGCGTCGGTCGCTGGAGACGATCCGATACTCCTCGCCCGCGATTCGCCGCAGCGCCTCGACCTCGACCGGTCCGGCCTCCGCGCGGTCCACGAAGCGGTTCGTGGACCCTGCGGTCAAGTCCTGAACAACCTGCGCGTACAGCATTCGTGCGTCCATCGTGCCACCGTCCGTTCGTCCGACCTGCCGTCGAGTCGCTCGCCGGTCCGTGCCGAACGCATCCCGGCATACGCCGTCATCCGCCGCCGCATGCCGTCATACGCCCTCGTATCCCGTCGTATCCTGTTGTATCTCCTCGTATCCCGATGCTTTCGCAACGCATCCGCAACGTATCCCCATATGTCGCGAACATGGGACACCGACTCGAACGAACGACCTTTTCGCGTTGCTCCCGGTTCTCTTCGCTCCGCCCTCGTTCCCCGGTCACGTCGAGTGATCGGCATGCCTTCCCGGCTCCAACCGGATCAGTCATCAGCTGACTGATCCGACCGGGTGTCATTAAGCTCTGGCGGCACGAACCGACCGAGGGAGCGGGCATGGCCGAGGACGACAAGGCGTTGCCCAAGGAGCTCTCCGATGTCCTGCGCATGGCCGGGCGGCGGTTGTTCTACGACCGCGGCGACGCGTTGTTCATGGAGGGGGACCACCCGCGCCATGTCGTGCTCATCGAACACGGACAGGTCAAGATAGAGCGCGCCACCGCCGACGGTTCGGCCGTCACCATCGCGGTGCGCGGACCCGGCGAGCTGGTCGGCGAACTCGCGTGCATCGACGGGCGCGGGCGCTCGGCGACGGTGGTCGCGCTCGGACCGGTCACGGCCGTGCTCGTGCCGCTGAGCCGCTTTCGCGACCTGCTCAACACCAACGCCCCGCTGGTGTACGCGATATTGATCCGTACCGTGCTGCGGATCCGGGAGTCGGACCGTTGGCGGGTCGAGTACGGCGCGCTGGCGACGGGCCGGCGGGTCGCCCGCGCGCTCGCCGATCGTACGTTCGGCAGCACGAACGGGCCGTTCGTGATCCGTACGACCCAGCAGGAACTCGCCGACGCGATAGGCGTCTCCCGCGAATCGGTGGTCCGGGCGTTGCGCGTCCTCCAGGAGTCCGAACTCGTGCGGACCCGGCGCGGCAGCATCGTGGTGCCCGATCCGCCCGCGCTGCGCGAATGGGCGGACGGATGACGACAACGGATCGGGCGTTGTGTGTCATCTGACGCGTACAGGCGGTCCGGCGCACGGTAGTTCTTGAAGTGCACAGAGCAGCGGCAGGCACGAACGCGGCGCAGGCAAAGCTGTGTTCGACATGCGGCGCTCGAACACGCAGGAACAGGGCGGGCGCAAGCGGTCGACTGGGCGAAGGGGAACTCGTGGGGGCCAAGTCGCGGTACATGTCGATCCTGGTGCTCGATGTCGAACGGTTCGGCAGGCGCTCCGACGTCACCCAGGAATGGGTGCGGGGCAGGTTGTACGAACTCCTGCACTCCGCGCTCGAAGCGGCCGGCATCGCGTGGGACTCGTGCGTGGTCGAGGACCGCGGCGACGGAGCGATCCTGCTGGTGCCGCCGAGCGTGCCCAAGGAGGACCTGACCGATCTGTTCATCGACCGGCTGCACGCGGGCCTGCGCAACCACGACCGGCACGCGAGCGACGAGGCGCGGATCCGACTGCGGGTCTCGCTGCACGCGGGAGACGTGGTCCAGGACGCCCGGGGCTGGTCGGGTACCGCGATCAACACCGCGTGCCGCCTGGTCAACGCCGACGCGCTGCGCGATGTACTCACGGCGGCCGACCGCGCGTGCCTGGCGCTGATCGTCTCCGGCGCGTGGCACGAGGCGGTGGTGGCACCGGAACGGGGCGGGCTCGAACGCAGTACATACGGGGAGGTGCGCGTGCAGGCCAAGGAGGTCGACGAGACCGCATGGGTGTACGTGCCCGGATATCAACGTCCACCCGCCACGGACGGCGGCGCCGCGAAGACCCAGCCGAAGAGGCGCAAGTCCACTGCCCGTCGCGGGGGGACGGGCAGCGGCTTCACCTTCAACGGGGACTTCGTGAACAACGGTGACCTGGTGGGTGGCAACAAGCTCGTACAACCGGCCGACGGGGGCTGACGCCCGGCGCCGGCGGGCCTTGGAGGGAGAGGCCCGACGGCACCCGGCGCGACCGTGGCCGGCCGCGTCCCCCGGGTATGGGGGCACGGCCGGCCGCGTTCATGCGTTCAGTGGGTCAGGCTCCCGGTGCTCCCGGTGCTCCCGGTACTCCCAGTCCTTCCGGGGTAGCCCGGTCCGGCGGCTCAGGACGCCGGCGGCATCAGCACGGTGTCGACGATGTAGACCGTCGCGTTGCTCGTCTGTACGTTCCCGCAGACCACCTTCGAGGCGTCGTTGACGGTGTACATGGTGCCCGAGCCCTTGGTCGTGACCATTTGCTTCTCCAACGTCTCGAACGAGCCGTTGTCGAGCTTCGCGGGCGCGAGCCGCTGACCCACGACGTGGTAGGTCAGCACCTTGGTGAGCATGTCCTTGTCCGCGAGAAGCTTGTCCAGCGCGTCCTTGGGGACCTTGGCGAACGCGTCGTTGGACGGCGCGAACACGGTGATGTTCTGCGCGGTGTTGAGCGTGTCGACCAGGCCCGCGGCCTTGACCGCGGCCACGAGCGTGGACAGCGCCGGGTTGTTCGACGCGGCGGTGGCGACCGGGTCCTTGGCCATCCCGGTGAAGCTGCCCGCGCCGGTGGCCGGTACGGACGCGCACGCCGAACCGAACGGAGTGGACGCCATGTCGGCCGGCGCCGACGAACCGGGGGCGCCCGCGCCGGCGGCGGACGACGGTGCGGCGGCCGGAGCGGAGGCCGGCGTGGAGGTCTCCGTCTTCTTGGCGGAATCGTCCTTGTCGTCGCCGCAGGCGGCCAGCGGGATCGCCAGGGCGGCCACGGCCGCGACGGTGGCGATGGTGCGGGGAAGGCGGATGGTCTTCATGATGACGCTTCCTTCGAAGGATGTGATGGATCGGGGGAAAGGCTGATGGGACAAAAGCTGCCGAGGCAGGGGAAACGACGGGTCGTCAGGTGACCGTGACCACCACCGAATGCCGACCCGTGGCGCCGTCCGGCACGGTGCCCACGCGTTTGTCGGTCTGGACCGCACCGGTGGCGTCGGTCGCGCGAACCTCGATCCGGTGGCTGCCGGTGGCCGAGGGAGTCCACTCCCACACCCACTGGCGCCACGTGTCGGTGCTCGGGACCTCGGCGAGCCGCGCACGTTCCCACGGGCCGCCGTCGACGCTGACCTCCACGGCGAGGACGCCGCGGTGCTGGGCCCACGCGATGCCGGCGATCGGTACCGGTACACCGGCCTTGAGCCGCGCGAACGGCTTGGGGGTGTCGATCCGCGACTGGGTCTTGATCGGCGCCTCACGGGACCACGTGCGCTTGACCCAGTAGGCGTCGTACGACGCGAACGTGGTCAGCTCGATGTCCTTGAGCCACTTGCACGCGGACACGTAGCCGTACAGGCCGGGCACGATCATCCGGACGGGAAAGCCGTGCTCGAACGGCAGCGGTTCGCCGTTCATGCCGATCGCGAGCATCGCGTCGCGACCGTCGAGCGCGACCTCGACCGGGGTACCGATCGTCATCCCGTCGGTGGAACGCGACACGAGCTGATCCGCCTTGCCGCCCTGAGACGGCGGCTTGACCCCGGCCTCGCGCAACAGGTCGGCCAGCCGCACGCCGAGCCAGCGCGCGGTGCCGGTGTACGGACCGCCGACCTCGTTCGACACGCACGTGAGGGTGATGTCCCGCTCGATCAGCGGACGGCGCAGGAGATCGTCGTACGAGAACGTCAACGGCCGACGCACGCCCTTGCCGTGGATCCGCAGCGACCACGTTCGCGCGTTGACACGCGGAACGATCAGCGCGGTGTCGACGCGGTAGAAGTCGCCGTTGGGCGTGGTGAACGAGGAAAGTTCCGGGATCCGCAGGTCGACGCCGGCCGGGAGTGGCGGGGCCTTCTCGGCGGGCGCGGGCAGCCTGAGCCCGTTGCGGAACGCGGCGATCGACGCGCGCTTGCCGTCGGTGACGATGCGACCGGTGATACCGGCCACGGTCGACGCGCCGGCCACCACGCCGGCGGCGATCAGGAACGCACGACGGTCGAACGCGCGCTCCTGCGTGCTCGTTTCGACGATCGGCCTGGTCAACCACCACAGCGCGGCCGCACCGACGACACCGCCCGCCAGGGACGGCAGCGGATCGACGGCGCCCGCGCCCGCCCGGTGATACGCCGCGAACGCGCCGAGTACCCCGAACGCGAACACGCCGACCATCGCGGTGCGGCGCAACCGCCGGGAAAGCACTCCGATCCCGATCGCGATCAGCGCGAGGACCACGAGGATCCCCGACTGGAGCACGAACTTGTCGTTGTTGCCGAATTCCCGGACGGCCCAGTCCTTGACCGCCGGGGGAGTGCGGTCGATCACCGATCCCCCGACGGCAAGAAGGGGAGCCGCCTCGGGCCTGACGAACGCTGCGGCGAACTCGGCCACGGCCAAGGCCGTGCCCGCGGACAGCAGTCCGCTCAGCGCGGCCAGACCGGCCCGCGCCCATCGGCGACTTCTGATTCCCTTCACATCGGGCCATTCGCGGCCCTGAGGGGTACGGATTGGTCCGTACCCCGAAAGAGTTTCGGGCTCGGGATCGGCTCGGGATCGGCTCGGGTTCCTTGATCCGGAATTCTTGGTTTCTCACCAATCCGTTCGAGCCTCGGCGCCGAATGTGGGTCGGACGCCTGTGCAGTGGCGGTCGGCGCGGGTTTCGGTCGACGTCGTGTTCAGGTCTCGGTCGACGAGGTGATTTCCTCGGGTGGCGGGGCGTTTCGGGTCCGGTCCCGGCTTCGGGTCCGGTCTCGCCGGGTTCGGCTTCGGGTCCGGTCTCGGTTCGGGTTCGGGTTCGGGTTCGGTCTCGGTTCGGGTTTGCGTTCGGATCCGGTTTCGGTTTCGGATCCGGTTTCGCTTTCGGTTTCGGCAGGTGCGGTGGCGGTTTCGGGCGTGGGTGTGAGCGGGAGTCGGACATGAACGGTATGTACGAGCGCGGCGTCGAGAGCCGCTGTGGGGTCGCATGAGAACCGTCGTGCACATCGCCGGCACCGCCGACCGCGGACCGAGCCTGGAGGATCGGCTCGCGAGCGTCGCGCAGGGTGACCACGAAGCGTTCTCACACGTGTACGACGCCGTGATCGGCGCGGTCCTCGGGGTGGCCCGACGGGTCGTCCGCGATCTCGCCCAGTCGGAGGAGGTGGCACAGGAGGTGATGCTCGACGTCTGGCGCACCGCCGCGCGCTTTCGGCCGGACAAGGGCAGCGCGATGACGTGGATCCTGACCATGGCCCATCACCGCGCGGTCGACCGGGTCCGCTCGGCGCAGGCCGCCACCGATCGCGAACACCGCACCGCGTTGCGCGACCACTCACCCGAGTACGACGAGGTCGTCGAGGAGGTGGAGCACCGGCTCGAACGCGAACAGGTGCGCCGCTGCCTGGGCACCCTCACCGAACTGCAACGGCAGTCCGTGACCCTGGCCTACTACCGCGGCTGCACCCACCGTGAGGTGGCCGGCCTCCTGGCGGTGCCACTGGGCACGATCAAGACCCGCCTGCGGGACGGCCTGATTCGCATGCGCGACTGCTTGGGAGTGGGGACATGACCTCCGCCGACCTGCACACGATGACCGGGGCCTACGCCGTGCACGCCCTCGACACGGACGAACGGCGTGAGTTCGAGCGACACCTGAAGGTGTGTTCGGCCTGCGCGCAGGAGGTTCACGAGTTTCGCGAGACCGCCGCGCGGCTGGCGACGGCGGTGTCCGAGACGCCGACGGCGGAACTCAAGCGTCGGGTGATGGACGGCATCGCGACGGTGCGTCAGCTGCCTCCCGAGGTACCGGTCGGTGACGCGGCGCCGACCGCGAAGCCCGGCCGCGGCAAGCGCTTCACGACCTTCGCGCTCGCCGCGTGCCTGGCCGCGATCGGCGCGCTCGGCGGAGTGGCGGTGAACCAGTACCAGGACGCGCGCAAGGCCGAACGCGCCGTGGCCGCGCAGCGCGAACGCGGTGCCAGGATCGAGGCGGTCGTCACCGCGCCCGACGCGGTCCAGGCGTCGGCCCCGGTCACCGGCGGCGGCACCGGACGGGTGATCGTCTCGCGCGCCCTCGACGAGACGGTGGTGGTGATGACCGGGCTGCCGAAGTTGTCGAACGACCGGGTCTATCAGGGCTGGTACAACGACAACGGCCACATGCGCTCGATGGGCCTGATCCGGCCCGGTTCGGCGCTGATCGCGTCCGCGATCGACCGGGCGACCGGTGTCGGTGTCACGGTCGAACCGCCGGGCGGGTCGGCCGAGCCGTCGGGGGACCCGATCGTGCTGATCGACTTTCCCGCGGTGCGGTAGCGGCGGCCCGCCGCCGCTTGTCCGCGTGCGGAGACCGTTGCGGCGGCCTTGCCGAGGCGTCGCGGAGGTGTCCCGTTGCGCCTACCTCGGTACGAGGCAGGGCCGGGCTCGTTCTACCCTGGGGGGAGTCCGGCCCCGGTTCGATGCGTGGCTGGGCGGGATTGCGTGCGCTGCGCATTGCATTGGTCACTTTGTGTGGTCCGGGGCGGTACGCGCACTTGATTTGTGCCCGTCGACAATCGAGGATCAAAAACATGGGACCACTGAAGCCTGATGTAGCCGAACTGATCGTCGGATTTGTGCTGTTCGCGCTCGTCTTCCTCGTGTTCGCGAAGGTGCTGCTTCCGCGTATCGCCCAGACGATCGCCGACCGCCACGACGCGCTCGAAGGCGGGTTCGACCGTGCCGCGAACGCGCACGCGGACAGCGAGGCGGTGGTCGCCGAACTTCGTACGGAAATCGCCGAGACGCGCCGTCAGGCCGCGCTCGTGCGTCAGGAGGCCGCCGAGGAAGGCGCCCGCCTGATCGCCGAGGCCCGCGAGGAAGGGCAGCGGATCCGCGAGGAACTGGTGACCTCCGGTCACGAGCAGCTCAACGCCGAGGTCGCTCTCGCGAGCGCTTCGCTGCACGCCGAGCTCGGCCTGATCGCGACCGAGCTCGCGGGCAAGGTGGTCGGTGAGTCGGTCGCCCCGCTCGTCGCCGACAGCGACGTGGTCGAGCGCTTCCTGGCCGAGCTGGAGGAAGCCGAGTCGGCCAAGCGCTGACCGGCGGTTCGACACCGGTCGAGGTGTCGGTCGACGACGGTCGGCCGATGGTCGTGGCGGCGAATGCCGGCGCAGGACCGACGTAGACGTAGACGTAGACGTGGATGTGGATGTGGCCGGGACCCTCGGGTCCCGGCCACATCTTTGTTTGGTGCCGGTGGTGCCGGTGGTGCCGGTGGTGCCGGTGGTG
>NZ_WWJX01000607.1 GCF_009865215.1 Streptomyces sp. SID3343 | reverse complement strand
GCGACCGCCACGTGCGCGCGGGTGACACCACCCGCTTCCGTCAAGGCCAGCAGACGCCGCACCACCAACGGCCGCATCACCGCAGCCGTATCCGAGGAACCCACAACAGGACGTACCGAAACCGAAGAACGAATCCTCGCCATGACAGCAAGCACACCCACGCCCCGGGGGGCCTGACACAGGAATGGGCAACTCCATGACAGAACAACCCGCTTGTGTTAGGCACCCGATGTCAGTCGATGGTCACCCCCGTGACAGTCGAAACGATCACGGTCATCCACACCCCGACCAGCACACAAACACCCACACGACACCCGTGGCCCACTGACGACCAACCACTGCCATCACAACGCACACTCACACTCCCTGCGACCCTCAGGCTCCGATCCCGTCAGCCGAGCACGAACAACGCCGCAGGACGGCACTGGGCGACGCTGACGAAACCCACATCCCTCACCGAATGTCGTAAGGAAAACCACACAGAAACCCCACCACAGAAACCAGACAACAAAACGACAGGGCCTCCCACCGCGACCACACACGGCGCAGCGGACGACGCCGCCGGGCCGGGTGGGACTGTAAAAAGTTCGACAGACCCCCGCCAGACGCTGGCTCGAACGCGTCGGGCACCTCGCCGCACCACAGAACGCCGTCCAGGACGGCGTCCGCATCGGACAATGGCTCGCCAACCAGCGGCGCAGCGGGGTGCTGGACCACCATCCCGAACGAGACGCCGCACTCCGGGAGTTGGACCTCTGTGGTGGAGGCCCGAGGGATGGACCATCGCATGGCAACGCGCCGCCAACGAGATATGACTCTTCCTCGGGCGCGGCGGGACCCTCGACGAACTCGTGCCCGGACACATCGCGGGCGGCGAAGACATCGGACGATGGGCGCAGCGGCACGCCAGGCCTGTGGTCTGGGCCAAGCTCGGGCCCGGACAGCTCCGGCAACTCCACGAACTCGGCATCGCATCCGAAATCGAACACGGGCACGGTGCGGCGACAGGTGAAGGTGGCGCGGTGGACGGCGACGGCGTCGAGGACGGCGTGGCGGTGGCTGCGGGCGTCGGGGGCGCGGAACGTCACGGCGAGAGGGCCGGCGGCGGCGGGAACGGCGTGGTGGAGGGTGCTGGGGCTCCGGGTGGCGACGTCGTCGGGGCTGCCCGGGCGCAAAGGCGCGGGCGGGGCGCGTGGGAGACCGCGTTCGCCGCGGCCGTCGGCTACCGCCAACGCGAGGGTCATCTGGAGGTTTCCCGCGCGCATGTCGAGACCGTGACGACGGATAGCTCGGCGGGACCCGACGACGGCGCGGGCGAGGGCGGTGGGGTCGTCGAGGTGCGGCTGGGCAAATGGGTCAACAACCAACGCACCCGACGCGGATCGCTGAGCGAGGAACGGGTCCGGCTCCTCACCGAACTCGGCATGCGCTGGTGAACCACGGTGTCGGGTGGGGGTTTTCGTGTTCGGTGTTCGGTGCGGCCGTCGCCTACCGGCAACGCGAGGCGACCCGGACGTGCCGCGTGCGCATGTCGAAACCGTGGGGGCGCCGGTCTTTCGCGAACCGGGGGTGGTCGGCCCGGCCGGGCGCGCTTTCGCTCGGCGCGGTTCAGTGGATGGTGAGGGATCGGGCGAGAATCTCGATTTCGGTGGGGCCGATCAACTTGACCCAGACCATGGTCGTCTCGTTGTTGTGGTGGTGGAGGAGGTGACGGGCCCAGGTGGGCCACGGGCCGGTTCGCGGCAGGTCGCGCACGGTGATCTCGTCGACGAACTCGTCCCAGTCCCCGGTGCCGTCCATGCGGGCGTGGACCACGTGCGACAGTTCGAGAACGACGCTGTCCGCCTCCCCGCGGACCAGGCGGACGGACGCGGTGCCGCCTCCGGGTTCGGTCTCCAGGCGAACGCGGTCGAGGAAGTATCCGTTGTATTCGCTCAGGTCCACACCGGCACGGTACCCGGAGGCGGGAGCGGTCCGTCGAACATGTACCGGCGGCGGGAACGGTCGGGTCTTGGGTGGCTGCCTTCCGTGTTCTGTGAGCAGTCGATGTGGTCACCGGTTTTCGTGGTGGTGTCGGTTGGCCGAGTCGGCTGAAGGCCCAGCGCAGGGTGTCGCGGTCGACGGTGGTGCGGTTGGTACGGGTCATCGCGGTGAGGGTGGCGTGCCCAGGCGCGGAAGTTGCCGTGGGTGGCGTGGTGGTCGACAGCTGCCGCAACCACATCCCGGCGAGGTTCGGTCGGCTGCCCTGACTCCACGTCGGCGAACCGAACTCCACCACGCACGACCACCAGCCGTGGTCGTCGAACCGTGACGCACCCCGACGCTGCACACCGAGCGGACGAAGTCCTGGCGCGCCGCAGACGCGATCGGATGAGACGCAGCCCGACACCGATGCCGTGGCAGCATCCTCCTGGCTGCCCGAACAGGCGATCACCCGGGGCGACGGATCGGGATGGGTGGCAAGACGACCGCGAGTGCCGTCGAAACCCATGAACATTCCGACCCCGAACGCAGCCCAGGCACCTTCGGGACCCGCGGACAAACGCCTTCGCGAGTCACGGACATAGCCGGCCGTGAGGATGTGTCTGCAATGCCTCCAGACCTGATGGATCGTCATATCGGTTTGGTGAGGCGCGGGTTGGGTTGGTAGTGGGCGACGCCCGCGTAGGACATCCCCAGTGACGTTGTGAGGATCTTGGCGTCGAGTTCGTCGGCCAGGGTGAGCAACCGGGTGGAGCGCAGGATGCGGGGCGGGAGACCGGCAGGAGCGAGGGTGTCGCGGATGTGGGCGGCGCCGGCGGGGCCGCAGTGGGTGCGGGTGAGTCGGGTGACGAGCAGGTGAGGGTTGTCCGTGCCGAGTCGGTATCGGTGGTCTTGACAGCGTTGCAGTGCCGTCCAGGTCGCCTCGTCGAGTGGGAGAGCCACCGATCTGCCGGGGAACCGGACGCTCCGGCGGGAGGGATCGATTCCCGTGTCGGCGAGCAGCCGCAATTCGGTGATGGTTGCCGCGTGGAGCAGGGCGGCGAGTCCGATGAAGGCTTCGTGAGGGTGGATGTCGTGGCGGGTGGTCCACCTCCGGTACAGGGTGCGCTGCCGGGACGGAGTGAGGGTCGGGCCGTGGAATCCCCTCTGCTGTGCGGCGGATATCGGGTCGGTGGGGTTGTGGAGGATGGCCCTGGAACGGTGGGCGTGCGCGAAGAACTGACGCAGTCCCGCCAGTCGAGAGGCGCGGAGGGCGGAGTTGACGGTCAGGAAGGATTCCAGGTCGGCGGTGGTGACGCTCGTCCAGCTCGTGTGGCCTGATGCGTGGAGGTGGCGAGCCAGGTCACGGACGCCGGCCAGGCGAATCTCGATGGTTTTCGGCTGGTTGGGTCGTAGTCCCAGTTGTTCGGCTTGTTCGCGTTGGTGGAGGAGGAACTCGGCGAACTGTGCGACGTGGGGGCGCAGCGGGGCGGGTGTGGCCTGGATACGGCGGGCGCGGCGGGCTGCCGCCTGCTGGTCGGCGAGGGCCGGTGGTGGGTCGAGGTGGCCGTGGGTGTGGAAGAAGTCGGTGAGTGCTCCGACGAGTTCGGGGGCGTCGTGGGTGGCGTGGGCGAGGAGGCGGTGGGGGTTGTGGGTCGAGGTGTCGAGGATCAACCGTGCTGTGGTGGCGACGATGTCGGCCGCGTATATCGGGTGGCGGTGCTCCGCGAGATGGGCGGCGAGGTCGTTCCACCAGGAGGGTGTGGTGGGCATGCGCTCGGCCCAACCGGCCGCGCGGGACAAGACGGTGTCTGGTGAGTGCTCGTAGCAGCGCTTGCAGAGACTCTTGGCCCACTGACCGCTGGTTCCGCACCGTTCACAGGGTGCCGGAGGTGGTGCGATGGTGGGATCGACGCAGGCTCGACAGCGCTGGGTCGCCGCGTCGAGGACGCGGCGGTGTCCGCAGTGCCGGCAGGGGCCTCGGGCCTGTTGTCCGGCGGATCGGCGTCGGCATGCCGCGCACAGGTGTTCGATTGATCTGCGTGGGGCGCCACAGAGGGTGCAGGTCCGCGAACACCAAGGGCAGCGGCCGGTATCGGGGCGCAGCCGGCGCAGTCGGTGACAGGCCGGGCAGGTGTCCTTCACCGGAGGTGGCGCGACATCGGGGGTCGCGGGAGGGTTCGTCGCGGAATCGGGTGCGGTCACAACGGTGGCAGGGATCGGTGGCGCGGCGCGAACTTTTGCTGCGGGGGTGGCGGGGATGGGGTGGTGCTTGGTGTGGGTGGTGGGGGCACGGCGGGCTCGCCGACGGCCAGCAGGTCGCCCGGGGCGCAGTCGAGGGCGGCGCACAGCGCGGCCAGGGTGGACAGCTTCACCTGGGAGGGCTGCTTGGTGAACAAGGCGGACACCGATGCCGCGGACAGTTCGAGGCCTGCCCGCTCGGCGAGGAGTCGGCGCAGTTGTGTGCCGGTCCAGATGCCGCGCTGTGCCGCGGCCATCCGCAGTCTCCACTCCACCTGCGGCGACGGAGCCGAGGACTCGACGGCGCGCAGAGGCGGTGGTGTGGTCATGAGCATTCTGCCTGCCTGTGGGTCAGCCGGTGAGGCCGGTGACGGTGGTCGATGTGGCGCCGCGCCAGGCGTCCTCGACGAAGGTGAGTGATGGGCGGACGTAGGCCATGGTCGAGGCGATGTGCCGGTGTCCGAGCAACTGCTGGACGATGAGCAGGTCCATGCCCTGCTCGTAGTGGTGGGTCGCACCCGCGCGGCGCAGGTCGTGCGGGGTGAACCGGTCGCTCTCGGGTCGGCCTTCGCCTTGGAGGAGGCGGGCCAGGCGGTCGCGTGCGGTCTCCGGTTTCAGCGGTCTTCCGTGGGCGTCGCAGAACAGTGCGGTGGTGTCGGGGAGCAGGGGCCGGACGTCGCTTTGGTACCAGGCGAGGACCTGGTCCAGGCCGTCGAGCATGGGTGCCCATCTCGGGCGCGGTCCCGAGGCGCCTGCCGCCTTGCCGAACCGTACGTGGAGCTTGCCGGCGGGGCCGAGTTCGGGGTGGACGTCGTATCGGTCGAGGTGGAGTGCTTCACTCAGCCGCGGCGCGGAGTGGTACAGGGTTCGCAGCAGCGCGTAGTCCCGTGCCGCGGCCGGGTAGTCGGACACGGCGGCCAGGCGGGCGCGGGCGAACGCGAAGAACGCGGTGAGGCGCTCGGCCGAGGGCGGCAGTGGGCGAGGCGTGTCGTCCCAAACGTGGCGCAGTCGGTTGAACCGGTCCAGCGGGTCGTGGACCGGGACTTGGTACAGGGTCCGGATCCGGGCGGCGTAGCGCAGGCGCACGAAGGTGTGGAACGCGCGCAGCATGTCCAGGTAGCCGCGCCTGGTTCCCGCGGTCCGGCCCGCGAACAGCAGATCGTGGAGCATCGCGTCCACGTGGGCGGGTTCGATCCGCCATACGGGGCGGTCGAAGTGGTCCAGTACCCGCTGGAGCAGGGAGGTGTAGGAGGTGATCGTCGTTGCGGCGAAGCCCCTCACCACCCAGGTGTCGGCGAACGCCTGTACGCAACCGGCCTGGAAAGCCCACACGTCCGGCACCCGCCCGGGATCGACAGCTGGCGCGGCGGGCCCGCCCTCGACCAGCCGCAGAAAGGGCCTCTCCCCCATACCCCACCCGCCATCTCGTCACGACTCTTGGTTAAGGCAACACCTGAACTAGGCATGTACTGCCGAAGCCATCAACGAGACACCGGAAGAAAAGCAACTCCCGCCTTACCAGCAACCCCCCAACCCACACCTCCCGCCGGTATTGCTGGGCCTCGTCGCAGACGATCACGTACGGGCGTCTGGGCAGGGTCTCGCGCAGGAGCTTGTCGAACGCGGTGGGCGTGCCGGGCATCTTGCAGCTGAGGTTCATCTGGTGGAACAGTTCCTCGCGCAGGTCCTTGGGGCCGGGGCGGGAACGGGCGAAGTCCAGCGGGAGGATCAGGTCCGGGTTCATCTCCTGGATCGTGGCGCGGGTGCTGAAACTCTTGCCGAGCCCGGGATCGCCGTAGATCACCGACATGGCCCGCGACTCGACGGTGTCGACGACGGTGTCCTTGATCTGCAGCAGGGTGTCGGTGGGGACGAGCGTGGAATCCTCGAGGTCGAGGAAGAACTGGGGGCGTAGATCCGGGCGGCGGCGCGATGCCGTGCCGGGGTGGCTCGCCGGCGTGACCGGGCGGCGCTGAGGCAGGTGCCGGCGCTTGGGAGCGGTCGTCATGAGGCGTCGTCCTTGGGTGTGGTGGAAGTTTGGCCGGAGTGTGTCCAGCCGGGCGGGACGGGGGTCGGGGGCGAGTAGGACCGGGCACGGCGACGGGGCGTGGCGGGTTTTCTCCCGCCGGCGCCGGCGAGCTCGTTCAGCGCCTGGCGCTCCGTCATGCGGATTGCCCGCACAGGCGGTTCGGACTCGGTGGAAGGCAGGTAGCGTTCCCGCTTGCGCTCGCCGGAGCGCTTCAGGGCCCGGCGCAGCGCCGCGCTGTGCTCGGTGCGGCCGGTGAGGACCTTGGCGCGCAGTTCTTCGGTGGCCTCGTCGTTGAGCAGGGCCCGGCCGAGGTAGCGGTTCCCGCGGAAGGTGTACAGGTCGATCTCGTGGCGGTGGTGGGGCATCCATCGGACGCGTACGTGGACGCCGATGCGGCCGATGCCGTTCTCGGGCATGTAGCAGCGGCCCGCGAACTCCACTCCGTGGCTGGTGATCTTGCGGGGCTTGTGGTCGCTTTCGAGCATGAGGGCGCGTAGTTCGGTCGGGCCGGGCTCGGGTCGGATCTCGGTGGGGTCGGTCAGCCATGCTTGGAGTGGTGTCAGTTGGGTGCGTTTGACCACGTGTTCGGTGTTGTGTCGGTGTACCCAGTCGCGCAGGAGGTCGACGAATGCCTCGAAGGTCAGCGGTGGGTCCTGGTCGCCGACACGGTGGCGGTGGTCGAGTCGGGGGGCTTGGGTGTAGCGGGGCAGGTCGGCGAAGAAGCGGGTCGTGCCGGTGCGGTTGAGCCGCTCGATGCCGCCCTTGTGGCGGGCGCTGCGCACTCGGTGGACCGGTACGCCCAGGAGCCCGAAGGCCCGCTGGACGGTCTTGGACAGGAAGTCGGCGCCGCCGTCGATGCGCACGAGGTGCGGCAGTCCGCCGGCCGGTCCGTAGGGGGCCTGGCGCAGCACGGATGCGCGTACGGCGGCCAGGACCGATCCGCGGTGTGCGGAGCCGGCGGTGACGGCCCAGCCCGTCACGTAGCCGGTGCCGCGGTCCTCGAACCACGTCACCCACACCTTCGACAGTGTGTTGTCGGGCATGGTCACGACGAGAGGGGCCTGTTTGTGGTCTCCTTCCCATACCTGGTTGCGGGCCACCGCGGGCCGTTTGAACGCGGGGTCGAATCCGCGGGCGGCGGGAATGCCCTTGCGCAGGCCTGCCATGAAGCCGGGATCGAGGTCACGGGCGATGGCGTCGTGCAGTGTGGTCAGCCCCGTCGGCTCCTTCCTCGCTGCCAGGGCCGTCCGTGCCAGGTGCTCGTGGGCGCGTTTGACGTTGCCCTGGTAGTCGGCGAGGACATCGATGGTCTCGTCGGTGATCCGGAACCGCCCGCGCTCGGGTTTGGCCGGGGAACCGGTCTGCTCGGCCTGGGCCAGCCAGCGGCCATACCGTGCGCGTGCTCACACCGACCGCGTCGGCGACCAGTCTCACGTGAGCGGTGGTCAACTCCCCCGCCCGGCGCAGCCGCAGGAGTTGGCCGACCGCGGCGGGCCGCAGCTCGTCCCGGTGCCGGCCCAGGCCCTGCGTCGAGGTGTCCTGTGGTGTGGTCACCGGGGGCGTCCGCCAGGCGGGCGGGCGGGTAACGGCACGGTGATCAAGCACAGCCTCCTGCGTCGAACGATGCTGGTGTGCAAGGCAGTTGGGCCTGGGGCTTGGTCCTGCCGGCTGACGGGACGGACGTGAGACTACGAGCCGGGGGCGCATCCCCGGCCCGATCGTTCACCCGAACGAGTGGCGTCCTGCCGTTCCCGTCGTTCCGACGGACACATGTGCTAACTGAACCGGGTGGTCCCGGCGGAACAACCCGAACCCGGCGGAGACTTCACACCCCGACGATCGACAGCCGTCCGACCGAGGTCGCCGTACTCGGCTGGCACCGGTCACGAAACGCGCCCTCGCGTGGCCCCTTCGCCCGCTCGCCGACGCCCGACCGCCGCCGCGGCACCACCGGGCCACCCGGGGCAGCCCTCGACCACGGCGAACATGTGCCGCCTCCTCCGTCACCCGCATCCTGAAGGAGACACGACGAAGACGACACCGATCAACACGGCCTCGTATCACCGCAGACACGGGAACGCGTCACCACAAACCAGAACCCGAACAGCCAAGGCCCGCACGAACAACGACATCCATCAGTGACACACCAAACCGAACACCCCAACGACACCACCGCCGAACCCCACACCGCTGTGCTCCACAGGGTGCTCCCCTCGTGTCGAAGCCGCCCGGTGAGAGGAGCCGGGCTCTTGCGTGCGTGCGACGGCCCGGTGCGTGCCGGTCCGGGCGCAAACCGCGTTCTGGGCCCGGTGTTCGTGTGTCGGGCTCGGATTCATGCGGCGTCGTCGGGCCCGTCGGAGTGGGGTGGGGGAACGAGGAGGGTGAGGAGGTTCCCGGCGGCATCGCGTTGTTCGGGGGCCGTCCAGGGGTGCAGCGCGACATCGACCGCCCGATGCGTGTATCCGTCGCGAAGCCTCATGCGGCGTTCGAGGCGTATGGCTCGATACCAGGCGAGTGAGAGCGCGCTCAGGACCGCGATACAGGTCACCACCGCGGCGATCGGGATCCACCACGCGCTCCCCCCGGCGACGGCCGTCGCGCCGGATACGACCGCGGCGATCCCGACCGGGACGGCGGCGGATCGTGCGGTGCCCGACAGGGAGATGGGGGCGCCTTCGGGTGATGGGTTGCTGTTCGTCACGCGGGGGCTATAGGGGCGGTGCGGGCACCCTCGTTGCGCCGTCTCGGCAATTCCCCGAAAAATATTCGGGATTCGCGTGAGCGTCCGGCATCGTGACGCCCTACAACTTCGAGCAGTGGTGCCGACAGGCCCGCGCTGTCGTCGTCGGCGCCCGAGGGGAGGGCCACGTGGGGCGTTCGCCGAGCCGGGCCCGGGCCTCGCCCACCACCTCGCCGGCCGGTCTGCTCCAAGACCTCGAATCCGAAGAGGGGGCCTCGGTCGCGGTGGTCGGGCGCGACGTCCTGGACCGACTGGCCGTGCGCGTCCACGACCGCGAGTTACACGCCGAACTCGTCGCGTGCGGCTTCTCCGGGCCGCGCTACGAGATCTTCTGCGGCGAGTTGGTCGCCTACGGGCGCCCCGTTCTTCTGCACTGGCTGTTCACAGGCGAGATCTATCGCCTGTGCGCGGCCAAACGCCGCGCGGTGACGTCGAACGAACGCGAACGCCGCATCCTGCGCGGCCGGGGCGAGGAACGCGAGACGTTGATCAACCACACCCTGGCCAAAGGACTCGTCTTCTTCCGCGAACGGGCCCTGGTCGGGGGGCAATGGACCCCGGACGGAGGCGCGTCGCTCAAGACCTTCTTCATCGGCGCCCTGCTCCTGGGATTCAAGGACGCCTACGCGTCCTGGGCGGCCCAGCACCGCAAGGAGTCCTTGGACCTCGCCCTCGGATTGGACCCCGAACTCGACCGCTGGGCGGTGGACGGCCTCGACCACGAGGGCCCCGAAGACGCCGTCGCCGGCCACGACTTCGTCACCCGCTACGTCGGCGCCCTCGCCGACGCGATCGATCGCACCATCGTGGAGTCGGTCGTGCAGGGATACACCCACGCCGAGATCGCGACCAGGACGAACCTGAGCCCCGAGGCCGTGAACAGCCGCATCCATCGCCTGCGCCATGGGTCCGGCATCGTCGGGGCGGTGTGGGACCGTTTCGTGCAGACGGCGTGGTCGGGGCCGTCGGGGGCGCCGGAGCGGCCGTAGGCGTCCGCGTGACGGTGGTGCGCGGTCTTCCTCGGCTGGGGGTCTTGAGGGCCTCGGCCGAGGCGGCGGGCGATGGATGGGTGCCGGGGCTCAGTCGGTGTCGATGCCGTGCGCGGCGAAGACCTCCGCCGCGTTTGGCACCACCAGGACGCCGTCGCGTACGAAGGTGACCGCCCGCAGGTTGGGCAGCAGGGGGAGGTCGTCGAGCGAGCGGACGTCGAACAGGTCGTCCTCGCCGTCCCAGGCGGGGGCACAGTGTCGGAAGACGTCCGCCCCGGCGTCGAAGCACAGTTCCTCGACGCGGGCGAGCAGCTCGGCCGGGATCTCCAGGGCCTCGAAATGGGCCCGGGACTCCGGCAGCACCTCCTCATGCAGGCCGTTCCTCAGGACGTAGGACGCGGCGTCGCGAATCCCGCGCTCGGCCAGCCGCCCGGGCAGGTCGTAGACCGGCAGGAGCCGCTCACGGCCGTACATGAGCTTATCGACGACGAGCAGTTTGAAGTTGAAATCGCGGAACTGGCTCATGGGATGTGACTACCACGGCGATAGGACACGGGTTCCCCCTGCCCGACCTCCGGGCGCGTGGAAGAGGCGGCGGGCCAGGCCGTTCCCCGGGCCCGGCCCGTTCAGGGCCGCCGCCTTCGTCTGTTCCGGTGTCGCCGTCTGCATCGCGGCGAAACGAGGAAGCTCGATGCCATTCGTTCCGGCGTCGCAGCCAGGCTCGTGGCGGGCGCTGGAGTCGTTGTACCAGGACGGGAGCTTCACCCAGTTGTCGCGGTGAGACTCCTCGAGGTGCGGTTTCGGACGCTTGGGGGCGGACGGTGTGGCAGTTGGGGGGCGAGGACGTTCCTGGGCACTGGTCGACGACCGACCCGGGATCGGCAAGGGCGTCCAGGGCGGGTCACGCCGACGGTGGGACGAGGTCGATGCCGCCCTGCCACGGCATGACGAACGCCGTGTTCACGGCTTCGACTTCGACATCACCGTCGTGCCCGGCCGGCATGGCCGGCATGGCCGGGGGCCGAACGGCCCGACCGTTGTCGGGATGTGTAGTCCACCCAGGCGTGCGAACCACGGCAGTCGCAGAGAGGGTCGTCGCTGTGCGGCGGCGGGTGGACGCTGTGTTTCCGTGCGAGCGGTTCGGGGTGTGGGGGGTTGGTCTCGTCGAAAGCAAGGCGTTCTGGGCGTTTCACGACGTCAGAACCTGCTCGACGGTGGCTCGGCACGGGAGTGCACGATCAGGGCGGTGTGGAGGCCGTTGACGCCGAGCAGGTGGGCGAGCTTGGCGGCGGGGGCATGGTGGCCAGGGCGCGGGGCGCGGCGGACCGCCGGTCGGGTGTCCTCGCCGGTTTCCTCGGCCACCGGCGCGGCCGGCCCCGCATCGCTCGGCGCCCGTACGACTCATCGGCGGGACGTCGAGCGCGGCGCCGACCAGTGGGCGTGCGCCCGGGTCCGACTGCGGCACGCTGCCCCGCTGGGCATCGCGTCCGCCCTCGGTCTGACTCGGTCGATCACTGCTCCACGCCGTCGTCGTCCTCGTCGAGGCCACCGGCCGTCTATTGCCACATGTGTTACGGGCGACGTGTCGGGGATGGGCGCCGCGTTCGGCGGCCGGGATGGCGGATTACGCGAACCCCCGCGCGGCCGGCGGCGGTCGGGTATGGATTTGGGCTCCGTACTACGGGAGGGGCCGGGCGTGGCCGAGCACATATGGGACCAAGAGCACGACGACCCGGGGCATCGCGTCGAGGGAGTGTGTTGAAGCCGATCAAAGAGGGCTTTCCCGACAGTGATCAGCAGGCGCACGTCCTGACGTTGGCCATTCACCCTCTGTCTGGTCTTGCTCCGCACCCGCCGGCGCCGGCCTGGTGCCGTCCGGACCGGCGAACGGGCAACGTCACCCAGGAACGCCGAGCGGCGCGTGCTCGAGCACCCGGGGCTTGTACTCGACCAACTGGATACGGCGTCGAAGGTGCGGTGCCCGATCATCTCGAGGGCAACGTCCGGATA
>NZ_WWJX01000064.1 GCF_009865215.1 Streptomyces sp. SID3343 | reverse complement strand
GGTCGCCGTGGGCGCAGGCGCCGGGGCGGTCGTGCTCGCGGCCGTCGCCAGCGCGGCCGACTCGCAGCGGATCCGCACGATCATCAGCGCCGCGTTGAGCGCGGTGAACGCGAGCGCGGTCACCCACGCGCCGTGCACGAGCGGCAACGCGAACCCCTCGACGGCGACCGCGACGTAGTTCGGATGCCGAAGCCGGGTCAGCCGATACGGCCCGCGCCGCACCAGCGGCAGCCCCGGCACGACCACCACCCGAGTGTTCCAGTGCGGCCCCAGCGCGGTGATGCACCACCAGCGCAGCGCCTGCGCCGCGACCACGAGCGCGACCATCGTCCACCCGAGCCCGGGTAGGAACGGCCGGTCGCCGAACGCCACTTCGAGCACACACGCGACCAACAACCCGACGTGCAGCACGACCATCGGCGGGTAGTGCCCGCGACCGCTCTCCACCGCCCCACGCGCCATGCTCCACGCGAGGTTGCGGCGCGAGACCACCAACTCCGCGACCCGCTCCAGCGCGACCAGACCCACCAACGCGAAGTACCAGTACATCCCCGACCTACCACTCCAGGAGGACGAGCTCGGAGCAGAACCCCGGGCCCATCGCGATCATCAGCCCCGGTGTACCGGGTTGCGGCGTGGCCGCCATCGTGTCGCGCAGCACGTGCAGCACCGAGGACGACGACAGGTTGCCGGTGGCGGCGAGCAGACGCCGCGTCAGGTCCAGTGCGCCCGGCGGCAGTTCGAGCGTTTCGGCGACCGCGTCGAGCACCTTGGGCCCACCCGGATGGCACACCCACGCGGTGATGTCGCTCGTGGTCAGGCCGTGCTCGGCGAGGAATTCGCCGACGTCGTCCGCCAGATACTCGCGGACCACGTCGGGCACGCTCGGGTCGAGCACGATGCGGAACCCGGACTCGCCGACCTGCCAGCCCATCACACCCTCGGAGTGCGGGTACAGCCGGCTGCGGCTGGACACCACGCGTGGTCCGCGCCCGGGACCGGTCCGCGCGTCGCCACACGCGACCACGGCCGCCGCGCCGTCGCCGAACAGCGCGCCCGCGACCACGTTGGCCGCCGACGAGTCGTCGCGTTGCACCGTGAGCGAACACAGCTCCACCGACACCAGCACCGCGACGTGCTCGGGCCACCCACGCAGGTAGTCGTGCACGCGCGCGATCCCGGCGACGCCGGCCACACAGCCGAGGCCGAACACCGGCAGCCGCTTGACGTCGGGCCGCAGACCCAGCCGGCCGACCAGGCGCGCGTCGATCGAGGGCACCGCGATCCCGGTGACCGTGGTGAACACGATCAGGTCCACGTCACGCGGCGCCAGCCCGGCCGCGAGCAGGGCCGCGTCGACCGCCTCGGCCGCCAGGTCCACGGCCACCTCGGCGAAGACGTCGTTGGCCGCGCCGAAACCGTCGAGCTTGGCGTAGTGGTCCAGCGGCAGCGCGAGATGGCGGCTGTGCACGCCGGAGTTCGTGTGCACCCGGTCGAGCAGCCGTCGACTCGTCCCCGGTGGCAGACACATGTCGGCGAAGGCTTCGGTGATTTCGGTCTGTGGGTATCGATGGGCCGGAAGTGCGCCACGGACGGCGGCGATGCGGGTCATGTCGAATCGAATCCCCGGGTGGATGGGTGCGCGGATCGGTCAGGAGTAGGAGTGAAGGTGGGAGGCGGCGGCGGATTCGGGAACCGGCAGTGCACGTCGTGTGCCCGAAGCCGGCATCCGCATGCACCCTGCCCACGTTCGAACACCCCGAAAGGACCCATTCATGCTCGATCCCCACGCGCCGTCCGTCGGCCTGCTCCTCGCCTGCCACCCCGGTCCGACCGTCGCCGTCACCGCGCTGACCACGGCCCTGGCCCACGCCGCGGGGCGGGACGCGCGGGGTTGCCTGCTCGTCGGCGGTGCGGTGTTGAGCGGGCAGTTGTCCGTGGGCTGGTGCAACGACGCGGTGGATGCCGCGCGGGATCGGGCCGCCGAGCGCGCCGAGAAGCCGACGGTCACGGGGCAGGTCTCGGCCGAGCGAGTGGCCACGGCGGCGCGGGTCGCGCTCGTGGTGTGTGTGCCGCTGTCGTACGCGTCGGGCCGCGCCGCGGGCACCGCGCATCTGGTCGGGGTGGCCGCCGCGTGGGCGTACGACCTCGGGCTCAAGGACACGCCGTTGTCCTGGCTGCCCTACGCGATCGGCTTCGCGAGCCTGCCCGCGTTCGTCACGCTCGGCCTGCCGGGGCGGCCGGCTCCCGCGTGGTCGGTGGTGGCGGCCGCCGCGTTGCTCGGCTGCGGTGCGCACGCGGCGGACGTGCTGCCCGACCTCGCCGGTGATCAGGCCACCGGTATCCGCGGCGGCCCACACCGCTTGGGCGCCCGTGGGATCAGGGCGCTCA
>NZ_WWJX01000606.1 GCF_009865215.1 Streptomyces sp. SID3343 | reverse complement strand
CGACTTGTGCGCGTCGCGCGAGACCACGAGTTTCTCGTGCGGTCCGGCCACCGAGAGCATCGCGCTCTTGACCGACAACGAGCTGCCGCACGTGGTGAAGAAGGTGTGGTGGGCGTGCACCGCCTCGGCCATCAATTCCTGGGCACGTTCGAGGACCCGACCGGACGAGGTCCGGTCGTCCAGGCCGGACGTCGCCAGGACGTCGGAGGCGAACACCGCCTGCCCCAGTACCGCGAGGGTGCGCGCGTCGGTGCCGCGGCCCTGTTTGTGGCCGGGCGGCGTGAACGGGGTGAATGCCTGATCGTGATAGGCGGCGAGCGCGTCCAGGACGGGGGTCTGTGACTGATCCATGCCCACCGGCTGCCCGGCGGTCCGGGTGTTGACACGCTGCGCCGCCGCTCGGGTCGAGGCCGGCCACGACGTCGTTGCCCGGTCGCGACGGCCGACGGGCGAGCGTGTGTCGCGCGCCGGAGAACACGGCTCCGGGTTCGTCCGGGGGTCGTCCAGGTGTTCGCTCGGGGGCTCGTAGGGGGTTCGTCCGAGGGTTCGTCCGGGGCCCGTCCAAGGGCTCGTCCAAGGGCTCGTCCGGGACGGAAAATACCGTGCTCGTCGGGGGTTTCACCCGCACCGCCGACATGGCCGGGCGATGTACGGGAAGCGGCACCGCATGAGACTGACCACGGCGATCACGACCGGATTGGAGCAGGCGACGGCGTTGGACCGGCCTGCCGCGCGATTGAGAGGGCTCGTCGAGCGAGTACCGCAGGGCCGGACCCGCGACGCCCTGCACGGGGTACCGATCGGTCATCCACTGCATCCCATGCTGGTGCAGGTGCCGATCGGCACGTGGATCTCGGCGTCGCTGCTCGACGTCGTACCGCGCACCGGAATCGCCTCCGGGGTGCTGATCGCGGTGGGCCTGGGCGCGGCGGTTCCCGCCGCCGCCGCGGGCGCCTTGGACTGGGCGCAGACCCACGAACAGCAGCAGCGCGTGGGTCTCGTGCACGCCACGTGCAACATCGTCGGGGTCGGCCTGTACTCCGCGTCGCTGATCGCTCGGCTGCGACGGCGCCCGTTGCGTGGCCGGGCCCTGGCCCTGGCGGGATTGGCCACCGTGAGCGCGGGCGGGCTGTTGGGCGGACACCTCGCCTACCGTCAGGCCGTCGGCGCCAATCACACGGAGGACGTCGCGCACGTCGTGGGCGACGGGTCCCGATGGCATTCGGTCGGGCTGCTGTCGGCGTTCGTCGAGGGCCGGCCCGCCCGCCGGTTCCTGGGCGAGACGCCGCTGCTGGTGGTGCGGGACGGGCAGCGCGCGCGAGTCCTCGCCGATCGGTGCTCGCACCTGTCCGGGCCGTTGTCCGAAGGCGAGGTGGCCGACGGGCGGGTGACCTGCCCGTGGCACGGCAGCGTCTTCGCGCTCGACGACGGCGAGGTCGTCCACGGACCCGCGACGGCGCCTCAACCGGTCTTCGAGACGCGAGTGGTGCACGGCGAACTCCAAGTCCGTCTGCCCGGCGCGGGGTAGCGACCGCGGCTCGGATCCGCCGTCGAACCGGTGGGCGGGCGGTGGGTTGCGGGCCGCGTACGGTCCCCGTTCGCCGTCGATGCCGGCGTGTCACGAACCCGGCCCCCTGAAGCGGGCTTTGTTTCCGTATCCTGACGGGGGACCGGCTCCAGCCGCGATCGAAAGAAACAGGCCGGACGTTCCATTTCGTTTCGGTCCGGCAGGGGAGACGTGCATGCCCACCACTCGTCACGAGGCGTTGCGCGCGGCGATCACCGTCGCCCGCGATGCCTTGGCCGCCCATCCGGACGCCGCCACCGCCCCGGCGCTGGCGGCGCTGATCGCGGCCTCCGAACCCTTCGCCAACCTCACCCCGGCGGTCCCTCCCCCGGCGCCACGCGCCTGATCGAGCCCGGCGCGCGGGCGGGGACCGGGCTGCTTGTTGCCGAAACGGCATGGTGGATTGCTGTCGGGTCGGGTTGGTCGCAGTGTGGTCGCCATGAGCGAGAACGAGTCGGTGGCGGCAAGCGGTCGAGTGTGGGACGTCGTCGTGGTCGGCGGGGGCGTGGCGGGGCTGTCGGCCGCGCTGACCCTGGCCCGGGTGCGCCGGTCGGTGTTGGTGATCGATGCGGGTGAGCCGCGTAACGCTCCGGCCGCGGCGGCGCACGGCTTCCTGTCGCGGGACGGGGTCGCGCCGCTGGAGCTGCTGCGGCTGGGACGGGAGGAGGTCGCCTCCTATGGCGGCCACGTGGAGTCCGGCCGCGTCGCGGGAGTTCGTCGTGAGGGCGCGCACCTGGTGGTGACGACGCAGGGCGGTGGCCGGGCGGTGGCGCGACGGGTGCTGGTGACCACGGGGTTGGTGGACGAGCTGCCCGATGTCGCCGGTCTCGCGGAGCGATGGGGGCGCGATGTGTTGCACTGCCCGTACTGCCACGGCTGGGAGGTGCGCGACACTGCGGTCGGCGTCCTGGCCACCGGTCCGGCGGCATTCCATCAGGCGCTGCTGTTCCGGCAGTTGTCGCCCGATGTGACGGTGTTCCTGCACACCGGCGGCGATCCGACCGACGAGCAGTGGGAACAGTTGGCCGCCCTCGGTATCGACGTGGTCGACGGCGAGGTCCGTGCCCTGGAGGTCGACGATCGGGACCGGCTGTCGGGTGTGCGCCTGGCCTCGGGCCGGTCGGTCGCGGTGGACGCCCTGGTCGTGGCGCCGCGGTTCGAGGCGCGCGCGGGCTTCCTCGCCGAACTCGGCTTGGCCGTGACGGAGCACCCGATGGGGATGGGCGGGCAACTGACGGCCGACGCGGGAGGGTTCACCGGCGTCGAGGGCGTGTGGGCGGCCGGCAACGTCACGGACCTCATGGCCGGCGTCCCGGCGGCCGCGGCGTCGGGGACACAGGCGGCAGCGGCGATCAACCTGGACCTGATCGGCGCCGACGCGAGGGCAGCGGTCGCCGCGCGTCGGCCCGGCGCCGATCGGTGAGCCCGCGGGCCGGTTCGGCGGGTCTCGTGCCGGTCAGGAGGTGCGGGCCCGCAGGTGGGCTCGTTCGCCCTGCCGGCCGAAGAGGACGAGGAGTTCGACGACGTGGTCGCCGTCGGGCCCCAGCCAGTGCGGTACGTGGGTGTCGAACTCGGCTACCTCGCCCGGGGACAGGATCAGGCTCCGGTCGCCGAGCAGCAGGCGCAGGCGTCCGGCCAGGACGTAGACCCACTCGTATCCCTCGTGGGTCTTCAGGTCCGGTTCGGCGTCGGCGGGCTTGGGCGGAATGAGGAGTTTGTGCGCCTGGATACCGCCGGGCCGGCGGCTGAGCGGCACGAAGGTCATGCCGCTCCGGATGACGGGCCGCAGGTGGACGCGGGGATCACCGGTGCGGGGCGCCCCGACGAGCTCGTCGAGCGGGACGTTGTAGACCTCGGCGAGCGGCAGGAGCAGCTCCAGGGTGGGCTTGCGCCCACCGCCTTCCAGGCGGGAGAGCGTGCTTTCGCCGATCTCGGTTCGCTCGGCGAGTTCGGCCAGCGTCATACCGCGCTTGCGGCGCAGTTCCCGCAGGCGCGGGCCGACCGCGTTCAGGACTTCGCTCCGGTTTCCCATACTCGCCAGGTTGCCGAAGCGGCATGAGAAATTGCAAGCCGTGGGGGCCGCGGGGACGGAGAGGCGGGCGCGCCATCGGCAAGGGTGCACGAGGCAAAAAGTTGTCTCATTGCACTTTGTGAGTGAGTGTGGTTTTGTGAGGGCAGCGACGCGCCGTGCAGCCCGCGCCTCGCGACCTCCGCCACCCACGCAAGGAACGAGAACCGCCATGAGCACAGCTCCTGTCCGCATCGCCATCGTCGGCGCCGGCCCCGGCGGCCTGATCTGCGCACGCGTCCTCCAGCGCCACGGCATCGCCGCCGCCGTGTACGACCTCGACACCTGCCCCGGCGCCCGCGACCAAGGCGGCAGCCTCGACATGCACCCCGACACGGGCGCACACGCCCTGCGGGCCGCCGGCGTGTGGGACGCCTTCCGGCTCCTCGCCCGACCCGAGGGCGAGCAGATGCGCCTGGTGGACCGCGGTGGACGTGTCGTCTTCGACGCCGCCGCGCCCGAGACCGGGCACGCCAATCCGGAGATCGACCGCGGCCAACTTCGCGGCCTGCTGCTCGACTCGCTGACCCCCGGCACCGTGCGGTGGGATCACCGGCTGGAGCACGTCGAACGTCTCGAAGGCAACGCCCACCGACTGCACTTCGCCGACCGTGTCACCACCGTCGATGCCGATCTGGTCGTCGGCGCCGACGGAGCGTGGTCCAAGGTCCGCCGCCCGCTGTCCGACGCCGTTCCCCTCTACACCGGCGTCACCTTCGTCGAGACCGGCCTCGACGACGTCGACGTCCGGCACGGCGAACTGGCCGCCCTCACCGGCAACGGCACGATGATGGCCCTCGACGACAACCAGGGTTTCATCGCCCAGCGCAACAGCGGCGGCCACATCCGCGTCTACGTCGGTATGCGCACTCCCGAGGACTGGCATCGGCAAGCCGGCCTCGACCTCGCCGACCCCGCCGCCGTCCGCGACGCCCTCCTGAGCCGCTTCGCCGGCTGGGGCCGCGACCTGCTGAGGTTCGTCACCGACACGGACACCGGCTACACCAACCGTCCGCTGTACGCCCTACCGGTCCCCCACACGTGGGACCCCACCCCCGGGCTCACCCTCCTCGGCGACGCCGCCCACCTGATGTCGCCCATCTCCGGCATGGGCGCCAACCTCGCCATGCGCGACGGAGCCGACCTCGCCCAAGCCATCGTCGACCACGGCACCGTCGACGAGGCCGTCATCGCCTACGAGAAGATCCTCCTGCCCCGCTCCATCGAAGCGGCCCACGCGGCAGCCGAAGGCATCGACGGTGCCTTCGCCCCGGACAGCGCCGAACATACCCTCGCGCACATGACCAGCCGTCGCTGAGCCACACCGGACGCGAGATAAGCCGACCCGGAGCCCCCGGCGGCGGAGCGGGGCGTTGCCCGCGATGACGTGCGGCTCCCGGGTTACGCGGTCGCGGCCGCTCACGGCAGAGCCGGACGAGTGGATTCGTCGGGCCGGGTTCGTGGCGTGGGACTCGGCGGCGGGGCGAGCGGTGATCCTGACCCGGCCGGCTCCTCACACTCTCGGAAGAGACGCCCTGTCATGCGCCGTACCTCCGCCTGTCGACTCGCCACCGCCCTGTTCGCCCTCTCCGCCCTGGTCCCCCTCGCCTTCGCCGCCTCCCCCGCGCAGGCCGACCCGCCGACCGCGGCCGTCACCGCCGCCGCGTGCGCCGACGACTGCCGACCCGACGGTCTGGATCCGGCGCTCGCGGCCCGCCTCGACGAGACGATCGAGCGCACCCGCCGAGAAGCCGGCGTCCCCGGCGTGACCGTCGGCCTGTGGCTGCCCGGCCGGGGCACCTATGTCCGCTCTTCCGGAGTGGCCGACACCGCGACCGGCGCGCCGATGAAACCCGACCTCGACATGCGGATCGGCAGCGAGACCAAGACCTTCACCGTCACCGCCGTCCTGGAGCTGGTCGACGACGGGCTGCTGGGGTTGGACGACCCGATCTCGGCCTACATCGACGGCGTCCCCGACGGGGACCGCATCACCATCCGGCAGTTGGCCGAGATGCGCAGCGGCCTGTTCTCGTACACCGCCGACCCCGGGTTCGTCGACACGCTACAGGCGGACCCGACCCGTTCGTTCACCCCGCAGGAACTACTGGCGTACGCCTTCCGCCACCGGAACGAGTTCCCGCCGGCCGCGCAATTCCAGTACTCCAACACCAACACCGTCCTGCTCGGTCTCGTCGTGGAGAAGCTCGGCGGGATGCCCCTCGCCGAGTTCGTCCACCGACGCGTCACCGGGCCGGCCCACCTGCACAACACGCTGTTCCCGCAAGGCGCCGAGTTCCCGTCGCCGCACGCGCACGGCTACACGAACCAGACGCCGACCGGCGCCGTCGCCGACGCGACGGACTGGAATCCGAGCTGGGGTTGGGCAGCCGGCGCGATGATCTCCGATCTGCACGACCTGCGCCGCTGGGCCAAGGTGGTCGCCACCGGCGCCCTCCTCTCGCCGGCCACCCAGGCGCAGCGGGAGAACTTCGTTCCGATGCCCGGCTACGACGGCGCCGGGTACGGCCTGGGTCTTTTCCGGACCCACGGATGGGTCGGGCACAACGGCTCGCTCCCCGGCTACGAGAGCGTGACGATGTATCTCCCCGAGTCGGACGCCACCATGGTGATCCTGCTCAACACCGACATCCTGCACGACGGCTTCGAGCCGAGCACCCTGTTCGCTCGGGCGATCACCTCCATCGTCACGCCGGACAACGTCTATCAACTCCCGGCCGCGGGCTGACGCGACGCACCACCCTCGCGCAGGTTCGCCACCACATTCGGTAGCGCCGCCTCGAGACGCCCGCACCGGCGCCTCGAGGCGGCGCTACCGCGTCCCGCGACTCGGCCGTCGGGTTCACCGCGGTGGGTGTGGGCTCGGCTCGCGCTCTCTCGCCGGGTGGGACGAGACGCCGGGTGCGGTCGGGTCAGCAGAAGCGTGGCGTCGTGATCGGGGGCATCGGGTTCGGCCACGTGCACGCCGAGGTGTCGGCCGGGAGTGCCTTCCGGTTCCATCGACTGGGGGTGAGCGTGATCGTGTCGGCACGGGGATGGTGGAAGGTCTTACGCGCGGGTTTGCGCCCTGCCACGTCGTAGCGTTCCCACGGTCCCGCGAACGCCGGGATCTTGACGAGGAGTTCGCCGACAGGTGGGTCGGATCAGGGGCGTCGGGGAACAGCTCGCGGGCAGCCGGGTTTACAGGAAGAGGTGGCGGGTGGATCGCGCTGCTTGGCAGGCGGATCGCGCTGCTTGGCGAGCCGGTCGCCCAGGGTCGCGTACAGCGCGAGGCCGCCGCGGTTCCAGGCCGGGACATCCATGCTGCGACCGACGATGTAGGGCGGGTTCGGGCGCATCGTCTCCAGCAGCAGCCTCGGTTGCGCGCTGACGTTTCGACTCGGTGCGGGCGGGGGCTCGGGGGCGTATCGGGCGGACCGGGCGGCCGGTTCCGGCAGACGGCGTGCACGCAGGCAACGGCCCGGTTCGGCACCGCCGCCGGTGTCGCCGAGGCCGCGCGGTGGGGGCCTGTCATTACCCCGAAGGGCCCGGCCTACCGGCGCGGGTGAACCGCCGCGAGAGTGGATACACGATGCCGGAAGGCGAAGTGAGCCCAACCCAACGAGGTGACGTGAAACGGGGTACGCCATCGAACCGCACTTCACCGAACGCTGACGGCCCTCCCGCACCCACCGGCAACTCCCCCCGACAGAAGGTAATCTCGATGCACACCGTCACCCTGAACAACGGCGTGGACATGCCCATCCTCGGCTTCGGCGTCTATCAAATCCCGCCGGAACAGACCGAACGGGCCGTCTCCGAAGCCCTGGCCGCCGGATACCGGCTACTTGACACCGCCGCCGCCTATGGCAACGAGGAAGCCGTCGGCCGCGCCGTCGAGAACAGCGGCATCGCGCGCGAGGAACTGTTCGTCACCACCAAGCTGTGGGTCCAGGACGCCCCCGCCCAGGCGAACACCAAGCGCGCCTTCGAGACGTCGCTGACCAAGCTCGGCCTGGACTACCTCGACCTGTATCTGATGCACCAGCCCTACGGCGACGTGTACGGCCAGTGGCGGGCGATGGAAGACCTCACCCGCGAGGGTCGCGTCAAGGCGATCGGCGTCGCCAACTTCCACTCCGACCGGCTGGTGGACCTCATCGTCAACAACGACATCACGCCCGCCGTCGACCAGATCGAGACCCATCCGTTCTTCCAGCGAGTCGCCGACCAAAAGATCATGCGGGACCACGGAGTTCGGATGCAGTCGTGGGGTGGGTTCGCCGAGGGCAGGAACAACCTGTTCACCCACCCGCTCCTGAGCGAAATCGCCGAGCAGCACGGCAAGTCCGTGGCGCAGGTCGTGCTGCGGTGGTTGATCCGACGCGATGTCGTCGCGATCCCCAAGTCCGTGCGCGCCGAGCGCATGGCGGAGAACATCGACGTCTTCGACTTCGAGCTCACCGACGACCAGATGACGGCCATCGCCGGCTTGGACACGGGTGCCTCGCTGTTCTTCGACCACCGCGACCCGGAGATGGTCACGTGGCTCGCCAAGCGGCGGCTGGATGCCTGATCGAACGCGCGCGGGTGCGTTGCGGATTCGCGCCTTCCGTATCCGTGTGCGCTTGTGTCACCATGAAGTTACTCCGAGCGACCGAGGAGGCATTCATGGGCCGGCACGAGAATCCGCCACCTGACACCTCGAAGGGAGAGCCGCCGCCGAACAACTCCGATGGGCAGGTGCCTCCTGTGCCGCCGTCCAACGGCCGACACAAGAAGGATAAGTAGCCCACCGTGAGGCTTGACGAGGCGCGGGCGCGGTTGGCGGCGGAGATGGAGCGGCGTGGGGATTGGCCCGAGCGCGCGCCCTGGATCCGCGCGGCCGTGGCGGCGACTCCCCGGGACGAGTTCGCGCCCGAGCGGTTGTGGCGGTGGGAGGGCGACGGCTACGCGCCGGTCGACCGGGCGGTCGACGAGGACGCGTGGGGGTCGCTGGTGTACGCCGGGCCGGACGACGCGACGGTGACCCGGGTCGTCGACGCGGTACCCACCTCCAGCCTGTCCTGCCAGGCCGTCGTGGTGGACATGCTCGACTCGCTGCTCCTGCAACCCGGGCACCGGGTCCTGGAGTTGGGCACGGGGACGGGATGGAACGCGGCGCTGGCCGCCCGGCGAGCCGGTCCCGGCAACGTCGTCAGCGTCGAGATCGATCCGGAGTCGGCCGAGGGCGCTCGCAAGGCACTGGCCATCGCCGGCCTGGACGTACGGGTCGAGGTCGGCGACGGCGCGGCCGGGTGTCCGTCGCAGCGGCCGTGGGAACGAGTGATCTCGACCTACGCGGTGGAGCGGGTGCCGTGGTCGTGGATCGCCCGGACCACGCCCGGGGGGCGCGTGGTCACCCCGTGGGGGCGTCTGGGTCATGTCGCGTTGACCGTCGCCGACGACGGACGCTCGGCGCAGGGGTGGGTGCAGGGGCTCGCGACGTTCATGCCCGCGCGCGGCACGCCGCCCGAACGCCGGTTCGCCGACCTGCGCGGCGGCGCGGCGCCCGAGCAAAAACGTGGCTCCGTCCGGGACTTGGCGCCGTTGTGCGACGACGCGCACCTGTTGTTCGCGCTGCGCGTCGCGCTGCCCGAGGTACGGGTGCGGGCCACGCGCGACGTCGACGGCGTGAGCGCGTGGGTCCACGACGGCGACACCTCCTGGGCCGCGTACTCCGCAGCGGCTCGCGGACCCACGACGCTGTGCCAGGGCGGCCCCCGGCGGCTGGGCGACGAGCTCGAAACGGCGTGGGACCGGTGGAGCGCGGCGGGCAGCCCAGGTCTGTACGACCACGGGATGACCGTCACCCCCGAAACGCAGTACGTATGGACCCACGACCCGGACACCGGACCACGGTGGCCGACGAAGGCGAAGGTGTAGTCAAGCCCGAGGCCAAGGCGGCTCCGGGCCCGGGTCCGGGTTTGGGTTCGGGTCCGGGTTTGGGGCTGTTTCTATTTCAGCCAGTCGCGATAGTGGGTGGGCGCGATTCGGGCACCGTCGCCGGTGGTGAGAGCGTCGCCGCGAACGGCGGCGAACATGCCGGCGGTGTCGTCGACGGTCACCGAACGCCGGTCGCCCTTGGCGGCCAGAGTGATCCTGCCCAGTTCGTCCAGCGGGTAGGTGTCGGGCCCGCCGAGGTCCAGCGTGGCGCGCAGGGGCGCTCCGGCCGCGACGTCGGCGACCGTGGCGGCGACGTCCGCGGCGGCTACCGGCTGGATCGGGGTGCGGGGCAGGCGGACGGTGTCGTCGTCGGCGGTCCAGGACAGGACCGCGTCGACGAACTCCATGAACTGGGTGGCGCGCACGATGCTGTAGGGGACGAGGCCGGCCTTGAGGATGTCCTCCTGAAGGGTCTTGGCACGGTAGTAGTCGAGCTCGGGCACCCGGTCGACGCCGACGATGGACAGGATGACGAAGTGCCCGACGCCCGCCTCCCCGGCCGCGGCCAGGAGGTTGTCCATCGAGGACCGGAAAAAGGCCGGGGAGGCCTCGTCGAAGGTGGGCGAGTTGGTCAGGTTGACGACCACGTCGGCGCCCGCGAGCGCCGCCTCCAGGCCCTGACCGGTGATCACGTCGACCCCGGTGGACAGCGAGTGTGGCACGGCCTCGTGACCGGCCTCGTTCAGGTTGTGCACGACCCGGGATCCGATCAGCCCGGTTCCGCCGACGACTGCGATCTTCATGACGCCCCTGCTTTCCCTGATGTCGGTGTCCACCGCGGCGGGCGTGACCAGTCCACCCGCGCCGCCCTTCAACTCGGACACTTGTTATCCGAGATAATACTCGGACATCTTTAGTCCGAGTCAACCGGCGCGTGCAATAGAGTGAAGAAGTGAAGATGTCCGGTGGAGTCGAATGGGCGCTGCACTGCTGCGTCGTTCTGACCGCGGCGAGTGAGCCGGTGCCGGCCGCGCGACTGGCCCAACTCCACGACGTATCCGCCAGCTACCTCGCCAAGCAGCTCCAGGCGTTGTCCCGGGCCGCGATCATCCGGTCGGTGCAGGGCAAGGCGGGGGGCTACGTGCTGACCCGCTCCGCCGAGTCGATCAGCGTGCTCGACATCGTCGAGGCCGTCGACGGGCCCGGCCCGGCGTTCGTCTGCACCGAGATCCGCCAACGCGGCCCGTTGGCCTCACCCCCACAGGCGTGCACGACGCCGTGCGCCATCACCCGCGCGATGGCCCGCGCCGAAACCGCGTGGCGCGAAACCTTGGGCTCCGTCTCGATCGCCGACCTCGCACACGACGTCGACGCCGACTACGGCCCCGCCGCGCTGGCGGGCATCGGCTCGTGGCTGAACGGTACGAACGCCGTGAACGACCTGCACGACACTCACGCCGTGCACGATACGAACGCCGTGCACGATACGAACGCTGTGCACGCCGTGAACGCCACGAGCGACGACGCCTGATCGGCCCCGATAGCGGGTGACCGCCGATACCAGGCGATCAGGCGCGGTCGGAACGCCTCGCGCCGACCGCGGCCTCGACGAACGAGGCGACGAGTGAACGGCGGTCGAGCCGCGACCATGCGACGACCAGCCGACTGGTGGTCGCGTCGACCACCGGGACGCACACCAATCCCGGGTGTACGGGCTCGACGAGCGAGCGCGGAAGGATCGCGATCGTGCGACCGAGCAGAACCAGTTGGACCATCTGCGGCACGTCGGCGATTTCCGGCCCGCTCCCGTCGTCGGGCACACCCGTTCGACGCACCCCCTTCCAGCGCGGCAGCGTCTCGTGTTCGAGGTCGGCCAGCCGTAGCTCGGTGCGCGAGGCCAGTCGGTGATCGCGAGGCAGGATCGCGACGCGCTCTTCGACGAACAACGTCTCGGACGCCAACCCGGTGAGGTCGTCGAACGGCGCGTACAACAGCGCCACGTCGGCCCTGCCGTCGCGCAGGTAGTCGACGCGGTCGGTGGCACCACCGAACAGGACGTCCACCCGCCGCGCGTCGGGCTGTTCGGCGTACGCGGCGAGGATTCCGGACAGCAGGTTGGCATCGCCGCCGGGCTTGATCACGAGCCGCAGGTGGGCATGGGCGTCACCGGCCCGCCGCGCGCCCTCGACCGCGGCGCCGACCGCGTTGAGCGCGTGCCGGCCGTGGTGCAGCAGCGCGTCCCCGGCCGGCGTGAGCGAGACGTGCCGGCTCGAACGGGTGAACAGCCGAACGCCCAGCCGCGCCTCGACGCGCCGGATCGCCTTCGAGAGCGCCGGCTGCGCGATCGAAAGGCGCACGGCGGCCCGGCCGAAGTGCAGTTCCTCGGCGACCGCCACGAAATAGGCAAGCTCGCGCGTCTCCAGATCAACCATGCCTACAGGTTATCGACGACTGTTCGGTTGGTCTTGGACTTCGCCGCCGGGTGGCGGTTCGATGGGCTCATGATCAAGCACACGATGATGGTCTCGTTCACTACCTCGATCCCGGAGAGCGACCTCGATCAATACCTGAAGGACATCGAAAACCTGATGACGGCCTCCGGGCACATCCAAGCGTTCTCGGCCCAGCGCCACATCCGCGTGGCCGGCGACGACCACGCTCCCCTGTTCGTCCCCGACGCGATCGTCCAGGTCGGTGTCGCCGACCCGGACGCACTCGACGCGCTCTTCACCGCGCCCGGCCTCGACGACCTCATCCGGCGCTGGCAGTCCCGCTTCCCCTACCAGGTCGTCTGGGCGAACCACGCGCCACTGTCCTGACGGCCCTCGCGACAACGCGAAACAGGACCGCCGCCGGTGGCTTCGGCAGTTCCACGGCGCCCACGGTGGACGTACTCTCGGCCGGGCTCGAACCGAGCGTGACCTGCGGACGCACGGCCTCGCCGGCCTTCGGGGGCGGCGCGGTCGGCGGGGTCGACGTCACCGTCGTGTCCTGCGGACCGATGGCCTCACGTCCGCCGGTCGCGTTCGCGTGCGCTCGTCGAGACGGTCGGGTGTGGCATGGTCGGGAATCGATCCACCGTCGAAAAGCGGGACTCTGGCCGTCGTGCAACACACCACGATGTCCGCGTCCGCCGCCGCGTTCGCGGTGCCCAGGGCCGCCGTGAGGCCCAGCGAACGGGCGTACTCCGCGAGCGCCTCGGCCGGTTCGGGCCGTCGCGCGACCACGGTGAGCCGGGTCAGCGGCCGCTCCGCGAGCAGCGCGTCGAGGTGCCCGTACGCCTGGGGCCCCGTGCCGAAGAGCAGCAAATGCGCGGCGTCCGGCACGGCCAGTCGCCGCACCGCGACGGCGCTGACGGCCGGGGTTCGCAACGCCGTGAGCGCCATGCCGTCGAGTACGGCGAGCGGTCGCAGGGTGGGGCCGTCAAGGAGCAGGTAGGTACCGGTGATCCGGGGCAAGCCGATCGCCGGGTTGGCGGGTGCCACCCCGGCGATCTTGACGCCGACGTGGCCGGACAGGGCCGCGGGCATCAGCAGCAGGTCGCCGGCGGGGACCGGCAGGATCGACCGCGGCGGGTCCGTCTCCGGGTCGAGGCCGTCCAGCAGTACCCGCTCGATCGCGTCGGCCGCCGCCGACGGAGGCAGCGTGATGCCGACGTACCGCGGCGGAGCCGGTGTCGGGTCGACTGTCGTCACAGGAGGAATCCCGTCCCCGGCGTGTCGTCGGCGTGCAGCAGGAAGCGGTGCTCGCCGGTCCGGTACGCGGTTCCGGTGACCTCGGTGAGCAGGCCCGGCGGATGGGAGCCGGCGAGTCGGCCGGTGAAGACCGTGCCGGTGATCGATTCGTGGCGCAGTTCGTCGTCGGGCCCGAGTGGGTCGGGGCGCGGGGTGGTCGCGCTGCCGCCGGCGCCGATCACGATCGCGCGGCGCTCGGCGACCGTGTCGCCCGCGACGGCCGGCAGGCCGGTGCTCACGATTCCGAAGGGCTCGCCGGCGGTGTGGTAGTCGACGGTCTCGACGACGATGGGAGGGCTGCCGGTGGTCGGGGGGGCGGTCGTCCGGTCTTCGGTCGTCCGGTCGATGGTCCTTGGTGCCTTGGTCGTCATCGTCGGGGCCTTGGCCGTCGGCGCCTCGGGCTTCGGCGCCTCGGTCATTGCGACGCTGCCGAGGGCAGCAGGCTCACCGTGCGGGTCGCGGTGAAGAAGTCGAGTGCGGCCGTGCCCTGTTCGCGCGCGCCGTGGCTCGCGGCCTTCGTGCCGCCGAAGGGCACGTGGAAGTCGACGCCGCTGGACGGCGCGTTGACTCGGATCATGCCCGCGTCGAGCCGATCGGCGGCGGTGAGCGCGGCGTCCAGATCCCGCGTGTGGAGGGAGACGGCAAGGGTGTGCGGAGTCGCGTTCGCGAGTGCGATGGCCTCGTCGATGTCCACCGCCCGCAGCAAAACCGCGATCGGTCCGAAGAACTCCTCCGTGTGCAACGGGTGTTCGTCCGCCACGTCCGTCAACAGGGTCGGCTCCAGGAACCAGCCCGCGCGCTGGGGCACCGTGCCGCCGGCAACGACGGTGGCGCCGGTCGCGCGGGCCGAATCGATCGCGCGCACGACGCGGTCACGGGCCGCCGAGGAGATCAGCGGCCCGCACACGGTCGCCGCGGCCGAGGGGTCGGCCGGCCGGATCCCGTCGAGGGCCTTGACCAGGGCGTCGCGCAGCGGCTCGTACGCGGCGCCGACGGCGATCACCCGGCTGGTGGCGGTGCACTTCTGCCCGGCGTAGCCGGCGATGGCGGCGCTCAGGTCGGCTGCGGCCTGCTCGATGTCGGCGTCCGGCAGCACGATGGCGGCGTTGAGGCCGCCCATCTCGGCCTGGACCGGCACACCGCGCGCGGTGGCGGCCGCGATCACTGCCCGGCCGACGGTGGTCGAACCGGTGAAGGACACCACGTCGGCGACGTCCACGAGCGCCCGCCCCTCTTCGACTCCCCCGGGCACCACGCTGAACACGCCCTCGGGTAGTTGCGCGAGTTCGACGAGTCGCAGGGCGCACGCCGTGGCCTCCGGCGCCGGCTTGAGCACGACGGTGTTGCCGACGGCCAGGGCGGGCGCGGCCTTCCAAGTGGGGATCGCCAGTGGGAAGTTCCACGGGGTGATCAAGGCGGCCACCCCGTGCGGGCGCCGGCGGGTGAGCAACAGGCCCTCGCCGGCCGCCGTTTCGTGTACCGCTCCGGTCGGCGCGTACGGTGCCTGGGCGTAGTAGCGCCAGATCGCGCACGTACGGGTGACCTCTCCCCGGGCCTCGGCGAGCGGCTTGCCGACCTCGCGCACGACGAGGTCGACGAGTTCGGCCGCGTGCGCCTCGATCGCCTCGGCGACCCGGGTGAGCAGGACCGAGCGCGCGGCGGCGCCGAGCGCGATCCAGTCCGCGCACCGGGCCCGGGCCGACTCGACGGCCCGTACCGTCCCGGCCACCTCGAACGCGGGCCTGGCGAGCACGAGATCGGCGGGATCGGCGGGGTTGTGAGAGGTGACGGTCACAGCAGGAGCCTCCAGGGATCGGGTCGGTGAGTCGAGGACGTAGTACTGGACGGTGCCAAGGATCCAGGGAGTCGTCGCGGCGGCCGTGACCGAAAACCCGGAAGTACCATTTCACATTGCAATCCGACTGCCAAGGTCGAAACCCCGGGGATGCGTTCCCCGATCGGGACGTCGATTCGCTTCGAACGACACGCGTCCACCGAGCCCCGACGGCCCCTCGCCAAAGGCGCCGACGCCCTCGGATGCGCCGTCGACCCGCCTCCCGCCGGCGCCGCTCATCCCTTCCCCCCGGGCCGGCACCGGCCGATGGTCACTATCCCCCTCGGGGGCCGAGGTCGGCGGCCCACAGGCCCCTTCGGCGGCCCGAGAAGGGCCGCTGGGCGCGGGGCTCGGGGCAGTCTCACTGCTTTCGCCGCGAGGCCCTGTGTGCCGATCTAAGAGCCTCAAGGGCATGTTGGCGTGGGGGTCCTTGTCGATGGGGATTCAATAGTCTGTGAGAAGCATTCACATGGCTTATATGCATGCTTTCCATCTCCTCAACAGGTAGGTTGAAGCCTGTTCTCGCCTTGAGAAACACGGCCCTTCGAGGGCCTGGTTCGGCCTGCCCGCCCGCAGCCGACTCCACCTGATGACACGACCGCTTCCGCCCCTCGGCGGGAGTGCGGCTCGTAGTGCCAGAAAAGAGCGCCAGTGACCGATTTCGGCATGCCCTCCCCCGCCACCCCGTCCGACGAAGCCGACCGACCCCTCGGCGGCCCTTCGGCGACCTCCACCTCCGGCAACGGCAAGTGCAACGGCGAGGTGGCCGTGCAGTACGACGCCGGCTCGATCACCGTGCTGGACGGGCTGGACCCGGTCCGCAAGCGGCCGGGCATGTACATCGGTTCGACCGGTGAGCGCGGCCTCCACCATCTGGTGCAGGAGATCGTGGACAACTCCGTCGACGAAGCCCTGGCCGGTGTCGCGGACCGGATCGACGTCACGATCCTGGACGGCGGCGGCATCCGGGTGGTGGACAACGGACGCGGCATCCCGGTGGGCATGCACCCGGAGAAAAAGAAACCGGCCGTCGAACTCGTGCTGACCGTGCTGCACGCGGGCGGCAAGTTCGGCGGTGGGGGGTACTCGGTCTCCGGCGGGCTCCACGGGGTGGGCCTGTCAGTCGTCAACGCCTTGTCCACGCACCTGTCGGTGGAGATCCGCACCGACGGTCACCGGTGGAGCCAGAGTTACCGCAGCGGCGTCCCCACCGCCCCGTTGGCCCGCCACGAGGCCGTGACCGACACCGGCACCTCACTTACCTTCCGGGCGGATCCGGACATCTTCGAGACGACCGAGTACTCCTTCGAGACCCTCGCCCGGCGCCTCCAGGAGATGGCCTTCCTCAACGAGGGCCTGACCCTGACGCTGACCGACGAACGCGCGCGGGCGGTGACGGGCGCGGGCGACGACTCTGCGCCGGACGCGGAGGTCGAGCAGGTCCGCTCGGTCCGCTACTGCTATCACGGCGGCATCGTCGACTTCGTGAAACACCTCAACTCCCGCAAGGGCGATCCGGTCCACCCTTCGGTCATCTCCATCACGGCCCGGGACCCTCGGCAGTCCCTGTCCGTCGATGTAGCGATGCAGTGGAACACCCGATTCAGCGAGGGCGTGCACTCCTTCGCCAACACCGTCCACACGCACGAGGGCGGAACCCACGAGGAAGGGTTTCGCACCGCCCTGACCGTCGCCGTCAACCGCTACGCCCGCGAGCGGAAGTTCCTGCGCGACAAGGAGGACAACCTTGCCGGCGAGGACATTCGCGAGGGATTGACCGCGATCGTCTCGGTCAAGCTGGGCGAGCCGCAGTTCGAGGGCCAGACCAAGACCAAACTGAGCAACACGGAAGCCAAGACGGCTGTCCAAAAGGTCGTCCACGAGCATCTGACGGACTGGTTCGACAGCCACCCCAACGATGCGGCGGACATCGTCCGCAAGGCCGTCGCGGCCCGGACGGCCCGGGTCGCCGCCCGCAAGGCACGCGATCTCACCCGCCGCAAAAGCGTCCTGGAATCCGCCGCACTACCCGGCAAGCTCGCCGACTGCCAATCCACCGATCCCGCCGCGTGCGAAATCTTCATCGTCGAGGGCGACTCGGCCGGCGGTTCGGCCAAGTCCGGCCGCGATCCCCGGTGTCAGGCGATCCTGCCGATCCGCGGAAAAATCCTGAACGTCGAAAAGGCCCGCATCGACAAGATCCTGCACAACCAGGAGATCCAGGCCCTCATCTCGGCCTTCGGTACCGGAGTCCACGAGGACTTCGACCTCGACAAGCTCCGGTACCACAAGATCGTGCTGATGGCCGACGCCGACGTGGACGGCCAACACATCACCACCCTGCTGCTCACCTTCCTCTTCCGCTTCATGCGACCGCTGATCGAAGCCGGACACATCTACCTCTCCCGCCCTCCGCTCTACAAGATCAAGTGGAGCAAGGACGACAGCCAGTACGCGTACTCCGACCGCGAACGCGACACTCTCGTCGAACACGGCAGGCAGCACGGCAAGCGGCTGCGCGACGACACCATCCAGCGCTTCAAGGGACTCGGTGAGATGAACGCCGAGGAGCTTCGCATCACGACCATGGACCAGGATCACCGCGTGCTCGGTCAAATCACGCTCGACGACGCGGCGCAGGCCGACGCCCTGTTCTCCGTGCTCATGGGCGAGGACGTGGAGGCGCGGCGCTCGTTCATCCAACGCAACGCCAAGGACGTCCGCTTCCTGGACGCCTGACGCGGCCGGGGACGGCACGGGTACGGCGCGGCGCGCGCGGGTACGGCGCGAGTACGGCGGTGCCGCGGTGCCACGGGCCGCCCGGTCGAGACGCCTCCCGCCTCCCCGGCCGGAAAGGTGGCCGGGGCGGCGGAAGGGGAGGCGGCCGGGGGTGGCGCCTGCCCGAACGGGCCTACGCGCTGCGCGAGTTCCGGCCGCGGGAGTTCTAGGTGCAGGGCAGAGTACCCGCGCGTAGGGCGTGTTTGGCGTCGTTGTCGTCGTCGGCCCACACGACCGGCTTGTGGCCGGCTACGCACGCGGCTTGCGGTGCGATGGCGAAGCCCTCGTTGTTGTAGTCGGGCATCCCGCCGGGGCGGTCGTAGGTGGCGGTGACGGCGAGTCGGCCCTGCGCGTTGATGTCCAGGGTCGTGGTACGGCCGTGGCACGTGTCGTCGCACGCCGCCCACAAGTGGCCGGTCGCGGGCTCGAACTCCAGGTCCATCACCGCCGGAAAGCCGCTCGCGACGGTGGCGATCCGGGTGTACCCGCCGCCCGTCCGGTCGAGGGCGTAGGCGTAGATCGTGCCGTTGTCCTCCAGGCCCACGAAGAAGAGGCCACTGCCGTGGTCGGGGTAGGCCGCGGGGTTGTATGCGGCGCCGGTGCGCTCGTCGCGGAAGGCGTGGGCGGTGAGGAACGTGTCCGGAATCCAGGCGATTCCCTCGGGGCCGCTGTTGGCCGGCACGGACGGCAGATCCGCGGTGAGGTTCCACTCTGCCGTCGCGTTCAGGGACTTGGCCGAGGACGAGGTGTCGAAGCGGACGATCTTCGCCAGGCTCGACTCGTCGTCGTCGTTGTCGCGCTCGGTGGCGACGAACAGCCCGTCCGGGGTGGAGACCACGCCCTCGGCGTCGAGATCGCCGCTGCCGTCGCGATAGTGCAGCGACTTCCCCGAGGACCAACCACCGGCCGGGTCCGGGCGCCATGTCGTCCCGCTTCCGGGCACGAGGCGGTACAGCTTGCCCGGCCCGTTCCGTACCGCCCACAGCACGCCCGTCCCTTGGAACGAGAGGCCACTGAGGTTGGTGCCGAACACGTTCGAGCCGTCGGCGACGGTGACCGCCGCACCACCCGGCCATGTGGCCCCGAAGGCTTGGGCCTGCGCTTGGACTTGGGCCTGGGCTTGGGCTTGAACTCGGGTTCGGTCTTGAACCCGTCCCTGCGCCGATGCCGGCGCGGCGGTCGACCCGATGGCAAGGACCGACAGGCCGACTGCCGCGAATCGCGCTCTTCTCCACCATTGCGTACGCATGTGACCGTCCGTTTCCTCGAAGGGGCAGGCGGGCGAGCAGCGCACTCTCGCTCATGGCGAAGCCTGGGGCACACCGGCGGCCGGTGGCTGAACAGGCTGCCAACGGCGCGGAAAGCCCGTCGGACAACCTTCATGTTTTCCTCGCCGAGCACGCCCCAAGACGGGATCAAGCCCACCGGCCAAGCCCGTTCCCGTCGCGCCATCCCCTTGCCCCTACGCGGCCTGCTGACCCGAGTGACTCGCGAACTCGACCTCGGGGCAACGGGTTTGGCGGCGATGGGCGTGACCGGTCCGCTGGGCATGCTCTGCGCGACAATCGCCCACCGTCGCGGCGGCGACGCGTGGGGGATGCCGGCGTGCGGCGTCGCCGGGATGCGAAGCACGCGGTGTACGGTCCCGATCCCGCACAGGCCGCGTCGATCGCCCCACCGTCGATCACCGCGACCCGTTGAGTGCGCCCGCCCGATCGCCTGCCGCCGCGCGTCGCCTCCGACGGCCCGCGGTGGTCGGCGCCGCGCCGGGGTGGGGGTTCACTGCGCGGGGCGCAGGATCATCAAGTGTTGTGGGTCGGGGCAGGGGACGAAACCGACCTCGGCGTAGATCTTGTGGGCATCGGCGGTCGCGAGCATCACCCGCCTGAGGTGGTAGGGCTTCAGGTGGTCGCGAACCGCCGTGGCGAGCCACGTGCCCAGACCCGCGCCGCGGTGCGGGCGGTCGACGTACACGTCGCAGAGCCAGGCGAAGGTCGCCGCGTCCGTGACGACGCGCGCGTAGGCGACTTGGACCCCGTGTACGTCGTAGACGCCGAAGTTGAGCGACGCGCGAACGGACCGCTCGACCGTTTCGCGGCTCCGGCCCAAAGCCCAGTACGCGTCGGTCGAAAGCCAGTGGTGCACGAGGTCGATGTCGACCCGGTCGGTATCGGTGGAGACCTCGTACCCGTCTTGCCTGCGAGTGATCATGAGCAGGGATGGTAGTTGTCGACGCTGCCGAGCGGCCGGCGGATAAAACCCGGTGGGCCTTGGTGGTTCGTTGCGTCCGCCCTCTCCCGACGAGTCCCGCCATCGCCGCCGGCGAACTCTCCGTCACCACGTGGACACCACCACTAACATGCACAACACGGCTTGCCGGCACGGCAGTTGGGGTTGCTCCTTCAAGCGGACGGAAGAGGCGAAGAATGTCGGACACGGAGTGGATGTCGCAGGAGCCGCAGGGCGACCCCTGGCCGGTGGTCGATCTGCGCCTGGACGTCCCGCACTCGGCCCGGGTCTACGACTACCTCATCGGCGGCAAGACCCACTTCGAGCCGGACCGGGTGGCCGCGAAGGCGTCGGTCGAGGCCTGGCCGGCGCTTCCGATCTCGATGCGCACCACCCGCACGTTCATGCAGCGCGCGGTCCGCCACCTCGCCGCGGAGTACGGGGTTCGCCAGTTCCTGGACATCGGCACCGGCATCCCCACATCGCCGAACGTGCACGAGATCGCGCAGGGCATCGCCCCCGAGACGCGGGTCGCCTACGTCGACAACGATCCGATCGTGCTGACCCACGCACGGGCCCTGATGTCGAGCACCACCCAGGGCAGAACCTGCTATGTCGATGCCGACCTGCGCGACGTCGACTCGATCATCGGGGCTCGGCAACTGCGCGACGTGCTGGATCTGACGAAGCCGGTGGCCCTGTCCCTGATCGCGATCGTGCACTTCGTCCTCGACGAGGACGACCCCCAGGGTCTCGTGCGGCGGATCATGGACGAACTGGCGCCGGGCAGCTTCCTGGTGCTGACCGTGTTCACCGGTGACACCGATCCGGTGGGGGTCGGCGGCGTCGATCGTGAGTACAACGCCCGCGGCATCCCCCTCCAGGTTCGGGACAAGGCCGAGGCCCTCGCCTTCTTCGACGGCTACGACCTCGTCGATCCCGGGCTGACGTTGGTCCACCACTGGCGGCCCGATCACGACGATCCGCAGGTGCGCGATCGGGACATCGCGATGTACGGCGGCGTGGCCGTCAAACGGGCCTGATCGGGCGGTGCGGACGGATTCCCGCTTCACCGCCCCGGACGGCACCACGCTCCCCACCGCCGGGTTCTCGGTCGCCGCTCACCACGCGACAACCGACCTGCTCGGCACGGCCGTTCGCACCGTCGACGCTTCGACCGGGTTCGGCGGACGGCGCGCGTAGGGTACCTCCGTTGTCGAGACGAACGGCGGTTGTGGACGTGGCACCCAGGAATGTGACGCGGGATCAGTTGGCGGGGGCGACAAGTGCCGCGCTCGGTGGCGGGCGGCGGTTGGCAGGGGTCGAGCGACTCGCGGGAGGCACCAGGAAGGGCGTGTACCGCTTGACGATGGACGACGCGACGACGGTGATCGCCTATTTGTGGGAGGACTCCGAGGACTATTGGCCGGCGGTCGAGGGGGACGACGACGTCGCCGATCCGTTCTCGCCCGGGGTCGGGCTCGACCTGTTCGAGGCCGCGCACGCGCGGCTGGACTCGCTGGGGCTGCGGGTCCCGACGGTCCACCTGGTGGACCGCGAACGCGCCCACTACCCGGCCGACCTCGCCATCGTCGAGGACTTTCCCGGCGAGAATCTGATGGACCTTTTCCACCGGGACCCGCGCGCCGCGGAGCCGACGATGGCGCGGCTCGCCGAGGCCCTGGAGGCGATGCGAGGACACCACGCGCCGACCTACGGCAAGGTGGCCCTGGTCGACGGCGGAGGGACGTCGCACGGGACGTCGTGCGAGGCGGTCGCGCTCGCCTTCGGGCTGCGCAACCTCGCCGAGGCGACCGCGCGCGACGACCGGATCGCGGGCGCCCGCGACCGGCTGGAGGACCGACTGCGCGAACTCGCCGCGGCGGTGCGGCCGCGCGCCGAGTACTCGGTCGTGCACGGCGAACTGGGGCTGGACCACGTACTGGTGGACCGCGACGGCAACCCGGTGGTGATCGACATCGAGGATCTCATGTACTTCGACGTCGAGTGGGAGCACGTCTTCCTGCGAATCCGCCTCCACGACGACTACCGGCGGCTGGAGGTGGACGGGCTGGACGAGGACCGCCTCGCGCTCTACCTGCTCACCCAGCGGCTGTCGCTGACGGCGGGTCCGTTGCGACTGCTCGACGGGGACTTTCCCCGGCGGGACTTCATGCGCGGGATCGCCGAGCACAACCTCAACGAGGCCCTGGCGCTGGTCTCGGCCGGCTGACGCGCGACGCCGGTCGACGCGACGCCGCCGGCGGCTCTCGGCTCGACGTCCTTGCCGGTTGGCGACAGGGACGTCGAGTCCGCGAACACACCCACGAGCGGCAACCGACTTGTCGTCGTCCACCAACTCCCGAGCGGTATTTCGGCCGCGCCGACAGTGGCGCCCGCGCGCCGGTTTCCTATCGTGTGCCCATGATGCGATCGGCCGTGCCATCGACCCGTACCCATGATCTCGTTCTACGCGGTGGGCGAGTACTCGATCCCGAGACCGGGCTGGACGCGACCGCCGACGTGGGCGTGACCGCCGGCGCGATCACCGCCGTCTCGGCGCAACCCCTGACCGGGCTGCGGACCCTCGACGTGAGCGGCCTGGTCGTGGCGCCCGGCTTCATCGACATGCACAGCCACTCGCACGACGTGATCGGCCACCGGCTCCAGGCGCTGGACGGGGTCACCACCGCGCTCGACCTGGAGGCGGGTCTGTCGCCCGTCGACGAGGGCTACCGCCAAGCGGCCGCCGAGGGACGGCCGCTCAACTACGGCTTCTCCGCGTCGTGGTGCCAGGCCCGCATGACAGCCGTCGGCGGCCTGCCGCACGGCGGTGGGATCGCCGCCGGTCTGCGCAACCTCGGCAATCCGGCGTGGCAACACGAGGCCGACGCCCGCCAGGTGGACGCGATGCTGGAGCTGCTCCGGCTCGACCTCGCCGCCGGCGCCCTGGGCATCGGGGTGGTGGTCGGATACGCGCCGCGGATCAAGCCCGAGGAATACCTTGCCGTCTCCCGCCTCGCGGCGGACGCGGGAGTGGTGACGTACACGCACGCCCGGCACTTGGTCGAGCAGGTCGCCGAGACGCCCATCGACGGGGCCGAGGAGATCGCCCGAGCCGCCGCCGAGACCGGGGTTCACGCGCACTACTGCCACGTCAACAGCACGTCCCTCAGTCACACCGATCGGGTCCTGCGGTTGATGGACGGCGTACGCGCCGAAGGCGGCCGAATCTCCACCGAGGCCTACCCCTACGGCGCGGGGATGACCGCCATCGGCGCGGTCTTCCTAGCCCCCGATCAACTCGGCGCCGCGGGCCTGACCCCCACCGACATCGTGTACGCGCCCACCGGGGAACGCGTCGCCGACGCCGGGCGCCTCCTGGAGCTGCGGGCGTCGGATCCCGGCGGCTTGGCGATCGCGCACTTCCTGGACGAGAACGACCCGCACGAGCGGGCCTTCATCGACCGGGCTCTGCTCCATTCGTCGACCGTCATCGGTTCCGACGCCATGCCGTTGGTCTGGACGAAGGGCGACGCCGACCCGATGGCGTGGCCACCGCCCCCCGAGGCGATCACCCACCCGCGCACCGCCGGCACGTTCTCGAAGGTGTTGCGCCGCTACGTCCGCGAGCTCGGTGCCCTCAGCCTCCTGGAGGCGGTCGCACGCGGCAGTTTCGAGCCTGCCCGGCTCCTCCAGGACAGCGTGCCCGCGATGCGCCGCAAGGGCCGCGTCCAGACGGGTTGCGACGCCGACCTGATCGTCTTCGACCCCGCCACGGTCACGGACCAGGCCACGTACGAGCACAGCACCCGCCCCTCCACCGGCTACGCCCACGTCCTGGTCGGCGGCGTCCCCGTCGTCCGGGACGGCACCCTGGACCTGGCCGCCCTCCCCGGCAGGCCCGTCCGCGCCTGATCGACCCCGCCATGGGCGTGACCGCCCCGGTGCCCGTGAATCGGGACGTGCATCGGCCCCCACGGCCGCCTTCGGGCCGTGGGGGCCGATGTCGCTCACGTGCTCACCCGGCGGTTACTTGCGCGCGGGCACGATCCACACGACGGCACCCTTGTCGCCCGGGAGCGGGGCGATCGGGAAGGCGTTCACGCCGTATGCCTTGTCCCACCCGGGGTTTCCGGAACCGAGTACGGACGAGAAGAACGGCTTGCCGTAGTCCGCGTAGTCCGGCGAACCGTTCGGCTTGGTGACCTTGGTCGAGTACGGAGCCCGCGCCGGGACCACGGTCGACCCCCACGCGTCCTTGGCCGCGAAGCCGGTCTTGTAGGGTTCCGCGCCCGGCGCGTAACCGAGCATGTCGGAGAAGAACCGCACCGGACCCTGCTTGGCGTACGCGGCGCAGTTGTCGCCGGCCGGCGGCTTGCAGGCCCGGAACGCCGCCGTGTCCTTGAACCCGAACGCCGCGTTCGCGGACTGTACTCGGGATTCGAGATTGGCGTTCGGATCCGAGGGCATGTGCGGGAACCGATAGGGGTCCGGGTGCGAGTCGACGAGCAGCAACTCACCCTTGGCGCCCCACGACGGAGTCTTGTCGAGGTTGAAGTTGACCCCGTTGTTGGGGTATTCGCTGTCCCTGAGCCACACCAGCAGGCCCGGCGCGTTGTACGCGACCTTCTCGCGCTTGCCGGTGTCGCCGAAGGTGTAGGTGTACTTCAGGCCCTGGTCGAAGCCCGACATGTTGCGCCACTCCAGCAGGTAGTACTGCTCCTTGCTGTACGTGCCGTCGGTGCGGACCCAGCCGGCACCCCGGGTGGAACTGGTCGAACCGCCTTCCGCGGTCCAGCCGTTGTCACCCTGCTCGACGTCGTCCGACCACACCGTGGCGGTGCCGTTGGTGAGCGAGAAGTCGTCGGCGATCCAACCCTTTTCCTGCGTCGCCGCGTCGGTGTCGACGCCCAGGCGCAGCTTGACGTTCTGCCCGGCGTACGCCGTCAGGTCCACCTGGTCGTGGCGCCAACCGTTGCTGCTGCCGGTCAAACCGGTGCTCTTGCCGAACTGCCGCAGGTTGCC
>NZ_WWJX01000605.1 GCF_009865215.1 Streptomyces sp. SID3343 | reverse complement strand
GGCGATCCGAAGGACACGGCGAAGCCCGCCGCGAAGAAGACCGCCGGGCGCGGCCGGCTGGGCCGACTGTGGGCGGCGATTCGCCTCGGGAAGCTGCGGGACTGGGTGGCCGGCCACTGGCAGGCCGCGTTCGAGGCGCGGGTCGCCAGGGTGCGCGCGGGCATGGCCTCGCGCCACGCCGGCCGGATGCTCCGCGTCTCCGCGCTCCGGTACTGGCTGCGCTGCCTGCTGATCACCTCCGCGACGATGCCGCTCGCGGTGGCCGGCCTCGCGGTCGGCGCGCTCACGCGCCTGTCGGGCTCGACCGCGCCGATCCACACCGGCCGACGCCTACGCAAACACCTGATCGACCGGGCGCGCGAGGCGCGCCTGGCCCGGGACGACGCCGTCGCCGACCAGCTCGACGTCTACGAGTACCAAGACTTCGACGACGACGCGTATCCGCCGGTGGCGGACACCGTCGTCGAGGCGCCGCGTCGAGGCGGCGCCGCACCCACCACCACCACGCAAGGAGCACGCGGCATGAGCGAGACCGGCGGATTCCCGTTGACCGAGATGTGCGAGGCGATCCAGGCGGCGGCCGCCGCCTGGGAGCCCTCGGGCGCGATGCAGGCCGTCGCGCTTACGGAGGCCATGCCCGAGGCCCTGGCCACCTTCGCCGGGGCATTTGCGGTCCTGGCGAACAAGGCCGACGAACGGATGCCGTTCCATTCGTCGGTCGCCGACGCCCTCGACGGCCTCCACCAGCTCCTGTTGCAGTCCGCGAGCGGCGCCGAGGACGTTCCCGCCCTGGTCCACACCCTCCACGCGGACGACATCGCCCGCCACCGCGAGCCCCGGCCCGGCGAGGAGATGTGGGACATCAGCAACAACGAGTGACCCCGGGCCCGGGGTGGGCCGCCCCGAACTCGGCCCACCCCACCCCGGCGACCACGCACCACACCGAGAAAGGGACCACCGTGACCAGCAGGAAGCCCACCGAGCGCGAAGAGCGTCGGGGCCGGGGACCGGAGTTGGACTGGGCCGCTCCGCACGGGCCGTTCACCGGCGCGTTGTCGGCGACGACCGGGTGCGCCGCGATCGCGCTGGCCGGAACCGCGGCCGGGATGCCGTGGATGGTGCCCGCCGCGATCGGCGCGGCCGGTGCCCTGGGGCACGGCATCGGGATGTCGCTGTGGCAACAGATGACCGCGATGACGATGCGCACCCGCGCCTGCTCCTGGCTCGCCGCCGGCGGCTGGACCTCCTGGGCGATCGCCGCCGGCCCGCTCTCGTGGGCCGCCGCCGGCAGCCTCGCCGCCCTGGGCGTGGGCGTGGGCGCCATGGCCACCACCTCCGCCGTGCACGAGGAAGCGGCCGAGAACGAGGTGATCGCCGAACAGGTCCGCCTGCTGGAGAAGGAAGTCGGGCGCGAGCGCGCCGAGATCGCCGCCGACTGGCACCAACGCATCGCCCGGGTGTGCGCGCTGCAGATCGAAAGCATCGTCGGAGTCGACCTGTGGGAGAACGGCGCCGGATTCTCCCTGGACCTGCAACTGCCCGCCGGGCCCCACACCCGCGCCAAAATCGTCAACCACCTGAAATCCCTGGCGATCGACGCCCGCCTGCCCAACGGCTGCACCGTCACCTACGCCGACGGCGCGGACCAGTCCCGCCTCGTCCTGAAGATCACCACCCGCAACATCATGGGCGACGTCGTCTCCTACCCGCTGCACGAAATCCACCAGCCGCTCAGCATCCTCACCGGCATCCCGTGGGGCCTGCTGCCCGACTCCCACCCGGTGATCGTCTACCTGCGCGAGGTCTGCGCGCTGATCCTCGGCACCCAGGGCAGCGGCAAGAGCACGTTCCTCGACTCGGTGATCGCCGGATTCCTGCGCACCACCGACGTGCTGGTGTGGGTGATCGACCTCAAGGACGGCAACGCTGGCCGGGCCTGGACGCGCCCGTACCTGGAGGCGCAGGGCCTGGTCGACGTCATCGGCGGCGTGCGGCCGCCGAGCGGCACCCGCCCGGGCGTCGACTGGCTCGCGGGCACCGTCGCGGAGGCGGACCGCATGCTCTCCGACCTGCTGCGCATCTACGGGGCCCGGCAGCGCGAGTACCAGGAACTGATGGCCCGCCACAACACGACGCTGTTGCCGGTGTCGGCCGCGATCCCGCAGATCGAGCTGATCATCGACGAGGGCATGCAGCTCTTGGCGATCGAGAAGACCCAGGGCAGCCCGGCCCGCAAGAAGCTGCGGACCATGCTGCTGGACATCATGGAGCTGTGCCGGGCGATGGCCATCCGCGTGATCCTCACCGCGCTCGACGGCAACGTGGCCTCCCTCGGCGACTCCTTCATCCGCAAGTCGGCGCCGGTCAACGTCGCGCTGACCGCCGCGTCGAGCACGTTGGCGCACGTGGACAAGATGTTCCCCGGTTGCAAGGTCGACTCCGACCAGCTCACCGCGCGCGGTTCGGGCGTGATCGGCGCCGCCACGCCCGAAGGCTTCGATCCCACTCCGTTCAAGGGATGGAAGACGACGCCGGACTTCGCTCGGGACGTCGTTCTGGCCACGAACGGGTGGCGCCCGCGCCTGGACATTCCCTCGATCGCCGCCACGCTCCACTACGCGGATCGCTGGAGCCCCGAGCGCGCAGGTTGGCTGTGGGCCAAGGGCACCGACGCCACCACCGTCCGCGCCGAGGGCACGACCACCGAGGCCAGCACGACCGCGACCCTCACCCGCCCCACCGACACCCCCGCCGGCGGCGGCCGCGGACTCAACCTCTCCGCCCACCGCGACCGCGACCAAGGCGGCGGCGGGGAGGACGCCGACGAACTCGCCGCGCGCCTGGTCGCCGAGATCGACGCCACCTACGGCACCACCGAGGAACCCGAGCGCCCCGAGCGCCCGACCGGGCTGAACTTGTCCGCCCACCGCGCCCGCCCCGAGGAACTGCGGCCCGAACCCGCTGACACCGAGGAACCCGCCGACACCGAGCCGCCGACCGAGCGGCCCGGCGAGCCGGCCCCGGAGCCGCTGGCCGGCCCGGACTGGCTCACCGCGTGGCTGACCCCCGCGCCGTCCTGGCTCACCCCCGCGCGGCGCCGGATGTACGAACTCCTCGCCGGGGTCGACGAGGACGGCATCTCGCCCAAGACGATGGCCGAACGCCTCACCGAGGAGGGGCTGCCGACCGTCCGCGAGACGGTGAGCTCCTGGTTCACCGAGGGCGTCCGCGAGGTCGACGGCGTGCAGTGCGGCGTCGTCGTCAAGCTCGGGCGCGGCCGGTACATCCTCAACCCCGGCCACCCCATCCTGTAACGCACCGTGATCGTGGTGCGTGGTACGTGGCCACCACGTACCACGCACTACGGACCCCGGACGGCCCTTCCATGCCCAAAACCGGGTCTGAGCTGCCCGGACCACGTACCGCACCACGCACCACGAACCACGGACCACACCACGCACCACGAGACGAGTCACGGAACGTGACCGCGAAAGGAGAGTCGTGAACATGACCGACATCGCGACCGGAGCCGCCCGGCTCCGCACCCTGTGGGCCGGCCTCGCCCCGCACGAGGCCGCCTACGTCAACTACGTCGCAGTGTGCAGCCCCGGCGCGCTGCGCGACATTGCCACCTACGCGGCGATGTACTCCCACGGCCCCGGCGCCGACGTCCTGGTCGGGCTCGCGACCGGCACGCACACGACCACCCGCGCCGAACTCGACGCGGTTCTCGCCGCGCTCGCGGAGGTGGCGGCCAATCCCGCCGCCCGCGACCCTCACCGCGCGCACTCCCTCGCCCTGCGCGACCTGCTCGTCCAGGACCTCGGTGAGTCCGGCGACACCGCGCAGGTCCGGGCCCTGTACCGCGAGCGGACCCACCTCCTGGCCGTGCTCGCCGGGATGTACGCGTCGGTGCTGGTCGAGTCCGCGCCGGACCTGCCCGAGTACGCGCTGCTGGTCGTGCGCCTGCCCACTGGCCAGATCACGCGCCACATCCACCCCCTGGACCTCGACCTGCTGACCCATGTCACGCGCGTCGCCCCGGACCACCAGCTCGCGCGGTGGGACGGCACCGACACGGCGACCAGCCACGACCGCCTCCGCGTCCTGGCCCGCATGCTCGTCACCGACGTGGACGAGGACGCGGGGGCCTGAGGTGACGGCCGACGCGTACCTGATGATCCGCTGCGACGCGCCCGCCGCCGCCTCGACCGACGGCCGTTGCGACACCGAGCACGGCTGGCCCGTCCGGGTCGAGACCCACACCGCGTTGCGTCGCCTGCTCGCCACGCGGGGCTGGCACCGGCTGGGCCGGCCCGCGCGAGACATCTGCCCCGACTGCTGGAAGGAAGGTCACCGATGACCGCCGCCACCCTTACCCGCCCGGCCCGGATCGTCTACACCGGGCGCGACGCCCGTATCCGCGTGCTGCTTCCCCGCGTGGTCGCCGCGATCCGCGCGGAGGGCCTGGACCTGCCCGACACGACGCTGTCCACGAAAATCGGACCCGCCAACCTCGACCGCGGGATGCTCGCCGCGGTGCGGATGGCCACCGGCCAGCACGACGGCGACCCGGTCCCGCCGACCACCCCGATCGGGCCCTGGGCCGCCGACCGCTCCGGCGGCGCGGTCACCACCCCGGCCTGGCGCGGCAGCGCGGAGATCGTCCTCGACCGCGCGATGACCGCCCGGATGCCCGAGGACGACGTGATCCGGCTGCTGGGCCACCACCTGGTGCACGCCGCACAACTGCACGCTGCGGGCCCGGCCTGGGTCGGCGCCGCCGCGCACCACATCGGGCTCAAGGCGCTCTCGCCGCAGTGGGTCGCGCGTCGGCGGGATCAGCTCGCCGCCGACGAACTCGCCGCGCAGGCCCTGGTCCCCGCGATCGCCGGTCGCGTCCGCGACGAAATCCCGACGCTTTTCTAGCTTCGCCCCAGAGCGGCCGTCCACTGCCAAGAAGCCGGCCGCCCTGGGCTCCCAACCAACCTCACGAGCCAGCAGGAGGGCTCCCATCATGCTCGTCTTCCTCGTCCCCGTCATCCTCGCCTGTGCCACGGTCACCGCCGATCCCTCGAAGGCCCCGTGCCGGAAGTGCCGGGCCGGGTGGCTCACCGGCCCCGGCGGAGTGCGCCGCCGCTGCAACCTGTGCAACCCCCAGCAGTAGGGCGACGGCCTCACTGCTCCCGGGCGCACGAACGCCCCCGGGGGCGGTGAGGGCGCCGCCCAGGGGCCCACGACCACGGGAGACCAGACATGGCATCCACAGCGAAGTTGTCCGAGCTGCGACCCGGCCAGAAATTCCGCGCCGGCGGCTATCAGTACCAGGTCACCGGTGCACCGTCCCGGATCCACGGCTACATGCACGTCCCGTGCGGGGGCTCGGTCTACAGCTCCGCCCAGGACGCCACCGTCGAGATCGTCGAGCCGTAGCACCCCACCACAGAAAGGCATCTCCGTGACCCACCGCCTGGCCCTCCTGGGCGTGCTCCTCGGCCTCTTCGACGGGCTGCACCCCACGCTCGACCAGTGGGCGCAGAGCAGCACGGACGCCCGCCTGAAATCGTTGCGGGGCGCGCACCTCGTCTACCGGGACGGAACCCCGGTGGGAGAGACGGACCACCGCGCCGGGCGTCGGACGACGACCGCGAGCGCGCTCGGACGTCGCAGTGTCGCCCGACACGTCGCCACGTACACCGCCGGCCAGGTCGCCGGCGCCGTCGCCGCCACCCGCCTCCTGGGCTACCGGATCCCGGGCCGAGCCCTGGTGGTCGGCGCCGCGATCAACGCCGGCACCCACCTCGTCATCGACAGGCGCGACCCACTGCTGTGGCTGGCAAGGGCGACGGGCAAGGGCGGCTACGTCGAGCACTGCACGGCCGCGCGCGTGGGCCCCGACGGGACCGTGCGCGCCGAAATCTCGGGGCCGGGCACCGCGCTTCTGGAACTCGACCAGGCCCTACACCGGGGGATCGGCGTCGTCGCCGCAGTCGCCACCACCTGGCTGGCCACCCGGCGCGGGGCACGAACGTGACGACGGCCGTTCGGCGCCGCTCGCGCGTCCACGGACAGCTCGACCTGTTCACGACACCGGCCCCCCGGCGCCGCGAACCGCAGCGCGCCGTTCGCCGCCCCGTCCGCGCGGACACCACGCCCCGCTGCGCGTGTGGGGAGCCTGCGATCGCGCGGGTCGTCATCGCCCGCGACCTCCTGAGCACCCCGTACGCCGCGCCCCGCGCCCGGGTGGCGTACCGCGCCGAACACGGCGTCTGGTACCCGCTCACCGGCGCTCGGCTCGCGTGCGAGCAGCACCGGGACTACTACCTCGCGATGTACCGCCACGAGGGCCACGTGCACGCCGTACGGCTCTGATCGGGGAACGAAGAGGCGGGCTCGACCCCATGGGGTCGAGCCCGCCTTCGCGTGTGGCCGTTTTCAAAACGGGTTGGCCGTGACGTTATTCGGCGTCGGGCCTGGATTCCGTCGGGCGGATCATGGCGCGGACCTTCGCGTCGTCGGGTACGCCCGGGGCGGCCTCGTACCCCCACGCCCGGTAGGTCGCGATCAGGCGCGGCCGGGCGGTGAGGACCCGCAGGACCACACGCTCCTCAGGCCGATCGTGCAGGAGTACGTCGTGCAGACGCCGCGCGAGGCCGGTCCCGCGCCACGCGGCCCGGACGCCGATCTCGGCCAGGGTGAACGTACGGGCCCCGTCCTCGCGGACCAGGTCGTCGTCGACGGGCAGGTGCGGCGCGGTCCGCGTCCACCAGTCCGTGTCTGCGGGCAGCGGCATCCCGTAGGCGTAGGCGACGGGTTCGCCGTCCCGGTACTCGATCACGCCCACCCACCCCGGCGAGGCGGTCTGACCGGCCAGGCGCTGGGCGAACGCGTCGTCGTCGCGCACGGGGTCGCCGGTGTACACGTCGCCGTACAACCGCACGAGCAGCGGCCGCGCCTCGGCGGCGTTGGCATGGGTGTATCGGCGCAGGTCCAGGGTCACTGGGTGCCTTCCTGTCGGCGGATCGAGTGGGTGTGCTCGCGCCAGGCGCGGGCCTCGGGGCTGCCGTGCGCGATCTGCGTCAGGCGTGTCCCGAAGCGGTGCAGGAGGAACGCGGTGCGGCCGTGCCGCGCCTCGGGGGCGATGGTGCGCGCGGACGCCACCGCAGCCTCGACGGCGCCCTGTTCGAGCTGGGCGCGCGCGAGATCGGCGATCGTGAGCGCGCTGTTGCGCACTATCCCGGGCCGGCGCAACGCGTTGCTGCGGTGCGCGTGGGCCTCGGCCTGCGGATACAGGCGCAACCGCATGCAGGCGAGCATCGACAGGCCCTCCAGCTCGGCCGAGTCGTAGAACGACATCCACGGCGGCCGGCCGGCGCCCGGGTCGGCGCGGGCGTACGCGTCGGCGGCCAGGCCCAGGCTGCGGCGGGTGGCGGCGACGTCGCCGAACGCGCCGTGCCCGACGGCGGAACGGGCGTGGGCGAGCGAGGCGTACAGCGGGTCGCGGCGGGCGATCGACGTGGCCCGGGCGACGTCCTGGGCGGCGAGCGCGTCCGAGGGGCGGCCGAACTGCCGGTACATCGCCCCCGCGTGGCCCCACACCCGATATTTGATCGTCGGGTCGCCGGAGAGTTCGGCCAGGGACACCGCGCGGTCCAGGTGCAGCATGGCGACGTCGGGGCGTTGGCCGTCGGCGGCCGCCCACATCGCGCTCGACGTCCCGGCGGCCGCGAGCCCGTACAGCCGGCCCCGCACGCGCTGGCTCGCGGTCCCGCGCTGCTGGAGATCGAGCGCCTGGTCGGCGAGGTCGAGCGCGGCCCGCTCCAGGGCGAGGGTGCCACCGCGTCGGTCGTCGGCGTCGACCAGCTCGGCGAGCCGATCCGCGAGGCGGCGCACGTCGGAGGTCCCGACCCGGTGCGGGGCGCCGAGCGCGGACGCGGCGGCGGCGCCGGTGGCGGTGGTGACGAACATGCGGCGGTCCACGTGATCGGCATCCTCTCGGGCGCTCCCACCCGCTCGGGGCACGAACCCCAGCGACGTGGCCGAACACCCGAATACTGCCTCCAACCCCCGGCGTTGACGCCCCTGGGGCCACCGCTGCCGCCCGGTGACCCACCTGCCGACCGTGCCCTCGGACACCGATCCGCGGCGACCGCAGAACCCCTGGATCTCCGTGTTGACCCTCTCGGCCAACTCCCGCTGGGTCAGGTCGAGGTCGCGCATCGCGCGTACCAGCGCCTCGTTGCCGCTCATGCGCCGCAAGGTAGTACTCGGGACAAACGACGCACACTCCTAACGGCAATCCCCACACCAAAACGACGGGTTCGGCGGGAGTGGACGGCCACGCTTTCGACCTGCCCTCACGGTCCGCCGCGCCGTTGACTGGAACGTGACGGCCCACCCGCCGCCCGCCTCTCCCACCGGCCGGGCGACACCGCCGCGTCACCGCCGGGCCTACAACCGGCGGCGAAGCGGCGGGTGGGCCCGTCCCTCCCCCGCGTTCGCCGCACCCCAGGAGGCCCCCCGGCATGCCGAGCACACCCACCGCGCTTGACCGGGCCCGCCGCCTCGCCCGCGACCTGGTGGCCCACGCGGACGACGTCGACGCCTCGACCACGGATCGCCCCGCACCCGTCCAGTCACCCTCGATCGCCCGGAGTACGTGATGGCCGCACGCCCCCTGCCCGCCCGGCGACGTCGGCCGGTGCACCCGCCGGACGCGGACGGCACCGGATACGCCTACGCCCGGGTCGCGGCGAACGAATACGGCCCGCGCGCCGCCCGGGAGCTCGTGCTTCGGCGCCTGATCGGCTGGGGCGTGCGCGAGCGGGCGGTCCTGGACGTCGTCCGACTGGGCGTGAGCGAGATGGTCACGCACGCGGCGCGCGACGCCGGCTCCTCGGGCGTGGTCGAGCTGTCCGTCCGGTACGCGCACGGCTGGGCCCACGTCACCGTCGCCGACGCCTCCTCACACCACCCGGCCGCCCTCGCCGGCGACGACGACACCACCGCGGCGAGCACCCCGCCGGGACAGCTCGGCCTCTACATCGTGCGCCGCCTGGTCCAGGCGGCCGGCGGCCGCACGGCGGTCACCGACCCGCCCGGCGGCGGCACGGAACTGGTCGTGTCCCTGCCGGTGGGGCGCGCGGCGTGAACGCCCACGCGCGAGGCCCGCACCTGGCCGCCACAGGCGTCACGTTCGACGTGATCGCAGTCGACGCCCCCCTCGGCCTGGCCGCGCTGCGGCTGCTGCGCGAACGCGAGGTGGCCGTCGGCGCGGTGATCCTCGACCGGCGGTGGCACCGGGTCGGGATCCTCGTCCCGCCCCAGACCGTCGAACCCGTCCCCGAGGACGAACTGCGTTGCGGCCCGCGACAGGTCGGGCTCGGCGCCTGGGTCGTGATGCCCACCGGCGACCCCGACGCGACGGTGGCATGGCTGCGGCCACCGGCGGCCGCGGACGGCATCGCCCACCACCTCACCCCCACCCGGATCGTGCGCGAGGCGATCCGCGATGCCACGACCGCCCTCACCGAAGAGGAACCCCAGCCGTGACCCACCACCCGCACCACGACCTGATCGAGCTGCTACTACGCCCGGCGCGGCTGTCGATCGTCGCCGCTCTCGCGGCCGAACCCGAGAGACGGATGTGGGTCGCCGACCTGCGTGCTCGCCTCGAACTCCCCGACACCCGCTGCTCGATCCACCTCGGCGTCCTGGTGGGCGAGGGCTGGATCGAGCGACGCAGGAGCGGCCGGCGGATGCAGCTCACGCTCACCGACGTCGGCCGCGACGGATACGAACAGCACCGCGGCGCGCTGCTCGCGATCGTGGATCGCCCGACCCCACAGTGAAGCCCCGCACCATCAGTGCGGGGCTTCACCATCGGTCCGCTACTCGATCGGTTTGCCGTCCCGGGTGACGGTGAGGCCGAGGACGTCCGCGATCGCGACGACGTCGGCGGTCAAGTCCTGGACGAGTCGGGCGGCGTGACCGGCGTGGGTGCTCGTGGCCTCGTGGACGGCTGTGCGGGTCACCGTGACGCGTACCCGGGCAAGTCGCTCCTGGGCCCCCTGCAGCCGCTCGAACACGGACGCGCGAGAGTCCCGGGGGGCGGCCTTGACTGCGGCCTGCTCCGGGGCCGGGGAGAACCCGGCTGCCTTGCGCGCCTCCTTCAGGGCCGCGCCGGTGACCTTGCCGGACTCCTGGGCCGTGGCGATCAGCGCCTTGGCCGCTTCGACGCCGTGGTGGTCGACGACCGGGGCCAGGATCTTGGCGTGGGATTCGAGGATCGGCGTGTCAAAAAATTTTGTCAGCGCGAACATCACGGGCGCCGCTTCGAGGATCTGATAGGCCCGCTGGCGGCTGATCCCGAACCTCTGCTCGACGTACGACTCGAACGTGCCGTGCGTGACCTTGTACAGGTCGCGGCCGCGGATCTCGCCCAGCGCCATGCCGATCTCCACGGTGACGCGGGCCTTCGCCGCCGCCATCGAGGTGCGGTGAGTCTCGGCCGCCGCGTCGATCGCAGCCTCGTAGACACGCAGTTGCTCGGCGGGCGTGCCGGTCACCGTGACCGGGTCGACCACGCGGGCCTGCCGCGCACCGGGCACGAGCGCGGCTGCGGTCGACGCCGCCTCTGCGATCTGGTCGCCGACCAGGATGGTGCCGCCCGTGACGGTGGGAAGTTCGGGTTTCCGTACCACGCGGGGCTTTTTCGCGGTGCTCACGAGGTGGCTTTGATCAGGCGCTCGGCGAGCTGGCCGAACAGCGCACGGGCCTCGCGGCCGCCGTCCGTCCTCTGCGCGAGCAGCGGCCCCTGCGACTCGTCCGCGTCCTGGATCGCCGTGCGCACCGGGATGGTCGGCTGCCACAGCAGATCGCCGAACGTCTCGGGCAGTGCCTCCAGTTGGCCGAGGTGAGCCGGCTTGCGGACGTCGTACCCGGCTGCGATCACGCCGAGCATGGACAGTTCCGGGTTGGACAGGTTCGTGCCCTGCGCCTCCACGAACGCTCGGAACCTCAACGCGCCCTCGATCGAGTAGTACTCGGGTTCGGTGACGCCCACGGCGTACTGTGCCGCCGCGAGGGCCAACTGCGTCAGATGGAACAAGCTGGGAGGGCAGTCGAACAGCGTGTAGTCGAAGCCGTCGTCTGCTCCGTCCAGAGCGATTGACAGGCGCCGGTGTGCTCCGATGACACCCGCCTCGCTCATTCGGTCCTCCAGGGCCAGCGTGGACGGGCACACGGCGATCCGCGTTGCGTACTCGGCGTCCCAACCGCAGGGCCAGATCGAGTTCGCCGCCGCGCCCAGCGTGTTCGCCTTGATCGCCTCGGAGATCGTTCGTTTGCCCAAGTCGCCGACGACGCCCAATCGGCGTGAGCTGTTGCCCTGGGGGTCCATGTCCACGACCAGGACCCGCTTGCCGAGGGCGGCCAGTGCCTCGGCCGTGCGGACTGTGACCGTGGTCTTGCCCACCCCGCCCTTGTTGTTGCCCATCGCGATCCGCGTCGCCATCCGCCGCACCCCTCTCCGGTCCCTCGGCGGCCCCGTGGCCACCACCGGAACCGTAGCCGCATGACACCGGGCGGCATGCCCGACATGCCCGAAAGGGGGAATCGGCGACGGCTGCCGAGTCGCAGTTCCTCACACCGGGGTTGTGACGTTAATCGGCGCGGCGCTCTCGGAGGTCCCGGCGCACACGACGAAGGCCCGCCGCGAACCGTCTCGGCGGGCCTCGTCCGGGTGACGTCACGGTGGGGGCCGGGACGCCGACCGGCTACGGCGGCTCCTGGACCCTGGTGACCGAGACGACCTTCACCGCGTCCGACACGTAATAGACCGTGATGCAGCCGCCGACCACGGCCTGGCGGTAGTCGCGCTCGCGGATCGCGGTCGAGCCGCTGCCGTACGGGTCGTTGGCCACGCTGTCGATCTCCCGGTCGAACCGCGCCCGGACGGTCGCCTGCAGCGCGGCGATGCTCGCCCGCGCCTCGGAGGAGTACTGCACCCGGAAGCGGCTCACCGCGCCGAACTCGCGCTCTCCTCGTCCAGGCCCGCGAAGTCGGAGAAGTCCCCGGCTCGAAGCTGTTCGACGAGCGCGTCGTCCTCGTCGATCGCCTCCTGCGGCAGGCCCCACCGGGCCGCGACCAACGGGACCTCCAACAGCGGCGCCTCGTCGACGGCGCGATCGAACTCGGCGCGCTGATCCTCGGGAAGGGACGCCCGAATACCCCCCAAGGTCCCGGGCAGGTCGACGACCTGGCCAGCGATCCGGGTGCGCAGGTAGGGCTGCTCGGCCATCACGGTGCTCCTTGTCGCGGGGCGGACGGTGCGTTCCCCAGTGTGCTCTCCACCTCGAGGGCGGGGCAGTGGCGAAAGGCGGCGCACAGGCGCACCGGTCGCGCCAAGAGGCGAATAACGTTGTCAAACCGCAGGTCAGGGCACCTCTAACGATGTCATTCGCCGAAACGCTGTCACCGCGCACGGTCGTTGGTGGCCCCTGCGGCGAACTCGCGCGTGGGGACGGGGCGGTGCGGGCACCGGGTAAATGGAGGTGACCGGATCGTGGAGAGGATGCGCCGGGGCAACATGATCTCCGGCGAAGCCCGCCGACAGATGGCGTTGGCGATGCGCGCGATGTACGAGGCCGGTGCCTCGATCCGCGCCGTCGCGGCCTCCACCGGACGGTCGTACGGCAGCGTGTCCCGCATGCTCGCCGAGGTCGGGACCACCATGCGCACCCGGGGCGGCGCGCGACCGAACCGCAGGATCGACCGGCGATAACGGTCGGGCGCCGCAGGTCGGCCGTGGTCTAACTGTCCGAACCGCCGACCGCAGGGCCCGCGTCGGCGAACAGCGCGAGCGTCTCGTGCGCCTGGTCGTGCTCGCCGCGGTCGTCCTGCGCGACGTCGACGTAGCCCTCGGGCGGCTCGGCGGGCGCGAAGTCGACGAGCGTCAGGAGGTCGAGTTGCCTGGGGCCGGCGTGGTCGGGGGTCTCGGTCGCCGGGGTCCACGAACCCCGGCACGAGATCGGGGCGCCGGCCAGGCGGGCGTGCCCGGGACCGTCGTGACGCCACACGTCGTGGGACGCGGTGAGAGCGACCCGGCGGCCGCACACACCGCACGTGCCCCGGGGGCGATGCATGCTCATGTCCCCATGATGCTGGCGATCGGCGTCGTATCGGCACGATTCGCCGGGTACACGGGCGCCGGGCATGCGGCAGGCCCACCGCGAGCGTGCGCGGTGGGCCTGCCGTGGGATGTGTCTGCCCGGGTGATGCAGGTGTGCGGTGGGCCTACTCGTCGTCGTCGACGTGTTCGGTCCAGGCGAGCAAGGACAGGGCGCTGTGCGCGCGGCCGATCGCCTCCTGGACCTGTCGGAGCGCGATCGCGGCGTCGGTCAGTTCGAGGTCGACCGCGGCGAGTCGACCGTCGGTGTTCCCGTCGTCCGCCTTGACGTTGCCGGTGGCGGACAAGCGGGCCAGGTTCGCGCGGTGCGGGCCCGACCGACCCGTGCATGCGTGATGTTGACTTCCTAGCGGGTGGCCGGGCTTGCGTCCCGGGCTTCACCGAATTCGGCAAGGTGGTCCAGGGCGCGCTGCAGCAGGGGGCGGTGCGCGGCGTAGAGGGTGCGCCCGGCGGCGGTGATCGCGTCGTCGAGCCGGCCAAGGGAGCCGAACGGCCACCAGTTGGCGTCGAGGGCGTCGTCGGCGGCGACGGCGGTCACCGTGGCGGGAAGTAGGTAGAGCGCGCTGGTGGACGCGACCCACGCGTGATCCGAGGCGCGCCAGTCGTCCACGACGTCCCGGCCCAGGATGATCGGACGGTGGTCGGAGAGGTCGACGCCGGTCTCCTCGCGCAACTCGCGGACCAAGGCTGCCGGTGCGGTCTCGCCCGGATCGACCATGCCGCCGGGAATCGCCTCCACTCGGATGTCGTCCCGAGTGATCAGCAGCACCCGGCGCTGGGCGCCGGTGCCGGCGACGACGATCGGGTCTGCGGCGGCGTTCTCGCCCCACTTCCCCAGATTCCGGCCGCACTTGCCGGTGCGGCCGTGAGGGTGCAGCGGCCAGCCCCGGCCGTCGAGGTCGAACGGGACGAGCGCGCCAGCTCGGCGCTGGTCCCAGTCGTGCACGTCGGCCGGCGTGGGCGCCGCCTCCGCCCAGTCGGGCACGTGACGGGCCAGCGCCGACGGCCGCAGCTCGGGTGGCGTGACGTCTGTGGGCGTGTACTCGGTCACGACTTCTTCCCGTCGGTCGAGGACGTGCTGCGGCCCATCTGGCGCAGGCCCGCTTCGTAGGTGCTGCGTGCGCTGCTGCGGGCACCGACGTCCCCGGTGAGGTTGCCGGCGAGCGTGGCCCAGCTCATCCCTTCGTCGTGGGCGAGGACCGCGAGGAGCCGCACGCGACGCGTGAGCTCGGTGGCGAGGTACGCGGTGGACCGGAGGATGGCCGCGCGGTCGGACTGGTCGACGGCGGCCAGGTGCCGGTCCGCCAGGCTCAGGGCGGTGAGCGCCCGTTCGAGGTTGCCGGTGTCGACGACCCGCGCGAGGTCTTCCTGCCAGTCGTCGTCGGGTGTCCACTCGATCGCGGCGGAGGTGGCGCCGGTGCGGGTGACAGACACGGTCATGCTGTGATCCCCTTCCGTAGTGTGCGTTTTCCGCACACCCCCACTGTGTGGAAAGCGCACACCCTTGTCAAGGGGTTCGACAACATGGCGCCGTGTCCATTCGGCTGGGGTCGGTCGACCTGTAGGCGGCGTCCGGAACGACGAGGCGGCCCACCGCGAAGTACGCGGTGGGCCGCTTGCCGGTTGGTACGGGGGTCAGAACGCTTCGGGGTCCTGGACGGTCCAGCCGGACTCGGTGTCCGGGTCGAACCGCTTGCCGTAGCGGACGACGATGTCGACGAGGTCGCCGTGGCCGGTGGAGTGGGCGACGGCGCGCAGGACGAGCCCGGTGGTGTGCTCCCCCAGGCCGGGAAGAGCGTCGCGAAGGTCGATCGATGCCCCGGCAGCCAGGCTTCCGGCGATCGCGAGGACCCGTTTCTCGGTGGAGGAGCCGGTGAGGTCGGCGGCGGCGACGTCGGCCCAGCGGACGAAGGCCAGCGGCGGGCCGCCGGTGACGTCGGTGTAGTCGACGAGCCGGCGGAAGTCTTGTCGCCGGAGCCACGATTCGTGGGCGGCGAGCAGCTCGACCGCGGCTTCGCCGCTGAGCGTGCCTCGGACCTGGGCGCGCAGGGCCGCAAGAAGTTCGGTGGTCTCCAGGTCGATCGCGGTTGTCACGGGATGTCCCTCCAGGGTGATGTTCGGGCGGATGGTTTGCTGTGGGGTGCGTGGTCGGGCCCGATACCAGCGGGCCCGGCCACGCGTACGACCGCTATCGGCTGTGCAGTTCGGCGATCCGCGGCGCGAGATCGGCGTTGACGCCCTGGACCAGAGCGTCGATCGCGGCACGGGCCCGGGCGTACAGGGCCGGGCCGTCGGTGAGCACGGGCTCGGGCAGCCCCCAGGTGCCGGCGGGGACCACGATGGTCGCGGTCACCAGCACGGCCAAGGACTTCCGGCTCGGTTCCTCGACGGCCCGGTAGGGCCCGGCCTGGTGGCCGTAGGGGTCGATGGTCCAGTCCTGGGCGCGGGGCCGGCGTGCGAGCGCGTGGTGGTGGATCGGCACCTCCGCGATCGCGATCGGGCCGCCCTCCTGGTAGTCGACCTCGATCCGGATCTGCTCGATGTCGGGGCGGACCCGGACGTAGCCGGGCGACATGATCGGCCCGGACGCCACCCGCCACGCCCACGCGCCGAACTCGGCCGGGTCGTCGACGCCGTCCAGTTCGGTCAGGTACTGCCGGAGGTACGCGTCGTACCGAGATTCGTCGGTGGCGCGGTCGCGGTCGTAGTCCGCGTCGACGCACACGACCGTGTGGTCGTTCCACTCGCTGCTGGTCATCGCTGTTCCTGTCTCGATCGGATGAGGTTCACCCTGCCGTCGGCGCGGGCCGGGGCGGGGACGTTTCGGTGTTTCCGCCGGGCGCGGGTCAGGAATCGGTGCGTTCGGCGGCGGGGGAGATCCAGCGGCCCGACCCGTCCGCGGCGAGGTAGGACATGTTCGCCACGGCGTGGCAGGTGCTCGGGGCGGTGTCGCCGTCGAAGCGCACCCGCAGGTACTGGCCGGCGGTGTCCACGACCGTTCCCTCCCAGTCGGCGTGCCGGACTCGGTCGCCGACGGCGACGCGGATCCCGAGTCGGCCGAAGCCGTAGTAGGTGTGGATGTGTTCGAGGTCCGCCGCGCGGCGGACCTCGGTCTCGCGGACCGTCGCGGGGTCGGTGCTGTCGGCGTGGGCGACGGAGGGCAGCACGGGCAGGTGCACGTCGCGGTGCTCGATCGTCGCGGCGATCCCGGCCTCGGTGACCAGCTCGTGTGCCCGGCGGGCCATACCGACGCTGCGGTGCCGGCCGCCGATGCACGCGACCCCGACGACGATGTCCGCGCCGGTGTCCTCCCACAGGGCGGTCGCGGTGGCGGCGGCGTGCGCGGCCAGGCGCCCGGCCCCGGGCGTGGCCAGCACGTGCCGGTACACGACCTCGTCCAGGCCGGTGAGGTGGCGCATCGCGGGGTCGTGGTGCGGGTTGCGCAGCACGCCGCCGCTCACGTCGTAGGTGATCGTGGCGGTCGGAGCGGGTCCGTGGCCGGTGCCGTACGAGACGAAGTGGATGGACACGAGAACTCCTCTGTTTCGTTGTCGGTGGGTTGTTACCGGGCGGGTGCGAGCAGGGTGGGGCCGACGCCGAGCCAGCGCGGCATGCGCGCGGTCTCGGGCACGGCCGGTTGCCCGGTGCGGTGGGTGTACTCGTTCAGGAAGCGGCGGAGCGATGCTCCGGCGGCGCCGGGGTCGCGGCGTCCGGCCTGGACGTCGGCGAGGATCGGCCGCAGCGGGTACGTGGTGATCAGGACCCGGCCGCGTTCGGCGACGTCGGCGTGGTCGCCGGTGATCACCAGCCAGTCGGCGCCGTGCAGGCCGGTTTCGAGCGCGAGCCGGTCGACGCGGTCGCCCAGGACGTCGCCGCCTGCGGTCCACGCGTACCAGACCCGTGAGCCGCCGTCGGGCCGGCGGAACGCGAACCACAGCAGCGTCTCCGGGGCCGCGTCGGTGGCGACTCCGTCCACGACGGCCTTCTCGACCGGGGTCGGGTCGCCGGTCGGCGCGAGGATCACGGGCGCGGTGATGGTGGGTGTTGTCATGGTTCCCCCTTCGTAGTGGGGTACGGGGCTTGTGTCACCTCGCGTACGCGTGCGCGCGTAGGGACGGTCCGGAAAATCCGGAAACCCCTCCGACCTGGGTTTCTTCAGGGGCTGATTACGTGTGCGCGCAGATCGGCGGCGCGGGCGCGGTCGGCGGCGGCGCTCTCGACGGCCCCGGCACGGTGGTCGGGGTCGAGCAGGTCGGCGAGGCGGTCCCACGCGGCGGCGCGGCGGTCGTAGACGAGGGCCAGTCGTTCTCCGGTCCAGCCGGCTCCGACGGCCGACGTGGTCAGGGCGAGCAGGTTGGCGATCTCGTGGCTGGGGTGGATGGGGCCGGGCTCGGACAAGTCGACGCAGCGTAGGTCCGCCCACGCGCGCAGCAGGGTCAGGGTGGCGCCGGGGTTCAGGAGAGGTGCGTCCGAGGTGCCGGTGGCGAGGGCATCGGCGCGGAACTCGCTCCACTCCCGCACCGACTCGCCGTAGGTGCCTTCGGCGGCCTGGGCGCTCACGCCCGTCGCGCCGGTGCGGGCGTTGGGCAACGCGGCGCCGATCACGCGCCAGCTCGTCCCCGCCTCGCGTTCGACGACGACCGCGGCCTCCAGGACGTCCCGGACCCGGTCGGCGAGGAGGACCGCGCGGGCGACCAGGTCGCCGGGTTCCTCGCCGAAGGGGTCCTCCGCGAGGGCGATCGCGCGGTCGGCAGCGTGGGCGGCGGCTTCCTGCAGGAGCAGACGCAGGATCGCGCTGTGGGAGTACGAGGTGCGATCGAGGCGGGCGATGTCGGCGGGATGAGGTCTATCAGGTTCGGTCATGGGGTCACCGTGCACCCGAAACCATGGTCAACTCAAGCTCACCTTGAAAAGTCATATTCATCAAGATGAGCTTGATGCTTCGCGGTGTTCGTCACGAGTGGGTCGTGTGACGTTAATCGGCCCGGCGCTCGTGGACGCGGCGGTGACGCGAAGGCCCCCGGACCCGCGTGGGTCCGGGGGCCTGAACCGCCGGTCAGCTCACCGGCACCTCGGGAAGCTTCACGAGGGCCTGCGGCAGGTCGGTGACACCGTGCTGCAGGTACCAGCCGCGGGCCCAGCGCAGGATCGCGCCGTGGCGCAGGCGCCATTGGTCGCAGGCCGTGGACAGGAAGTCGCTGCAGAACGCCTCGCGCAGCCGGGCGATCGGGTCGTACTCCCAGTCGGCCGTGCGGATCGCGTAGGCGTCCAGCCCCAGGACGTCGGCGAGGATCGCGGCGGCCGCGTTGCTGGTCCCGGTCCCGTTGTAGCCCCAGCCGTAGCCCGAGGTCTCCGTTCCGCGCAGCTCGCGCAACACCTTGACGCCGACGCGTTCCGTCGGCCCGGTCATGGCCTCCTCGACCAGGACGTGGGCGAGGATCCTGGGCCCGGGCAGGTGCCTGCTCTCGGGGCCGGTCTGGATGCCGTGGTACACGCGGTCCTGCTGATCGACCATCGTCCGCTCCTTGTTCGTGGGCATCGGCGTGCGGCTACGGCTTGTAGGCGATCGTGCTGATGTTCTCGGCGATCCCCATCAGGCGTCCGTCGATCAGGTCCAGTTCGCGGGACGTGTCCGGCAGGGCCGCGAGTCGATACGAGATCGACAGCAGCGCGTTGACGACGGCCTCCGCCTCGGGGGTGCCCACCAGGCCGTCCTCGATCGCGACCGCCGCGTTGTCGGCGAACAGGTCGGCCATGTCCGCCAGTTCCTTCTTCGTGTATGCCACGGACGATCTCCTTCGCAGATCCCGGTTGGTCTCTCGATCGATACCGGATCGCTCCAATCCGTGACGACGGTTCGGCGGTTCGTGGCCGGATCCGCGCGCACTTCGACCGGCGGGCCCTACGTGTCGTCGTCCTCCCGGTCCTCGTCGTCGGGGCCGTAGCGGGCCTCGAAGCGGCGGGTGGCCACCGCGTGCCGGGCGGTGCTCTCCTCGCGCAGGACGGCGGCGATGTCGGCGACCAGGTCGGGTTGGTCGTGTTCGAGTCCGTCGTTGTAGGCGGGCAGGGTGGCGTTGCGGACGATCCACAGCAGCGCCCTGCCCGAGCTGCCGACGCGCAGCGCGGTCCGCAGCTCGCCCGGCCACCGGGCCGGCTCGAACGCCGGGCGGGGGAAGATCCGCCGGTTGTCGCGTTCCTGCAGGACGCGTTCGGCCCGGTCGGCACGGGCCTGGAGGTCGGGCACGGCGGCGAGGCGCACCGCCAGGTCGCGGATGCGGTCGACGTTGGCGTCGGTGAACTCGCGTTCCGCACGGGCCTCGGCGCGTGCGTCGCGTTCGGCGTGGACGCGGTCGAGCTGGGTGCGGGCGTGCCCGGAGGCGTCGCCGCACAACGAGACGAAGCGACGCTCGGCCGCCTGCCTGGACTTCAGCCCCAGGGCCTGCGCGATGCGTTGCCAGGTGACCTTCTTGGGGTGCCGGTAAGAACGCTGTCACCAGCCGCAAACGAGGGGTGTCGGGGGTGTGACCGAGATACGGACCAAAGGGGCACCCAGATGACCTTGAAGTCCTGATGCCCTCGGACTCGGCCCCGTTGTCCTAGCTCGGACACCAGCCGCAATTTAGCGATCTGCTCCTGGGTATCAACTGTCGACGGGGGTCGCTGCTGGGTTGAGGGTCTTGTGTACAACGCCGACGGACACCTTGACTGCGACGGCGATCTCGCGGATTGACTGACCTTCGGCGCGGCGGGCGAGGATCACGCGGCGCTTGTCGTCGTCGACGACGGGACGTCGGCCGCCGACACGGCCGCGCGCTCGGGCGGAGTCGAGGCCGTTCTTCGTCTTCTTCACGATGTCGCGGCGCCGGTCTTCGGCAAGGGCGAGGGCCAGGTCGAGGATGAGCGAGCGTTCGGTGTGCTCGCCGGCGGCGATGCCGTCCAGCACCTTGACCGCGATGCCGCGCTGGAAGAGGTCGTTGAGGACGATCAGCCCTTCCAGGAGGTTGCGGCCGAGGCGGTCGACTTCCTGGACGGTGAGCATGTCACCGTCGCGGAGGTGGTCGAGGGCGGCAGTCAGGCCCGGCCGGTCGTCGACGGCGAGCTTGCCGCTGATCCTCTCCTCGAAGACCTTGAGGCAGATCGGGCCGAGGGCGTCGTGCTGGCGCCGGGTCTTCTGCTTGTCAGTGCTGACGCGGACCAGGCCGATGAGCGCCACGGGGCACCCTCTCTGTTCATCAAACGCCTTCGGGTAGCTATCTGAACGCTAGCAGTTGATGAACGGGAAAATGAACGACTGGGGTGGAAGTTCGGGAGTTCGGCGGTGCCGGGGGCGGGTGTTCGGTAAACGGTCGATAGATGAACGCGGGCGCATGCCCTGACTACCTGGCACGGTGGCGAGGGAGGGTGATTTCGAGAGCACCGTGACTCTCCCGCTTAAAGATCGTTTTCTGTGCAGTCCCGCACACTTCCAGCATGTGGGTTCTTTCCGATACGGAGATTCGCGATATGGGTGGCAAGCGTTCGATGGCGGCATGGAGCCGTTCTCTGCTGGTGCTGGGCATGGCGGCCGGAGGCATTCTGTCGGTCGCGACTGTTCCGGCGGCGGCAGACAGCTCCACGTTCACCGTGCAAGGTGAGCAGTCAGAAAACGGCGGGGTCTCCTACGCGCAGTGCCCGGAAGGCTCCCACCTGATCGGCGGCGGCTACTACGCACCGGATCCTGCCTACACCAAGGGTGGTTCTCCCGCGGACTCTGTCGACGCCAACGGTCCGTCCCCAGCACGGCCCGGGGCCTGGGTTGCAAAGATGCACGTGAGGTCGGTGGTCGCCTTCGCTCTGTGCGAGAAGGACGCGGCCTGACCTCGCGGTCGTGCGGGCGCTCCGTACCGAGCGCCCGGTCCGCATCGGGCCCCGCCGTGTCGTACGCGTAAGCGAGGTTGTTCCGCGAGGCCAGGGAACGTAGGACCGCTGAACAGTGCGAACAGGGCGGGTCGTCGAACTGGAATCAAGATCGGCCAGTTGTCGCTACTGACCGTTCCGATCCTCCCCGAGGGCCAATATGGATCGTTTGCCAGCGAAGTTGGATCGGACGTACGTGACGGTTTGCCGTGAACGGCGTTGATCACATCATGAAGAAACTGATTGCGGGCGCGGTCCTCGGTCTGACCGCCTTCGTTAGCGTCACCGCTCCGGCGCAGGCCGGTACCTCCCCCGTGGGGGCCGCCACCGGCAGGACCGGCGGTGCTCCGGCTGCGGGGGGTCCTGTGACGGCGTCCCACTTCGACTGTTCCGGCCACGAGGACGGGAACTACCCCGACCCCAACGACAGCAGCGGGTACATCGCGTGCGTCGCCAAGAAGTACGCGTACGCCATGTCCTGCGCCCAGGACACTGACGGTCGGCTCCTGTTCTACGTCGCCGGCAGCGGGCCCGACCCCACGAAGTCCCGTTGCGACTACCGCTACCTCACCCGCGTCACACCCACGCTGACTGCAGGCACCCTCCGCGCGCAGGACACGGGCGCGGCGACGGCCCTGACGGCCACCATGACGCTTGACGGCGAGCCCGTGACCGCGGCCCGCATCACCTTCACCGACAACAAGGGCCGCCAGCTCTGCGAGACGTACACCGACAGCCAGGGCGCCGCTGCCTGCGCCACGCTCCCCGGCCCCTCCAGCAGCACCTTCGCCGCCATGTTCGCCGGTGGATCCGCCGACCCTGAAAAAGACGGCGGCTGGCAAACCGCCGAAGCAACCGGCACCCTCACCTGAGCCATCCGGGCGGGGCCAGGCACCTTCGACCGGGCCCACCGGCTGCACACACGCTCGTGTGCGTCTGTTTGTGCGTGAGTACCCGGGAGGCGCACATTCGGTGCGTCACCGGTTGTGCGTCGGCTCGTTGTGCGGGGTGGATCGACGCCCCCCGTATCGGTTCCGTCGTGCCCGGCAGCCCGCTCACCCCCGTGGCGGCCGCCGGGCCGAGCCCCGTGACAAACGCACCGCGGAGGTGTCGATGTTCCTCGATGAGAAGTTCCAGGCGCTGTTGACCGAGTACCTCAAGGCCAATGGCTGGGCGGACCAGGCCGACAAGATCGTGGACATCGGTGCGGTGGGCCTCACCCTGGGCCCGTGGAAGTCCCGCGTCGACGTCTATCCGATCGAGGGCCTGGTCCAGGTGACCTCCCCGATTCCGATGACGCTGAGCGACATGGCGCAGCGGGGCAGCCAGGACGCGAACCTGGTGTGGGACGACCTGCGGGACAACCTGCCCGGGTTCATCTCCGGGCCCGCCATCCGGCCCGACGTCATGGCATCCAACCACTACTGCTTCACCGGGCTGCTGACCAAGGACACCGCCAAACATCGCAGCCAGTTCGACAAGTCGATGTGCCACTTCCTGGATCGGCGCCACGCCATCCACGAGAAACTCGGCGTCTGACCCGACGGCCCGGAGCCGGGCACGACCCCTCCTGCAGCCCCCAAGATCATCCCGTGGCGGGTTCCTGGCGTACCTGGGCCATGCCCCAACTTCGGTGAGAGTCAGTCCAGGCCCGCCCCCACCCTCTTGCAGGTGGGGGCGGATGGGCGTGCCGACGCCCGGCGGCCGGCCGGGCGTCGACTGGCGCTCGATGGAGGGTCTTGGCGACTGCCTGTTAGGCGAGTTCTACTTCGCCTGGCGTGCGACCCTCTCCCTTACGCCGATGGTGCGGCTGTTGAGGTCGGTTCCGTCCAGGGCCGCGATCGCAGCCGAGCAGTCCTGTTCCGAAGCGAAGGTAACGAACCCGAACTCCCTGCGCTGCTGCGTCTGCGAGTGCAGGGGCACGACCACCTTGGTCGGGTGGAACTGCGCAAAGTGCATCATGATCGCCTCATCGGTCGTGTGGATAGCGAGGTTGGTGACGGCGGCGTCGAGTGCCATGGCGATCTTCTCCTGTGTGGATTCGTTGGGCAGGTCCGGACGGTGGGCCTCAGCTCCGGTGGGCAAGCAGCGGAACCTCAGCCGACGCGAGGGGGTGCCGTGATCACGGCACCCCCTCGCGTCGGTTTTCGGAATGGTTACGCGAAGCACGCTCTGCTCAACGACGGGTGGCCGGCATGGGTACGACCTGCCGTGTCGCCACCGGAGCGGTGAGCGCCGCGGTCTTCTTCCGGCAGGTACCACCACCAGGCGGGGCAGGTCAGAACGGTGGCTTCGGCACAGACCGGGGCAGCCGCCTTGGGGTTGCGAGATGCCGGAGTGACCCGCGCGCAGTGCCGTACGGCGCAGGTTCATCCGTTCTCCACGGTGGATCGCGCGGCATGGTCGGCCGGGCCCCGGGGGCCCGGCACGGAGACCGCAGCGAGGTTGAGACGGGCGCCCATGTCGAGGTTCACCTCACCGTAGGGCCGGACATGGGACCAGAAAAGCGGGGTCAGGCCGCGCCGGTCCGCGGGCGTGAGGAGGTCGGCCCACTGCGGTTCACCGAGGATGTCCTGGAGCATGAGGGTGTTCACGTAGACCAGGGCGGATTGCAGGATGCGCAGGCACAGCACGAACATTTCCTGTTCGTCGCGCCGGTTGGAGGCGATCTCCCCGCCTTTGCCGTAGGCGATCACGGAGTTCGCGCCGTTGGAGGACTCCATCACGTTCAGGCCCTCTTCGATCTCCCGCTGGAGGTCCCGCAGTCGCAGGTACCGGGCCACGAAGATGGTCTTCTGGGCGCGGCCGACCTCCAGCATCGCCGCGTAGGTGGGGTGGGAGGCGTTGCGGGTGAAGCGGCGCAGGATCGCCTCGGTGGACGCGGTACGGGTCCGGATCGCGGTGGCGTACTTGATCATCTGGTCGTACTGCTGGGCGATGAGTTCCCAGCGGATCGGGCGGGTCAGCGCCGGGCTCAGCCGCGGGTAGGCGTCCGGCTCCCCGGCCACCGGCCGGTACAGCTTCACCTTGTTGATCCGCTTGATCCTGGGCAGCAGGTCGAAGTTCAGCAGCCTCGTGACGCCGAAACCGATTTCCGACTGGCCATGGCTGTCTGTGTAGTTGGCCTCGACGTCCATCGTGGTGCCGTGCCGCATCGCGCCCTCGATCATCGCGGCGACCTCGGAGGCGGTGCAGTTGATCAGCTGGGAGTGGATGGCCAGGGACTTCTTCTCCACGTGCCAGTAGATGAGCACCCCGCGGCCGCCGTAGCGCGAGTGCCACTCGGTGAACAGGTTCTGGTCGTAGGCGCGCACGTGGGTGGAGTCGGAGGCGACCGCGGTCGAGCCCTGGCCCCACAGCTCGGTGCTGCGGGCGGCGAAGGTGGCGTTCGCGATCTGGACGGCGATGGCGCGGGCCGACTCCGCCGACAAGTACCGGCGCCGCACGTACCGCAGCTCGTCCTCGGTGTGCCCGTGACCGCCGGACGCCACGGCTTTGATCCCGGTGTTCGTGCCGTACGCGTAGATGACCAGCAACAGGCGCTCCGCCAGCACCTCCGGCGAAAGACTGCCGCCGCCGGAGACCGAGGTGACCGCGTCCAGGCAGCCGGTCCGCAGCACCGCTTCCTTCAGCATGTCGACGAGCGGCACGATGCCCCACCGCCGGGCAACCTCGCCCTTGATCCTGCGCAGGTTGCGCGGCTCGGGCTGGGCCTCGGCCGGCGTGAGCCGGATCGCGCCGGACTTCCTCTCGGCGATGTCCAGCCAGGACAGCTTCGGCATCTGGTCGTTGAGCAGGGTCAGCTCGGCCGTCATCTGCTCGCGCAGTTCGTCGACGAACACCGCGGCGTCCAGCGGCTTGCGCAGCTCCCGGTAGTTCTCCGCCCGCCGGGCCTCGAAGTCCTGCGGCAGGTCCTCGTCCGGGTTGCGCCACTTGTCGGCGCCGACCACCCAGATCTCCTTGCACTTGAGCTGGTCGCGCAGGGCCTGGAAGGCGACGACCTCGTAGACAATGCGCACCACCCGGCGCCGGCCGTGCTTGTCGGTGCGGTGCACGACCTCCGCCCAGTCCCCGCCCATCGCCTTGTGGACCGGGACCGTCTCGCCCAGCGGGTAGTACGTCGTGTTCCCGGCGCTCGCGTAGCGCGCCACCAGCGCCAGGGCCTCGATCACGGGCCGGTGGGCATGGTTGGAGGAGCGGAACTCCAGCACGTCCAGCAGCTTGATCAGCCCGCGCCGGTAGTGGTTGGTGTAGGACGCCTTCAGCGTGGTCTGCACCGTGCGCCGGTAGACCGGCCCGCGGGTCTTGAACTCGTGCACCAGCTCCCGCAGTGTCGCCTCGCCCCCGGACACCGCAGGGAAGACGACCTGGCGGACCGTCCCCTCCGGGGCGCCGAGCGACGCCTCGGCGAGCTTGAAGAGGATGTTCTCCTTGCCCGACACCTTCTTGAACGCGTTGATCAGCTGCTCGGTGACCTTCTTCTCCGCGCGCGCCCCGATCCGGTGCACTGTGGAGATCAGCAGCTCCACCAGCGTGTCGGTGATCTCCCGCTCCCGCTCGTGCAGCAGCGCGGCCAGCAACGTCACCCGCAGCGCCACCGGATGCGTCCGCAGGTGGGACGGCGACTCCACCGCGGCCCGCGCCCGCCAGCCGGCCACCACCTTCGGCGCAACGTCGATGAACAGATCCCGTGGCAGGCCGATCGCCCGCACCACCAGGAGCTTGTCGATCTCGGTGAGCATCGTCTCCAGGCTCACGTTGCCCGGCGCTTCCTTGACCTTCCCCAGCACCGGCGGCGCATCCTCGCCCTCCGTTCCGCCGCCCGTGGGTCCGGCGTCGTCCTGATCGTCGGTGCCACCCGCCACCAGCGCCATGATCCGCTCGATACTCTCCGCGGTCAGCCGCAAGGAGATCAGGGCCGTCAGCGACTCCTCGGCCGCCCGCAGAGCGGCCCCCACGATGCGGTCGCACCGGCCCGGCGTGGGCGGCTCGATGCTCTCCTCCCGGCAGCGGGCCAGCAGTTCCACCCGGACCTGCTCGGGCCTGCGTTCCTTGTGCGCGACGTGCTCGGCCAGATACTCCGTCAGCTTCTCCGCGTCCGCGACGCTGCACTCACGGAAGCCGAGGTGCTCCCGGATCTGCCCGCGGTGGTACTCGACCGTGCGGCCCGTCCAGTCGTAGGACTCCAGCCCCGAGGCGGGAACCTGCACCTGCCGGGCGACGAACTCCACGGCCTCACCGGGCAGCTCTGCCCGGTTACGGGGAAACCGGCCGTACTGCGTATAGAACTTCAGCAGCACGGCGAAGCCCAGCCGCGTCGCACCACGCTTGCCGGACACGAGCCCCTGCTCGTCCTTCAGCAGCGTCCAGTGCTCGACGAGTTCATCCAGGTCTAACGGAGTACGGGCCACAATCGCCGATCGTCCTCGTGGAGCCTCACCCACCGCAGCCGTACCGCCTCGGACTCACCCACACGGGTGACGCCCTCGCAAGATCACCACCGTTTGCGGCTGGTGACAGCGTTCTTACCGGCACCCCTTCTTGCGGCGGGTCGCCTCCAACAGGTAGCCCTCGGCGTCGACCAGGTCGGCCTGGAGCTGCTTGACCACGAGCAGCGCGGCGAGCAGGTCCGTCTCGCTCGCCTGCCGGGTCTGCCCGAGGTAGGCGGCCGCGGTGAGCTCGTCGAGCCGGCCGGCGACGTCGGCGATCCGCCACAACGGGTGGTCGTCGCCGTCGCGCTCGTACTCGTCGACGGCGGACAGGTGGTACCAGGCGTACCGCCGGTCGGTCTCCTCGCGCGGTCGCTCCGGTTCGGTGCTCGCCACGTTTCACTCCCTTGGCTCGGGTGCCGTCGGATCGACGACATCACGTGTCGTGTGAACGACGACGGCATTCTCGCCGTCACCGCCCCGGCGGACCCGATCGCCCCGGACCAGGGCGCCACCCGCTCATAAGATGGATTATGAGCTAGCCTTTGATCATGGAACCTGGGGCCGAACAGCAGCTCGAACACCGACCGTCCGCCGAGATCGCCCTCGCGCCCAGCCGCGCGGAGGACGCCTTCGCCCGCATCCGCGAGCAGCTCGGCACGGTGGCGCCGCGCGACCCGGTCACGCGCAAGCTGCGGGAGCGGCGCGAGCGGTTGGCGATCCTCGCCGAGATCTGCGAGCGGCCCACCTTCGACGTCCTGGTGGCGTGGCTCTCCAGCACGCACGTCCCGTCGACGAACACCAAGCGGGCCTACGCCGACGACCTCCGCTTCTGGGCCGAGTACGCGGCCGAACTCGGGCACGAGCGGTTTTCGATCGGCTGCCTGAGCGCGGACGACTTGACCGTGTGGCGCCTGGCGGAGGAACGACGCGGCGCCAAGCCCAGGTCCATCAACCGGCGGCTGTCCACCATGTCCTCGCTCGCGCGGTTCGAGGCGGACCGCTCCCAGCGTCCGCTGGTCAACCCGGTCACCCGCGACAACCGCATCAAGGTCGACCGCGGCGACACCTCCTCGGACACCCCCATCCTGGAGAAACCCGAGCTGCAGCGCGTCCTGGAGAAGTGCGCCGACGCGCGCGAGGCGTTGGTCGTCACGCTGGTGTACACGCTGGCCGGGCGGGTGAGCGAGATGTGCGAGGCCGACGTCGACGCCCTCAAGCGGCGTGGTGACGGCCGGACCCTGACCCTGCGGCGCAAGGGCGACAAGACGAGCGACTTCCCGCTCCCGGCGGAGATCCGCGCGCTGTTCGACGTCGTCCTGGACGGCCGCACCGAGGGGCCGCTGCTGCTGGACGCGAGCGGGGCCCGGCTCGACCGCTTCGACGTCGACCGCATGCTCACCCGCCTCGGCCGGCACGCCGGCGTCCTGCCCGACCGCGACCTGACCCCGCACGTCCTGCGCGCGAGCCGGCTCACGCACATGCACGACGAGAAGGTGGACATCGACGACATCAGGTCGTACGCCGACCACGCCGAACTCGCCACCACCCTGGTCTACGTCCGCCGACGCGACACCGGCGGCAAGCGCGCCGGGCACGCGGCGGCCGCCGTGCCGGTGTACGGCGACCAGATCGCCCGCTGGGTCTGACCCGGGAAGGGGAACGCCCGGCGACCTCGGGGGACGGGTCGCCGGGCGTGCGGGCTCCGGCCACGGGGAGGGGCCGGTCCACGCCCCGCACAACGACCGCCGTGCGGCCGGGTGACGCACACACGGCTGTGCGTGTCCTGTGTGTGTGTGTGTGTGTGTGTGTGTGTGT